>DZBD01000012.1 GCA_022729795.1 Sulfuricurvum sp. | reverse complement strand
AAAAATAATTTTATGGTATTGCTTCAAAAAGAGGACGAAGTTTTAGACTACAGGCAAGCCGCTGATAAATTTGCAGATGCAAATCTTATTGTGCAAGAGGGCGGCAATCATAGCTTTGAAAATATACAAAGTTATTTTCAAGATATAATCAGTTTTTTTTACAAGTGATGCCGTACACAGTTAGCTTGCAAGGCTAATTGTGTAAACCTTTAAATTCTTTTTTCAATATAAAAATCCAAACAGCCAAAGCGGTATCTTGTTGCCGCTACCTATTGTTATGTCATTAGATACTATGAAGCTATTTGGCAAGTCTTTTATCTGCTTATAGCTTTTGGTTTTACCGCCAATTTCTACTATATAAGTATCTTTTACACTAAAGTCGCCTTTTGATGATAGTGTTATATCTTTTTCATCAAACATGCTCATAAAAAAGACCTCTCTAATAGTGCCGATTTCCACTTGATCGCAGTAGCTGTAGTGTAGATTTGTGTTGGCAAGATAAATTTTATCGGGCTTTACAAAGATGGAGTCCCCTTTGGTTTGAGCTCTTAGGAGATTTAAAATCTTTCCTCTTTTGAGATACTCTAGGTATTTATAAAGCGTTTGGTAGTCGCTTATGCCTATTTTTGTAGATAACTCTTTTATGTTGACTTTAAAAGGCTTTGATTGGCACACTAAACGGACAAGTTTTTTTAAGTTTATGATTTTGTCGTACTCTATGGGGAAGATGGATGGAATATCTACCTCGCATAGTTTGGCATGTGGAAGTTCCACATGCCAAGACTGAAATGAAAATAAAAAAATTATGCGCCCGGTAAATCCATACGATGTTCTATGGAATAGGTGAAAGTCGGTGTAGTTAAACCATCAATTACGGTAATAAATTCACCTGTTTTTGCATCTACGACTAAGATACGTCCACCTGTCCAGTCGGAGATGTACATATGTTCTCCGTGCATAGCAGGTTCAGCATGTAAAAGTCTAGGCACTACAGCATTGCCTTTTTCATCTTTAGGTTTTGATGTTTTGTATTCTTTGATAACTTTTAGCGTTTTAGCATCAACAAGTTTTACTGTACCGTCTATTTCTGCAACAATAATACGTTCAACCATGAGGCTCTCTTTACCGATAAGAAAAACTTTATTGTAATTTGTTTCGCCGCCGATAACATTGTCTGCCCAAACATAAGGTGTGTGCTCATTCGTACCGATGAATAATCCGCCGCCGGCAGTTTTTACACCCTTAACAACATTCCAGTTATTATCCCAAATGGTCGCTAGTCCTAAATTCATATTGACGGTTGCATGGAGCTGTTTTCCGGTTTTTTCTTGTGTCCAACTTGAGCCTTGCCCCGGATGCGGTTTTGAACCGGGTCCTGTGTAGACTTTTGAAGTAAGCGTTTTTGTTTTGAAATCAATAATACCCATAACGTCACTTCCTTGAGAAGCTACCATATAATAACGACCTACCTCTTCACCTTCATTCAAAAATGCATCATGAAGAATTTTACCGATATTTGGAATATCGCCAACAATTGGGAAGTTTGGTTTTGAGTAATCCACAATATAAACATGTCCTGCATCTTTGAGTGCAAATGCTATATAAGGTCCATAAGGCGTGTCGGCAATGGATGCCACACGAGAAGAGCCGATATTACCATCCATATCGATAACGCTGCTTGTCGGATACACTTTGAGTGGTTCAAGTGTCATAGCATCCAATAGCACAGCGCCGCCCGGAACGTAGTTTCCGGCCATCAAATATTTACCGTCCGGTGTACAAGCAAGACCGCGACTGTCTGTTCCTACACGAATTTTTGCAATAATTGGCTGTCCCGGAGCATTGAGGTCAAACATGTTAACCCAACCATCACGGCTAATATTATAGACATAGCGGGGAATACGTTTATTGACCACAGTCACATGTGTTGCGAAACCAGATTCGTGTTTTGAGAGCACTTTATTTGTTGTTCCGTCGATAAAGCCAACTTTTGAAGCATCTCTTTCAGTGAAAACAACAATATTTTGAACGTTTTTCACATCTGTGGGTTGCAAATATTTTTTATAAAGATCTTCGCGATTTAGGAGGATTTGGTGAGTAGATTTTACATCTTCAAGCGTTAAGTTTTTAATTTGTCGCCCTTCGTATTTTAGAAGATATTCAACCATTTTATCTGCGTCGTCTTTGTTGAGTTTCCCTTTAAACGATACCATAGCCGTTCCTGCTCGACCGTTTAAAATAACATCAGAGAGCATATAGGCATTTTTTTTGCCGATACTCGCGGGTTCTAGGCTACTTCCAACGCCGCCCTCATGATTTGGACCATGACATCCTTGACACTCATTTTCGAAAAATTTTGCAACATCTAGCTTTGACTCACCCGCCATGAGCGGAAGTGAAGCAAAAAGGAGAGCTGCTACAAGCGTAGTAAAATTTTTTTTCATCTTTAACCCTTTGTTTAGTTTAATCAAAGATAAAAATTATACTGAATGTAAATTTTTAAATTCAATTTAAAAAGATTATACCTATTAAGATTTATTCATTTCATTGATATAAATCAATAAAAAATTTTATGAAAATAGTTCTTTCAGAGCACTTTTATTTAAAATTGTAAATGTTGTTCCCTCGGCACTGATAAGACCAAGATTTTTGATTTTTCTAAGAGAACGTGAGAGTGTCTCAGGAGTAAGTCCTAAGATATTTGCCACTTCATATTGTTTTATTTTTTGTTGTAAGTCGTTATAGTATATAAAACGAGCCACTCTAGCCGTCGCATCTAAAGAGAGTCTTGTCGTGATAATATCTTCAATATATTTGATTTTTAGCGTAAGAGATTTAATAATTTCAAATGAAATAAGAGGATTTTTTAGAAACTTTTCTTCAAATTTATCATATTCAATCTCAAGAACTCGACCCGGTGTTTGAAACTCAGTCGTTGCAGGAAAGTCAATGTGTTGAAAATTAGCTACTTCAGCTATCAAAGAGGTGGGATAAAAATAGTGTAAAACTATCTCGTTTTCTTTCATGTCCGTTTTATATGCTTTGAGAATTCCGTCCATAAGTATATAGAGCTTTTTAGCTGGAGTTCCCTCATAAAAGAGAGTCTCTCCTTTTGTGTATGACTTAAATTTTACAATAGTTTTAAGTTTGTCTAAATCTTCACTGCTTAGCTCTTGAAACAAAAAAATCTCTTTGAGTTCACTTGTCATTTTTGCCCTTTTGCTACCATAACTAGAGCTTGATAGTAAGCTGTGTAAACCATGCAGCTCCTTGTGCTTTTTCATAGCTGTAGTACTCTTTGTCAAAAAGGTTTGTAATTGCTAAAGATAAATCAACACGCTTGGTAAAGTAATAGCCTACTTTTGCATCAAAGACACCGGTTTCATCAAGTGAGCCGTAAACATCTGAGACCGTGTCTGAATTATCAGCCGTATTGTATGCTTTACTTTCGTATGAATAGGAGAGAAGTGAGTAAAAGCTCTTATTTTTATATTTTACTCCAAGATAGAGATTGTCCTCCGGAATTCCCTCGAACTCTTTACCGACCGAACTCAAATCAGCATCATTTTCTAAAATTTCGGTATATGTTTTTGTATAGTTCATTTGAAGCATAAAATCATTTGGCAGAGGCTGGACTAAAGAGAGTTCGTAGCCGTCACTCGAGGCTTTTGCGACATTGATTCTCTCGTAGGTGGTTGTTCCATCGACGACATCGGCAGCTTTTGAGCTAATCATATCTCGAAGTTGCGTATGAAAAACATAGGCTTTAAGGAGCCCGTTTAAAGGGGTGATGTATTCAACACCAAAGTCATAAGAGGTGCTGTGTTCGGGCTCAAGATTCGGGTTGGCTTGATAAACTCTTTTTAAAAGAGGTATTTCATACGTTCTGTAGAGACTTCGAATATCGGGTGTTCTAAACCCTTCTCCCCAAGAGGCTTTAAGTGTTACCTCTTGCGTTGGAAGGTAGTTTATTGAGATTTTTGGCGAAAAATTATTTTGATAGCTCGTGTCATAATCGGCATCAAGTGCTGGATTTGCAATATTTTGGCTATAACCGTCATACCCTTTCCAAGACTCAAAACGTCCTCCTGCGGTAGTAAAAAGATTCTCATCCAAATCATAACGAAACTCTCCAAAGGCAGCGAGTATCTCCTCTTTTCCTCCGGCATCCGTAGTGAGTGTATTTTGAGAATCGCTATCGAGCCAGTTGAACATAGTATATGTTTGTGATGCCGTATCGGTTCGCTTGAATTCGGTTCCAAGGAGCAGAAGAGACTCTTCAAACGGTTTTTTCCAAGTGGCACTTATAAGCTTGTTTTGTGCAAATGAAGGAGTAATAACGCCTGTGCCACCACTGCGTAAAGCTGTAGAATCGGCAGCTGTGTACCACTCGTCAATAAAAAGGGATGAAGCATCAATCTTAAGTGAAGAGTCGTCAAATTTGTGAGTATATCCCAAAGCTAAAAGATGTGAGAGCGTATCAGTTTGCCCTTGTAGAAATTTATATTCTTTAAGTTTGATAGTACTTATAGAGTATACGGTATCGCCTGTGGCATCTTCTTTTAAAAAAGATTCAGCATCATTGTATTGTGTGTGTGCATGCGACTGTCGATAAGAAAATGTAAAAATATCTTCAGAGCGAGGTTCATATTCTGCTCTTAATCCCATATCATATTTATATAGTTCCCGTTTTCCGGCATTTCCTACGATGTATTGACTTTTTGCAGAGTCCGTTAAGGAGCTCTGCTCTATAAATCCACTATATCCCGTTGCCGTGCTAGCGGTCGTGACATAATCTGAGCGATAGCCCTTAGTCGTGGTAAAACTGTAGTGTGCTTTGAGTCTCAGCTCGGGTGTCAAAGCATCTGCCGCACTAAAATAACCTTTAACAAGACCTTCTGGTGCCTCACCTTCAGTAAAAGCATCGCCATATCCTATGCTGGCATGATACTCAGCTTTTTTTGGCATGTGGGTTGTGAAATTTATGACACCGCCTATGGCATTGGAACCATAGAGACTTGAAAAAGGACCTCTTAGAATCTCAATCTGTTCTATCTCTTGACTTGCTAGTAAAAACGCCAAAGAGACTTCGCCGCTGTAACTTAGATTCATAGGAACACCGTCAAGTAGTATGAGTGTCCGTGCTTGATTAGGAATTCCTCTTAAAGTGACAGCAGGCTTTGTGTCGGCTTCACCTCGATTGAGAGTCGAATTCACCCCTTCTTGCGTGCGAAGTGCCTCTTGAAGATAGGAGTTTGGAAGCATTTGCAAATCTTCTTGCTTGAGTAGAGAGACATTTCCCTGCGTTTCATCAAGTGTTGCATCTGTTCTTGTTGCACTCACTACTACGGAATCTAAAACAATGACTTGAGCATTTAAGAGCGTCATAGCCATACTAAAAAAAAGTGTCGATTTACGCATCTTATACCTTTGTGTAAAATTGATATAAGTCAGTAATTGCAACAAAAAAAGAGTGTGCAAGAAGCTTGACTCACTTATTGAGAAATTTTTTCTCCCCATAGTAAAACAGGAGCAAACTTCCATGCCCAGCTCAAAAACAGCAGTATAAAAAGAGTCACAGAGAGGTCAAAGAGCCAAAAAAGGTTCATATCAAACGTAAAGAAAAGAGAAAAAACTATTCGCATAACAACTACGATATTAAGGAGATAAAAAAGTTTTACGATAAAACTGTTGGCATGTGGAGGTTGCCCTGAGTGCCCAAGTGCGACCCTCGTTCCAAAGCCCACAAGCATTACGGTGACAAACCCAAGAGCAAAGAGATGCAGTTGGAGTTGCATAGTTGTGTGATGCATCAAAAGCGCAATAAGCTCAAACAAACCTCCAAACAAAAATGCAAAAACAAACCAAGCAAGAGCAATATGTAAAATCTTTAAAATAGCAGGCGCACTTTTAAAATCCACATGCCATCTCCAAAATTCATAGAAGATATAGCCGCCAAGAAGAATGTCTACAGGAGCATTAAGAGAAGGTGCAAAGGTGAGCGCGAACACTTTTAGAAATAATCCGCCAAGCACTATAGGAGTAAAAAGCTCATTTTTGGATGCGTGTGAATGGCTAAAAAAAGGGACCATCCGCTGTGCAACGCTGAGCGTAACATAAACAAAGTAGAGGTAAAAAACAAACGTAGCTCCCGATGGCACAAAACCATAAAAGTAAAGTGCATACCAAATCAAGCCCATTCCGCCAAAATAAAATCCAAGCAAAATATAAAAAGGATCATCTCTTTTAGATGCTTTTGAAGCTGCGTAGAGTGTATGAAGTTTGAGGAGTATCATAAAAAATGAAGCTAAAAAGAGCAAAAGAGAAAGTGCCAAATAGAGTTTCAAAAAAGTAATGCCCATATAAAAAAGGAGTGAACCGCTCAAACAAAAGCTCAAAAGTGCAAGATAGTAACCCTTAGAAATAGGAGGTTGTCCCGTAAAACGCGGGTACGTGGTAAAGATAAACCCAATAAAAAACTGTGTAAAAACAAGATAAAAAAGAGAAAAAGAGTGCATATCTAAGGGGGTAACATGAAGCACTATAATCCCTTTATAAGCAAGCAAAAAAAGGAGCATCGAGATAAGTGCATTCACAATGCCTAGCATAAAAAACGGCTGATGCACTTGAAAAAGAAAGTAGGAAAATTGAGTAGAAAACTTTGGCATGTGGAAACTTGGCATGTGGAAATTTCTCCCTAACGCTTTAAAAAATGTAAACTAATAAGCGTCTCAAGAACTTCTATGACGTCTTGTTCGTCGCTTAGTGATTGCACGATGGTGTGAACACAGGCCTCATAAGGGTTAAAACCCTTAAGCATAAGTTTTGCGGCATATACAAGCAGTCTTGTTGAGACGGCTTCTTGAATGTCGGTGTCTGAGAGTTGGCGTATTTCAGTGGCGATGGAGACTAGTTTTTTGGCGCGCTCACTCTCGATGCCGCTCTCTGTTATAACTATTTGTTCTTCTATTTCAGGTGTCGGATAGTTAAAATCTAAAGAGATAAAACGCTGTTTTGTGCTTGGTTTCATGCCCTTAAGGATGTTTTGATAGCCCGGATTGTACGAAACTACGAGCATAAAATCCGGGTGTGCGCTTATAAGTTCTCCCGTTCTGTCGATGGGTAAAATTCTACGATAATCCGCCAAAGAGTGCAGAACAACCGTTGTGTCTTTTCTGGCTTCAATAATCTCATCAAGATAACAAATAGCTCCCTCTCTCACGGCTTTTGTGAGTGGTCCGTCTTGCCAATACGTTCCACTCTCATCTATGAGATGCCTGCCGATGAGGTCTGCGGCACTGAGGTCATCATGACAGATAACCGTGTACACTTTTCGAGAGAGCTTTTCGCCCATAAACTCTATAAACCTTGTTTTTCCACACCCCGTAGGACCTTTGAGAAGAATGGGCAAATGCATAGCCGCGGCGGCTTCAAAAAGTTCCACCTCATTTGTTTGCGGTACATAAAAAATTTCTGACATGTTATTTCCTTAGGTGGTTAAATTTAAATAGATTTCCGGTAACACTTTTGGCAATTTTTTGCTGTCTTTGAGTACAACATAACCATTTTTGCCAAACAGATACGAAAGATACTCTTTGGCTTGGACATCTACGGTGATGCAAAAGGGAGTGATCCCTTTTTTTCTCACCTCTTGAATGGCTTTTTTGGTGTCTTCTATGCCGTAACGTCCGTCGTATCTGTCCAAATCATTCGGTTTGCCGTCGCTTATAATGAGCAGGAGTTTCTTGGCATTTTTTTGTTTGTCTAAAATGTTTGCTCCCTCTCGCACGGCAGCACCCAGCCTTGTGTAATACCCTGGCTTAATAATATCTATTCTTCCACGGATAAGGTCTGTATAGGGTTCTTTAAAATTTTTGACAATATGAAAATAGACTTTTGTGTTTTTGTAAGAAGAAAAAGTATAAATGGCAAAATCATCTTTGAGTTTTTGCAACGATTCACAAATGACCATAAGCCCTTCTTTTATGACATCAATGACCCGAATATCTTGCGTGATGGCGGCTTCTGTGGAGAGTGAAACATCTGCCAAAATGAGTGTCGCTATGTCTCGTGTTTGTTTCTCGTAAGACTCATAAAATTTTTGATGGTGTGTCGATTTATTTTGATGCCCGCAGTAGTCTATCCATGTGTCCATGTTGATTTCATCTCCATAAGGCAGAGCATCATTTTTAACCCGCTCAAGAACGAGTAAATCGAGTGCACCTTGAATTTTGCTGATCATTTTTTTGAGTTTTTTCGGCAGCGGAGTAGGGATAACATGCAGAGTAATTTGAGGTTTTATGCAAACATAATTTTTGAGATAAGAGAGAGTTCTGTAGTCCCATTCGTCCAAAAAATGCCCCTTGCCTAGAGGATAAATTTCACTCATATCAGGCTGTAAATCAAGATCCATTTTTATTCTTGAAGCGAGATTTGCACTCTTTTGCCCAAGGGTTATTTCATCTAAATCCTCCGCATGGTAAAGAGCATTTTCATCAAATCTATCATCCTCGCTTCTGTCAACGTTGACTTGTTCCATGATGTTCATGAGCGACTCCGGTAGAAATGACAAAAACCCGTCGGTCTCTTTTTTGTCATCTATTTGGCGAGACTGTTTTTTCATCTCAAGAGTGTCGGTTTTTTCTTTTGCTTGCTCTTTTTGAAGTTCTTCTTCCTCTGAGGTGTCATTTGCCTTGTTTTTGGAGTTGAGTGCTGGATAAATCCACATGCCAAATGGTTGACTGCTTAACACGTCTTTGTCTTGCAAAGATTTGCTAAAGAGTAGTGCACTCATTTGCTCGTAAAATATTTTAAATCCGCTGTATCTGTCGACTAAATAATGCGTTGCCTCCGTGTTTTGTTCTACGAGATTAGAGCTAGTGACTTTTACTTTTGTAGCCATAGCAACGAGCCAAAAATATAACATTTTGTTCTCTTCTTTGTGTGCAAAAAGAGCGATTGAAGCGGGCAGATAAAGTGCTTTTTCGTCCTGCCAAGGAAGGTAAAATTCTTTTCCCAAAAATGAGATTTTTTGTAAAAATGTTCGAGAGGTGTTGAGTGCGCGCTTGTCTGTTACTTGTAAATCTTTTGCTTTTTCACCACCCATAAGACGGTGAAAAATTTTGAGTGATTTGCGAATATCGGTAAAGTAAACACGCTCACTTTCATAAACCTTGCTTGTTTTTTTAGTGACGAATTTCGCCCAAACTTTACCGATAAACTCTTCCACTTATTTAGCTTTTTCTTCTTTGATAAAAAAGCTTGTAAAATAAGTGATAAGACCTATAAAAACCATCAAACCAAAGGCGATACGAGTGTAATAAACAGGAGCAATAGTTGCTTGAACTTCCATAAAGCCCAAAGGATTTACTCCCGTTCGTTGTTGAATGATTTGCATCACTCCGGCAACTGTTAGAGCCAATGTAAGACCCATCATTCCTATGTTCATGAGCCAAAAAGCACTCAGTTCAACTTTTTGTGCTTTTGCACAGTTGCCCTTAGGACGACCTCTTAAAATAGGCATAGCGTAAGAAATAATGGTGAAAATAATCATAATATATGCACCGTAAAATGACAAATGCCCGTGAGCTGCCGTGAGTTGTGTTCCATGTGTATAGAAGTTTACAGGTGCTAGAGTGTGCATAAAGCCCCAAACTCCTGCCCCTAAAAAGCCCATAACGGCAGTTCCTTTTGCCCATGTGAGCGCCATTTTATTGTCGTATTGAATTTTTCTTTGCTTGGTAACAGTGTATGCAAAAAGTATCATCAAGAAAAACGGTAACGGCTCTACGGCCGATGAGATAGACCCCAGCCACAACCAGTATTCAGGTGCACCCATAAAGTAAAAGTGATGCCCTGTTCCTACAAGTCCGGAGACCAAAGTCATGGCGATAATAAGATAAAGCCATTTGTCGATGTGTTCTCTGTCGATGCCGCTTACTTTGATGAGCACGAAAGCTAAAAGTGCACCGAGAATAAGTTCCCAAGTTGCTTCAACCCATAAATGCACCACGAACCACCAGAAAAGTTTGTCCATGACAAGGTTCTCAGGCAAGTAAAAAGCAAACAAAAAGAAAAAGGCAAGACCGAATAATCCTGTAAGTAAAACAGTCGTTATGACGGTTTTACGCCCCTTTATGACCGTCATGGTGACATTTAAAATGTACGACAAAACAACAAAAACGATGCCTATTTTTATAATAGTGGGCTGTTCTAAAAATTCTCTCCCCATTGTCGGTAAAAGCGTGTTAAAGGTAATTTCGGCGAGCGTTGCATAAGGGACTAGTAAGTACCCTAAAATGGTAACGACACCTGCTACTGCAAAAACCCAAAAAGTAACTTTTGCAAGCCATGGACTCCATAATTCTCTTTCACTCTCTTCAGGGATAAGGTAATAAGTAGCACCCATAAAGCCGAACAAAATCAAGACAATAAGTAAGTTCGTATGCACCATGCGAAGTACGTTAAACGGAATGAGCGGGAATAAAAAATCACCAAACAAATATTGTGTTGCCATAAGCAAACCAAAAAGTATCTCTCCTGCGAGGAGTGCCAATGCAAAAATAAAATAGGGCTTTGCGACCGCTTGTGAACTGTATTTCATCTCTCTCTCCTATCCTTCAATATTTGGTGGCCATTGATTGGCATTTACTTTGGATGTCCAAATTAAAAAATCAGAGATGCTGTCTACCTCTTTGTCACTCAAGTTAAATTGCGGCATTTTTCTTCTGTTTGGCTCACTCATTGGCTGTGCTGCCATCCAGCCTTTCATATATTCTTTAAATCCGGCTTCATCAGAACCGCCTCTTCTTTGAAATACATTTCCAAGTTCAGGCGCATAGTAGGCACCTTCGCCTAAAATAGTGTGACAACCAACGCAGTTGTTAACTTCCCAAAGATTTTTTCCTGCGGCGACAGAAGGTGTAATCTTGTCATCGTTGGAACGCTTTGGAATTTGTTGTACAGTGTCAAAAGTAAGTCCGGTAAATATTAGGAGAGCAAACAAGCCACCACCCAAATAAATATTTTTTGCCATACTTTTCGTGATACGTTCAATCATAAATACTCCTTTTTAAATTCTACTTTTTTATAGTATTTGAAAGTATAGTCACTTTGATTTTAATTCTATATTAAAGTAGAATTAAATAAAAGTATATTACACTTCTAAAATGAAAACTTTAAAAAAACCGTATCCGCCGGGTGATTTTGGCATTTGGATTATAATTTACATAGAACTTGTTACCTTCGGAGCTTTCTTCTTGGGCTACGCCTATTCAAGGCGCTTAGATGTTGTTCTGTTTAATGAGTCTCAGTTATTATTAGACCAAAGAGCAGGCTTTATAAATACGCTTCTTTTGATAACAAGCAGTTGGCTCGTGGTGAGAGCCGTGCAGACAATCAAACGCATGAAAGAAAAAGAAGCCATTAAAGAGGCATCTTTTTACCTTTTAGGAGCTATGAGCTTAGGTAGTGTTTTTTTAGTGATTAAAATGGTTGAATTCTCAGGAAAATACGCACAAGGACTTAACTTAAGTACTAATACTTTTTTTATGTTTTACTTTGTTTTGACTATTTTTCATTTTTTGCATGTGCTTTTAGGTGTCATCATCTTGTATAATTTGTACGAAAAAACAAAGCAGGGCGGCTACACGCAACAAGAGCATACAGGGCTTGAGAGCGGGGCATCTTATTGGCACATGGTAGATTTATTGTGGATAGTGCTGTTTGTCCTCATCTACATTATAAGGTAGCAAATGCGTACGATTACAAGTATATGGATGGTGTTGGTTTTGTTAAGTATGTTTGCTTTTCTTGTAGGTTGGTTCAAAATTACGAGTTCTTTTTTTATAGCACTTTTGCTTCTAACTACCTTTATAAAAGGGCAGTTGGTGATTGATTATTTTATGGATTTACGCGAAGTTTCGCTAAAATACAGACTCATTCCCACACTGTGGCTCATGATTGTCCTCAGTTTAATCGGAGTGGCTTATTATTTTCCCTTGCATCCATAAAGGATTTTTATGAAGTTGAACACAACATCGCAACATGCTATTCGTATTATGAATTATATTGCCAAAGAAGATGAGCAAAAATTTTACAGGGCAAAAGAAATTTCTGAAGCCTTAGACATTCCCTATAAATATCTCACAAAAATCATGACGCAACTAGTAATTGCAAAACTTATAACATCGGTTCAAGGAAGAGAAGGGGGATATTTTTTGCAAAAAGAGCCTTCTACCATCGCTATAGTAGATATTTTAGAAGCTGTCCATGAGTTGCTACACAAGGAGAATTGTCTTTTAGGAATTGGCGCATGCAGTGAAAACAAAAAATGCTGCCTTCATGATAAATGGAAGGTGCCTAAAAAAGCGATATATGAAATGCTTAAAAATACCAACTTAGTCGATAGCAGTAAGCTTGAATATAAGTTGTAAAAGCTTCTTAACGTTAATGTAACAGTTTAATAGTACCATTTGACAATAATTAAAGAGGAATATAGCTATGAAAAGAGAAGGTTTAGGAAAGTTTGTTTGTAAAATATTTGTTTGTTTGTCTTTGCTTGGTGGCACGGCTTATGCAGAGGTAAAAGAAGAAGCACCTCAAAAGATGAAAAATGCCAAAATGTTTCAAAGTGTTGCTATGGATGAGGCAACAATTTTACAAGATTCCAAGAACAAGCTCTACTGCCCTTTGTGCGGTATGAATTTACCGATGTTTTACAAAACGAATCATGCCGCTCTCCATGAAGGGCACACAAAACAATACTGTTCTCTTCACTGCTTAGTAGAAGATAAGATTCAAAACAAAGCAGATTTGAAAGATATTCAGGTCGTAGATGTTACGTCGCTAAAGTTTATAGATGCCCAAAGCGCTACTTATGTTGTGGGAAGCTCCAAAAAAGGAACTATGAGTATGGTGAGTAAATATGCTTTTGCTAAAAAAGCCGATGCAGAGGTCTTTGTCAAAGAGTTTGGCGGTGAGATGATGGGCTTTGAAGAAGCTTATATAAGGGCTTCTCAAGGGTTTGAAAAAGAGATGATGATGGTTAGTGAAAATCAGGCGACGGCAGGGCAAAAAGGTGAGATGATATACAACAAAATGTGTCAAAAAACAGATATTCTCTTTGCTTCAACGGCTGAGGCGAAAACATTTATTAAAGAGCAAAAATTGTGCGAGAAACTTGATGAAAAACAACTTCAGGCAGTGGGTCTTTATCTATATAAAAGATAAATGCACTATGCCCCGTAGGTTTAAAATCATAGAGACTACAATCTAAAAACATAAAAAAGCGAGAAAAAGAATGATTCAAAGATTTATATTGACTTTTTTTGTCATTGTAGCTTGTTGCGTTTATAGTGCAAATGCAGAGAGCTTGGAAAATTCGGACTCTACGCATCAAGTTCTTAAAGACAAAAAACTTTATACCATGGGTAAAAAAGTGTTTGAAAAAAATTGTCCGCAGGATATAGCGCTAGATACTTATACTTCAATGCAAGAGTTGCAAATTGCTTTGAAGGAAAAGTGCCAACCCCTAAAAACGCAGCATTTTGAAGCGCTTTGTCTTTATGTTTGGAATCTTAAAAAAAGTTCAAATAAAGAAGTCTCTCACTCTCATATCACCGTAACTCAAGATGAAAAATGTCCCGTGTGCGGTATGTTTACGTACAAATACCCAAGATGGGCGGCACAGATTTTTTATGTGGAGAATACTCAGGAAAAACACTACTCTTTTGACGGTGTAAAAGATTTACTCAAGTTTTATTTTAATCCTCAAGGCTGGGGAAACTACGCCATCAAAGATAAAAGTGATATAGCAAAAATTTTAGTGACCGATTATTATTCCCAAAGAGCGATTGATGCCAAAAAAGCTTACTATGTGCTAGGTAGCGATGCATATGGGCCTATGGGAAATGAGCTTATTCCTTTTGAAAATGAAGCAGATGCTAAAATATTTTTTAAAGATCACAAAGGCAGTAAAATTAAGCAATTTGAAAATATAACCCAAGAAGAAGTATATAAACTTGATGAATAAATTTGGGAATTACACAAAAAAAGTACGGAGTGCTTTTTATCTTTTTTGTGCACTTTTTGTGCTGATTGCCACAGAGTTGGGCTATATATATAGTATGCAAATCCATCATGAGCAGCTACTCGACAAAAAGCTTGCTTTTGTAAAACTCTCAGGACTCCCCGACCTTGCCATTTCTACAGAGGCTTCGTATGTCAGACATAGAAGTTTGAGTACGATTTTTTCTATTTACAAAGATGATGGAGGTTTATTGGAGTATTTTCCCTCTACTTATACTATTTCACATTCACATATTTTACAAGTAAACGCAGCAGGGGAAAAAAATGAAAAATAAAACATGGTTGCAGAGTGTTTTAAATATCTACTTGATAGAGTATGCACTCAGTGCGATTTTGCGACAAAAATACAAAAACTTTTTTATTTTGAGTATTTTTACCTTTTTGACCTTTCTTTTGGCATCGGTATTTTTTATAACCAACTCCATAAAATATGAACTAGAGAGCACTCTTGAAGCACTTCCTCAAATCATAGTTCAAAAAATCAAAGCAGGAAGACAAGACGACATGGACGTAAGTGCCGTGGATGAGATACTCTCCATAGCAGGCGTAAGCGACGCAGTTGCGAGAGTGTGGGGTTATTACTATTTTCAAAACGCAGGGGTAAATTTTACTCTTGTGGGAGTCGATGAATATGAAAATCAATATAAAAACTCTCTTGAGAAAATAGTGCAAAAATTCGATTTTAACAATGAAGAGAATATTCCTTCCATGATAGTCGGGCAGGGGGTAAAAGAGAATATGTCGCGTAATTATTATAAGCAGTATTTTAATTTTATCAAGTCTGAGGGAACTCTCAAAAAAGTTAATATTGCCGGAGTATTTGATGCAGATACCCAGCTCGAATCCAACGATATGATAGTTATGTCAAAAGACGAGGTAAGAGAAATATTTGATATACAGCAGACAAAAGCAACGGATATAGTTGTTAAAGTTGTAAACCCTGAGGAGATAAACACTATTGCTTCAAAAATAAGGCTCATGTATCCTGAGTGCAGAGTGATTACAAACCAAGACTTACAGGTAAGTTATCAAAATATTTTTGATTATAAAAGCGGGATATTTTTGGCGCTTTTTATTGTTTGCCTCTTCACTTTTTTTATGATTGTGTATGACAAAGCAAGCGGATTAAGCAGCGAAGAAAAAAGAGAAATAGGTATTTTAAAAGCCATAGGTTGGCGGGTTGATGATGTGCTTAAAGAAAAATTTTATGAATCTTTTATCCTTTCATTTTTTGCCTATGTGCTAGGAATAGGGTTTGCGTTTGCCTTTGTCTATATTTTCCAGGCACCGCTTTTAAGAAATGTCTTTATCGGCTATTCTGAGCTTAAAACAAGTTTTGAACTTCCCTTTGTTTTTGACACGCAGACGCTCTTTTTGGTCTTCTTTTTAAGTGTTCCTATTTATGTGGCGGCAACTATTTTGCCATCATGGAAGGTAGCTACACTTGAAGCAGACGAGGTAATACGATAATGATAGAGCTAATAGACGTAACAAAAATATATGAAGTTAATAAAAAGGAGAGTGTGAGAGCGCTCTCTCACATAAATTTGAAAATCAAAGAGGGTGAACTCGTCATTTTAAAAGGCTCAAGCGGAAGCGGGAAGAGCACGATACTCTCACTCATAGCCGCTCTGAGCAAACCTACAAGCGGTGAAGTTTTGGTAGATACAAAAAAAATATCTAAACTCCCCGATAATTTTTCCTCAGAGTACAGAAGGGATAACATCGGTTTTGTATTTCAAAAATACAATCTCATACCCAATCTCAGTGTCAAAGAAAATATTTTACTTCCTTTGGTGCCTTTAAATCTTGATGCGCAAAGTATGCACCAAATGTCAGAGTCGGTGATGCAGCGCTTTCATATAGAACACAAACAAGATGTCCTCGTTCGTAACCTCTCAGGCGGAGAGCAGCAACGCGCCGCAATAGCCCGCGCAAACATCAACAATCCTAAAATAATTTTAGCGGATGAGCCGACGGCAAATCTCGATGAAAAGCTTTCCCTTCATTTTATAGAGATGCTCAGAGAGCTGAAAGCTAGCAATAAAACTATTGTCATAGCTACGCATGACCCGCTTTTTTTTGGTCTTGATTTTGTCGACCGTGAGATACAAGTGCATAATGGAAGTTTAGTTTTATGATTTTGACTCCTGAAGTTTTAACGCTCTGCATTCTGAACATACTTTTTGCTTTTTTTGCGATAATCGCCTTTGTTTTGAGCGTGAAAATATTTTTACAATGGGATTTAAACGCAACGACACAAAAACAGTATCTCTTAGAAAAGCAGAGCTTTTTAGCGGCTACGATTATCAAATATATTTTTGCCATCAAAGTGCCGCTTTTTCTCTTTTTTATTTTTACGCTTGACAAAATATCTCATGTTCTCACGGGTGCAATGTGTGCCGCCGGAGTTGTTGATGCGACGCAGTACGGAACCTATCTTCTCATTCTTAAAGTGATAAATCTTTATATATTTGCTTACTGGCTCATGCTTCATCGTGCAGATATGCAAGATGAAAACCAGCCCTATACGAAAAGAAAATTCGGTTTGTTTATAGCTGCATTTTTTCTTTTTATAGCCGAAGTAGTACTTGAAGGTATCATGTTTAGTGCCATAGATGTGGACAAAATGGTAAGCTGTTGCGGAAGTTTGTACTCAAGTTCGGCGACCTCTTATGTTTCAAATATTTTTCGCATAGATACTGAGGTTTTGTTATTTGTGTTTTATGGAAACTTTGTACTTATAGGGCTCTTTTATCTTTTAAAAAATAAGTATCTTTTTGCTCTGAGTAACCTTTCTTTTATTGTTAGCGGCGTTATAACGCTCATAGCATTTTTTGGTATGTATATTTATCAGCTTCCGACACATCACTGTCCTTTTTGTTTTTTGCAAAATGATTACTATTATGTCGGTTATCTGATATATTTCCTACTTTTTATAGGCACTTTTAGCGGTATTGGCGCAGGTCTTTTACCTGCATCAAACACAAGTCGGAACATAGGTTATAAAATCTCACTTTTGTTTAATGGGCTTTATGTTTTACTGCTGAGTTTGTACCCGCTGTTTTTTTATATCAAAAACGGAGTGTGGCTATGAAAAAAATTTTTATTTTAACACAATGGAGTTTTCGATGATATCGTATAAATTTTTACTTTCTTTTTTAGTTTTGGGTTCGCTTTTTAGCGGCTGTGAGCGTAAATCTGTCTCTGATGTTGCAGAGGTTCATTGGGATAGAGATATGTGTGCTCGCTGTGTGATGGTTGTAAGTGACAGAAAAAACACCGTGCAGGTAAGAGAACCTCAGAGCGGTAAAATATATATGTTTGATGATATAGGTTGTATGGCGCTTTGGTTTGAAGATGAAAAGATTGCGTGGAAGGATGGCGCAATTATCTGGATTACGGATCTGAGCACCGGCGAATGGATAAACGCAAGAACTGCGTTTTATGACACGCAAAACATCACTCCAATGGCCTATGGTTTTAGTGCGCATAAAACAAAGGAGAGCATCAAAGAAGGTGAAGAAATTGTCGATTTCAACGAAGTAGTCAAAAGAGTTGTTAAAATAGGTAAGTAAAGGATAAGCTAGATTGCTTCGTCGTTCCTCCTCGCAATGACCGTCATCGCGAGAGCCTCTTTTAGTAAAATTTATGAATCTCTTCCATAATATCTTTGAACTCTATCTCTTCACCTTTGGATTTTAAAAACGCAATAAGAAATTTTTCACTCTCTTGTACGCCTGTGTTTTTCTCTATCTCTAAAAGCTTTGCGTATAAGTCGGAAATAACTTCTATAACATGTTTGGAGATAGCTTTTCTTGAGGCGGTATAGCCTATGATTTTTTGGCTGTCTGCGTCTTTTCTTGATTCAAACTCTGTAAATATCCAGTAATATCTACCGTCTTTTGCTAAATTTTTGACAACTGCATTGATATTTTTACCCTGAGATATGGTCTGCCACAAAAGTTTAAAGACAACCTTCGGCATATCGGGATGACGGATGATGCTGTGTGGATGCCCGATTAACTCTTCTTGTGTGTATCCACAAATTTCTATAAAATAATCATTGCAAAAAGTAATCTTCCCTTTGTCGTCAGTTTCACTTACTATATATCTTTTAGGGTCTAAAACTATCTCTTCATCGCGTGGAATCGGCTTACTCATGGTTTTATATCCTCCCGTTTAATAATCTGATAAGTGCATCACTTACTTCTTGAAAGCTCAAAACTCTTTTTCCGTTATGTTCTTTGGCGAATTTTTTGGCTTCTTTGTAGGAGGCAAAAGGAACAAGGTCATCTCCGCCCGGTGAAGTTACATTGCTTCCATACACAAAAAAAGAACTTTTAGCTTTTACGATTTGCATATTTGAAAAATCCGTGACTAAAATTTCTTTTATATCTTTTTCGCTTTTTACACCGAGGTCGTACCATTTTCCGGGAAGAAAATAAAACTCAAACATCGCTTTAGGACTTGAAAAAAAGACCTCTTTCGCGTTGGAGAGTTCTATTTTTGCTACCCATTTAGGTTCTTCGTAAACCTTTAAATTTCGAACTAAGCAGTTTGTCTCTTTTGTGTAGTCCATACTAAAACCAAAAACAAGACTCGATGCTATAACTATTCCTAAAACAATTTTTCTCATAATAACTCCTTTTAAACTAAATCTTTTTTCTCAAAAATTTTAAAACCTGCAAAGGCAAAAGCTCCTCCTATTGCGAAGGGGTATACTATAGAAACCAAAACAAAAATTGTCTGACTCATAAAGTCTAGGATATAAAACGCAACCGGTCCCATAACTGTAAGTTCGGGGTCAAAAAGTGAGATGGCTGCAACTCTGAAAATTTCCATAGGATTGAGCATAGCTATGACAATAATAAGCTCTTCGTTAAATCTCTGTTGCATCATCAAAGAGATAAGCGCAATATCTATAAACGCAAGCAAAAATATCCATATAAAAAACGCAATACCAAGGGCTACTTCAGAGGATTTTACAAAAGAGGAGATGAAAAAAGCGATGCCTAAAAATGCGCTTGAGAGAGCAAACAAAAGACCGGTGTATAAAAAGAAGATACTCCATGGAATTGAGGCTCCTTTAAACGCACCAAAAAAAATCGCAACAACCATAGCAAAGAGTACAGGCAGATAAACGGTGATAAATCTACCGATAATTTTTCCCCAGTAGTACTGTCTAAGAGAGATGGGAAAGCATAACATATACTCTAAAATGTGATTGTCTCTGTCTCCTGAGATAGACCTGACGGTTGTGATGAGTATAAAAATAGGTAAAATAACGATGGTAATTTGAATATACATCAAAAGAAGTCTGCTCAAACCGCTAAAACCCATCACCTGGGACTCTGTAACTCCTGCTATAAAAAAGAGGGCGATCATCCCGCCAAAAACGAGCGAATAAACCACAAACCATTTTGCTCTGATGGACTCTTTCAAATCTAAGTATGCGATTAAAAGTAAATTATTCATAATGTTTCCTAGTATCCTAATATCTGTTTTCTAATTTTTGGATTTGCCATATGTTCACCGCGTCGCATTCTTATAAAAACCTCTTCATAAGAGATAGAACCTTCTTGCATATTTTCATAGGCAGAAAATCCATAAAGCATAGGAGTTTTCTCATTGATTTTGTAGTGAGCAGCACCTGCGTTTATGTACTTGTGCGTGTCGTTGGTAAACACTTCCGCCAAGACTGCGTTGATGTCGGTATTTTTTTTAGCCAACCACAAAATCATACATCCTATATCATCAAAATGTTCCTCTTCATTTCCCTCATGTAGCACGGTGGTGTGGATATTGGAAGGGGGAAGTTCCATATTGCATTGTGGACAAATTCTTGATTTTTCTTTAAATTTATTATCAGAATCTTTCTTTACGGTATTACATCCGCCAAGAAAAATAAACAATATTCCCAGATAAAATAAAAATTTAAGCTTTTTCATCCCAAACCACTCTTCCCAAATCCATATAAATTTGTCTGTTAACCAAATCTTTTACTTCTTCCAATCTATGCGTAACAAATAAAAGAACTTTTTCTTCTTCATTTTGTTGCAACAGTCTGTAAAAATCATCTCTTGCTTTTGGATCGAGATTTGCCGTAGGCTCATCATAAATAATGATAGTGCTGTTTTTTGCCAAGCTTATGGCAATCAACATTTTTTGTTTCATTCCACCGCTTAGTTTGAAAAATGATTTATGCATATTGGCTTTAATGTCAAGTTTCATCTCATTGGCATAATGCACAATCAACTCTTTTTCTACATGAGCACTGATGCTTACGTACTGCATCAGCTCATGTAAACTGAGTTTAATCGGTGGCGGCAATTGCGGGACAAAGCTAATGTCTTGAAGCACCTTGACTCTGTCTTGTATCGGGTTTGTTCCATTGACTAAAATCTCTCCAATATCTGGATGATAGTAGCCGAGTATGCTGCGAATAAGCGTCGTCTTTCCTGCTCCATTTGCTCCCATAAGCGCAATGGACTCATTTTTGTGAAACTCACAACTAAGGTTATCCAAAGAGATATGGGAACCGAATTTTTTAGTTAGATTAGAAATTTTTATCATCTGTTACACCAAATTTTTAAGTCTAAAGTCGAAGTTGAGAGCATCTGTATGGCAGACATCTATACATCTGCCGCAAAGCGTACAGTCGTTTCCGGTGATGTACTCTTTCGTAATCCCTTTTTCTTCTCTTTGTTTATCGTATTTTGCTTTGACAATCTCAAGTACTTGGTTTTCAAAACAGACATCATGACACACCATGCAGTGGTCGCAGTTGTCATTCCACTCAACTCTTAGTGCACTGACTTTGCCTAGATAACCATACGTCGTTCCGATGGGGCATATATACGTACACCATGCACGGCGTGAGTAAAATACTTCAATCAAAAACACGGTAAGAACCCAGATAAGCGCAAGACTCCAACCATATGCAATGGCTCTGCTCAAAATACCGACGACGTTCAAAGTTTCAAAAACTAAATAACCGCTCGTAAAAGATAAAATGAGAAATATTGCCCAAAATATATGTCTTACTCTATGGTCAAATTTTCTGCTTTTAATGATTTTTTTTGCCACTAAAGTGTTGTGAATTTTTTCACCTATTTCACTGAGCAAACCATACGGACAGACCCAAGAACAGTAGGTTCTTCCACCGACTAGCAGATAGACTATAAGGATTGTAATGGTACCTATGACTATGTTTATAGGCATGTGGAAGGTTGATAAAAAAACTTCCAAAGTAGTAAAAGGGTCGATTAAGTGAAATCCTAAAAATCTTGAACCGTTAAGAGTGCCTTCAAGCATCTGCAAATCAATAAAAAAAGATAAGAAAAATAAAAGATGAATAGTTATAACTAAAATCCATCTTTTCATTCTATAGCTAAATTTTGATTTTCCCTCTTTTGTGGTGTCAAAAAATGTGGACCAAAAAGTTGTTTTTCCTATAGTTGCTCTGCTGTTATATTTATCCATGTCCATCTCCTACTCATAAATCTCATATAATTTGAACAAGTTCAAATCATATTCAGTCACTAAAGCTTTACTTGAGTTTTAGTTGCTCTCTTGCATCTCTTTAGCTCTTGCCGGAAACTCTCCGATTTCATCCGCAAATCTTTTTAATTCACCTTCATCAAGTTGAAGTAAAAGACCTTTCATAATCATATTCTCTTTTCTGCCGTCTTTAAAATCTAGTAAACTTTGGTAAATTTTTTCACTGCTTTGTCCAAATAGTTTAGGTCCCATAAGCGCTTTGCCATTTTGTTCTCCTGAACCGTTCACTCCGTGGCAGGAAGAACATTTACTTTTATATTCTTGAGAGACCTTAAATGCCCCTGCATTTCCTGCTTGATCACGAAGAGCACCGAGTTTGTCCGATTCTTTTTCTCTGTCATCTTTTTCTTGGGTAGTCGCGGCCGGTTCTACTTTAGCATTTTGTGTCATGTCATTTCCAAAATCCGCAATGATTTTTGCCGCTTCACCGCCGTGATATGCTCGCCCGCCTGATGCTGTCCAAGCCATGAGTGCGATAACTAGTAAAGTTGCAAATCCTACAATTATGTTTTTCATTTTAGTTCCTCATTTCGTTTATTTGTTTATTGAAGTTCGATATTTCTTCAGCTAATGTTTTAATTTCTTCATCACTCATCATTTTTATGAGGTCATTCATGAGGACGTTGGTTTTTTCACCGCTTTTATATTGCGTTATTTTATTCACAATATAATCAGCATCTTTTGTAAGAAGAGATGGACCGATAATACCGTTAGCATAATCGTTATGGCATGCGGAACATTTGAGTATGAATTTTTTACTTAGTTTATTTACGAGCATAGATACTTGCACATTTTCATAGGGACTTCGTACATTAATATTCGCCTCAACAACAGTTCTTGGCTTGGTTCTAACGGAAGCGTCTTCATTTGCCGGTTGAGCGTTTACATCGTATTCACTTTTAATATTGTAGTCATAGTAGTATGATTTACTCTGGTTTGCATCTTGTGCTTTAGTTTGAACTTTAATCTCTCTTGCGTTTTCATTGTGTGAAACCTCAATTTTTGGAACACTCTCTGACGTGTTCTGCGTTAAGTTTTTTTCCTCAGGTTTGTCACTACATCCTATGAAGGATATACAAAGTAAAAGACCGGAAGCCACTGCTAAACTCTTAAAGTGTGATTTTAAAATATAAGGTTTCATTTCATTTCCTAATTTTGATTTGCGTAAAACGCAGCATATGTAACTCTTGGTTTAACAACGATAGATGGAGTGTTTGTAGGACAAACTTCTTGGCAAACACCGCATCCGATACATCCATCATAAACTTCAGGTTTGTTGCCGCCATTTGCACTTGGAACCATAGCAATGGCACTTAGAGGATTTTCAAGCGGACACATATCTGCACATAAAGTGCACTGTTTGCCCTCAAAAGAGTCCAATTTGGTGAGAAGTTTTTCTTCCAACTCTGTGACATTTCGCACGGAGTCGGTAAAGTCATGCATCTTCGCGTTATAGCCCTTATGAATTGGGGTGTTGTTCATGGCTAGACAGGTGTCGGGAAATTCCAAAACTGCTATACCCATATGAATATCTGCAGGTTTTTCACAATGGTGATCAAGTGCACCGCTAGGACAAGCCAAAACGCAAGGAACAGCGCTACATGCATAACAGCCCCTTTCATTTGCGTCTATGTAAGGCGTTCCAACACCGTGACCGCTAACAAAATCTGCCAATTTAATAGAGTGATAAGGGCAAACCTGTAAGCACTGTCCACATTTTATACATAAAGCT
This sequence comes from Sulfuricurvum sp., assembly GCA_022729795.1. Classification (GTDB taxonomy): domain Bacteria; phylum Campylobacterota; class Campylobacteria; order Campylobacterales; family Sulfurimonadaceae; genus Sulfurimonas. Next base: position 8,800 of record DZBD01000012.1, on the reverse strand, counting down.
AAAAATTGTTTCTCAGGGACTGCACCGGGAGGGCGTAATCTATTTTCAGCTCGAAGTGTATAGGGAGACAATACCATCCCGCCACCAAGAACTAAGCCTAGCATAGCAAGCGTAGAATATGCTACAAATTTTCTTCTATCTGTTTGTACTTTTTCCATGTTTATCCTTCAATCCTGACTTTTGGTTTCTCGTCTTCAAGCAAAAAGAGCGGTTTTGTAAAAGGAGCTAATTTTGCCAAAAAGTTGAGCAAAGAAATTACCGGTGAACCGTAAAAAAATTTTACATCCGGATTATATACCCAGAGTTGGTCGGCATATTGGTAGACTTTATGTGTTGTGTCACCGACATTGTCGCCGTCTCTGTCAAATCCTACATAGTTGTCCCAGTAATTTCCGACTATTTCATTTTCATCTGTTTTACTACCTCTGCTGTCATTGACAATATCTTCTATATTCCCCATAATCGTATTTTCTTTAATCACATTGTTTTCACTGAGTGAATGAAAATGAAGGGCTTCTGCATTGTAAAGAATTTTATTGCCTATCATCCAGTTGTGCGTGTCAGGTTCAAAGGGAGATCTGTCTATATAAAGTCCCTGCGCACAGTAAAGAACAGTATTATTCTCAAGTCTAAAATTTGTAACCTCTTTGAGACCTATACCCATTCCTGTAGCTCCTAAAGAGCTTTTTACAGTGTTGCCGATAGCGATAGTATCTTTAGAATACATAAAAAATATTCCTACACTATTGTATCGGTAATGATTGTTTTTGACTAAATTTTTACCGGCATACATGAAGTGCAAAGAGTAACGACCGTATATGCCCTCGTTTTCTACGATTTCATTGCCATGAGAATACCAAACGACCATGTCTCTGGATTTTATTAAGGAGTTCTTTTTTATGATATTGTCGTTACTGTACCAAAGTCTCAGTCCATCACCGCGAAGACCTAAATCAAAATCTTTTGAAGTAATCGTATTGTGAGAAATTATGGAGTTACTGACCATTTGAAGATCAATGCCAAAAAGACAATCATCTATTATGCAGTAACTTATCTCGCAATTTTTACTTTCTTTAAGAGTAATCCCTGAATCAAGACTTTCATGTCTGTCCCCGCTGCCGATAATTTTTAAATTTTTTAAAGTGACATAAGAGCTTTTGATCGCAATAACGGTTCCATTATTTTCCCCATCAATAACAACACCCTCTTGAATTCCAAGAATCGTAAGAGGCTTGTTTATGGTTATGCCTCCTTTGTAAATACCGGCAGAAAGCTTTAAAATAGAGCCCTCAGGAGCGCTATCAATTGCTTCTTGCAGCGTATTGGCGCTTAAAGTTGTAAACAGTAGTAAATAAAGTAAAAATAAATTTTGTAACATTTAAAGTTTTTTAATTATTTATTATTGTATTTGCTTAGTTGCTTTTTGTTTTGCAAAAAAAGCAAGTAAACTAAAGACACCAATTGCCAATATCATATAAAAACCAATTGCAGGGTAGGAATGCGTAGTAAACTGAGCAATTTTTCCATCTCCAAAAACGGTAGGCATAAAAGGTTTTATTTTAAATGCGCCCCAGTCATGGAGGTTGTGCCCAAACCAGTAGAGCCAGTAAGAATAGTCTGCAATAAAAAGTAAAGGTAATGAAGAAGGAATGAGCATTAAAAAACTTAAAATTTTGTTATTGTAAGCAATAAAGTAAACAATGCCCAAAGAAAGTGCCAGTAAAGCATAAATGCCTATTTCTCTCTCTATCGTTCCCCCGACCCACATAGGATCCATGCCGACATAGTGATTAATGGTGTTCATTTCATGAACTTCTCCACTATATCCGTCAAAGTGAAAATATACGGGTATACCCTCGGGAAAAGCTTCTTTTGGATAATTGGGTGCTTCAAGAGAAACTGCCCAGATTGGTAGGGAAGAAGGTCCAAATTCTGCCTGTGTTTCAATCATCTTTTCTAAATCGTTATGAGCTTCTTTGTCAGTTGTGACACTTTTATATCTACCTTGGTTGTAGAGATTCCAAACAGTTTTGCTCAAAGAAGATACTTCTTCACCTTTTCCATCATGAACTTTGTTGAGTGTTCCATGAAACGCAAGCATTGGAAATGTAAAAGAAAATGTTAAAATAATCAGGGCCAATGTAGCAAAAATCTTTGCTTTTATTAAACTAGGGTGCATATATAATCCTTTTGTAAGTTAAAAATTAAACGTTTTTAATAACATTTAATTTTTAACTTTAGTTGCGTTTTGAACATTATAATAGAGTGCTTTTTTAAAAAACTTGACACATATCAAGGAATAACATAAATAACAAAAAAAGGAAGAAAGTACAGAAGTATTTCTTCCTTTTTTGCATACAAAATTTATTTTAGTGACTAAAATAAATTCGCATTTTCATCTACCCATTTCAGGTATTCGATAATCTCTTTGGTTTCTTTTTCATTCATATGCTGATTAGGCATTTTTAAGTTAAAGTAGTCAATCATACTTTTTACATATGGATCTTCATACATTTTCTCTGGATTCATAACAAAGTTTTTAACCCATGTTTCTCCATTTTCATGTCTTTGTAGTACACCTGTTAGGTCTGGTCCTGAGGATACTTTACCGATAACATGGCATCCGCTACATCCACCTTCACTGAAGGCTCTTTCTCCTGCGCTTGCGGCTGTTGATTGTTTCGTTGCAACTAATCGTACTAATGCATCTTTTGCTCTAATGCCAACATCTGCAGTTTTAACCATTAGTTGCCAAATCATATTTTCAAAAAGAACTGCCTTTTCTAAATCGCCCGCTTTGACAGCTTCATCTGAGAGTTTTTTCTGTGCAGGAATTTGTCCGTATTGGTCAAACGCATCAGTTACAAGGTCGGCTACAACTTTGTGTTTTTCATATTTATTCTCTTTCAAGAATTTAACAACACTTTGAATAACAGTGTCAGTAGCAGCATTTACCGCAACGGTTTTATCGTATTCAGCCTTAAGTTGTTCCGGAGTCATTGTCTGCATTTTTATTTTTTGTGCCGACTCATATTTTTTGCTTGGGTCTTTTACCATTAAGTAGCCCATCATCTCTAAATGTAGAGCAGAACAAAATTCTGTACAGTAGTAAGGAAATACTCCCTCTATATCTGCCTTAAATTTGATAGTTGAAGTTTCTCCCGGCTCTAATGAAGCATGAACATTGTAATGATCAACCGTAAAACCATGCGTTTCATCTTGTGCTCTTTCAAGGTTAGTGAGGTACATAGTTACTTCATCACCCTTGTTTACCGTGATTCTCTCAGGGTTAATATGAGATCTGACCATGGTTGCATAAACAGTGACTTTATTGCCGTCTCTTACAATTTTTTCTTGACCGGCTAGAGTTTTACCAACGTGTTGTTCACCCGTTCTTGTATTTGTACCCATGGTATAACGAACTTGTGAGTGCAGTTTTTCCGCTCTAATAGCAACTGCTTGGTGTGGTTCACCTAAAGGTAAAGGCATATCTACAAGCATATCCATAGTTTTACCGCTGATATCGATAAGTTGGTGATTTTGCGGGTGCAATGGTCCAACATTTTGAAATCTGTCAATAGCTAATTTGTTTAAAGAAATAATATATTTGCCTTGAGGATCAGCAGATTTTCCTTCCATTCCACATAAATGTCCAACGTTATAGTGCACATTTTCTTTATCCAGAACTTTCAAATCTTTATAGTTCCATTTTACGATTTGACTATCTACATATAAAGAAGTATAAATTTCACCGTCAACATTTGAGTATTGATTATGTAATGGCCCAAGTCCTAACTCTACTTGCCCATGTAAACTTGATTTCATATCTAAGATAGGAATACCGTACGGATCTTTTCCGACATATGTTTTACTTTTGATAAGTGCTTTGATTTTACTCCATCTATAAACAGAAGCGTGTGTATCAAGCTTGCCGCAAACAGTGATGTACTCACCATCAGGAGAAACGTCAACACCGTGAGGTGATTTTGGTTCAGGAATCAAGAATAAAGCGTCATTTTTAACTGCAATGTCCATAGGAATAACTCTATGTCCATTAACAACTTTTACGTTTTTCTTATCTTCAGCAAGTTTTGCTAATGTTTTCCAATCATATACATGCAAGTAGTCGGTATCATTTCTACTCATACCCGCTTCATTTGGCGGCATACCGACTTCGATTCCCCCTGTGTACATTTCTGTATTGAAAGAGTTTGTGAATCCCCAGCCATCGGATACCCCTTTACCTGCATCACTTAAGTCTTGCATGTAAGGAGGTAATTCAAGTGTAAAAGAGTCTTTTTCGCTAATGCGACCTTTTGCAGTGTCAAATTTCCAAAGTGTCACACCGCCGCGGTATGTTTCTTTGTAGTCATCAATTGGATGGTAGTCATTATCAAATGGAGCAGCATACTGTGCAGCTTCGATGATATACTCAGAATTTTGTGTATAAAACGCACCACCGTGAGCCGATTTAAAAACCGGATTTACAACAATTTGCTTTGTTTCAAAATCTTCTAAGTCAATAATAGCGATACGTGGGTTTGCTTTATCATTGATAGCTAACCATTTTCCGTCATATTTCCCGTCTTTTTCAGAAAGAGCAGGGTGGTGAGTGTCTCCCCAGTTAATTTCTCTACCTCTGATATTTCCTTGTCTAAGTACGGCTAATGACTCTTCATCAAAGCCATAGCCCTGCCATGGTTCAGGCGTAAAAACAGCAATATATTTGAGTATTCTCATAGATGGAACACCATAAACAATCATTTGTCCACTTTGTCCACCGGAACTAAATACAATAAACTCATCCCTGCCACCTGTAGGGTTATAGGTTTTTGCGGCACGAATAATATCATTTTCCGTCAAGCCTCTGTCTTTCATTACTTTTTCTAAATCACCACCTGTTGCAGACACAACCGTAGCAGCCAAAGTAGTACTCAAAATAAGTGATGAAAGCTTATTAAAGCGCTTATTCATTTTCTTCTCCTCTTTAGTATTCTTTCAAATATAAAACAATTAAAATTTTTCTGCTTTATACTCAATTGATAGTGAATGATAATAGATTTGTAAAGATGATAATTTGACTATGGTCAAATTATCATACTAATAGTAATAATTAAGATTTATTTATGGAGGAGTAGGAAATTAAATTTTCTAAATCTTTTTTTAAATTTTTTAAATTTATAATTGCATCCGTTATCTCTTCTAAGGAGTCGATTACAGCATTTTCTTGTTTGTTTATTGTGTCATCAATATCTTTATCTTCATTCATGAGACTTAAAAATTTCAACAAATCTTCTATATTTTTTTCTACTAATTCTAGGGATTGATAAGAGTGTTCTAAAGCTTCACCTGAATATTTTACGGAACTATTGATTTGTTCAACAAGATAATTAAAATTATTGTTTGCTTCTAGGAGTTCTTGATTATCGCTCTGTATTAATGGAATAGGTTTCAATTCTTTTACACTGGCACTGATGAGTATTTTTTTCGAAGTATCGAGAAATCTTTGTATAAAAAGTAAAAGATTTTTGACTTGCATAAATAAATAAACAAGAAGAGTGACTAAAATGAAAAAGAGTATCAACTGTATGTTTTTATACATTTCCTGCGTTTGGGTAAAATAATTTTTATGTATTTGAATCATTTTTTCAAATTGCACTATGAGTTTTAAGTTGGTGTTATAAATATTTTTTATTGTCTTTTCTAAAATGATATTTGAATACGGCGTATTTATCTTAGTCTGATTTTTAAACTCTTGGACATAACGGTAAAATGAATTCCACAATAGAACAATATTATCGCTTTGTTTTTTTATTTCATTAGAATCTATTTGTTCGAGTATTTCATGTTTATTGCTGAGATTAGATAAAAACATTTTGATAGAAGTGTTGAGCTGCTCTGAAGAGGTATTTTTATTGTTATAAATATAAAAAATATTTTTTGATATTTCTTGGGTAAATGCTTTTTGCTCATTAATAGTATTTAAAATATGAGTATTTATTTTATTTTCTTGATTAATGGAATATGAAAGAAAAGCTAATGCAATAGAGAGTGCAAAAATTAGCAAACCGAGTATCTTTATTTTTGTCATGGTTTCATTCCTTAAAAATATCTTCTAGCGCTGAATGATCGATTATAGTTACTTCTCCGTGAATTATATCGATTATTTTATTGCGTTTTAGCTTATTGAGAACTCTCGAAAGAGTGGCTGGCTGAATGTGTAATATCAGTGAAATGTCATGTCTTTTGAGTGTGTTAAACATGTGAATGTCGGTATGCAATGTCATTGCAACTTTTTGTATTGAATCAAACAAAAATTCTCTGTTGATTAAAGATTGTAGTTGTCTGGACTTGAATATTATTTCATTGATAAAGTGAAGACATATAATATTGTTGCTGAGAAAATATTCTTTAAAAAGTTTATAATTTATACTTAAAATTTTGGAATTTTCAAGAAGTTCAATATTGGAAAAAGAATGAATAGTGTCATTAAAGATATCAGATACTTCAGATAAAAGAGTATTTTCATATATATAATATAAGAAAATTTCATTATCGTGTTTATCTATTTTATATGCTTTTGCTAAGCCCTCTATTAAAAAAAGCAGGTGACCGCTCTCTCTTTTTTCATAATGTAAAACATATTTCTTGTTATAAGAATAAATAGAAGAGATAGAAGAGAGAAGCTCTACTTGTTTATCGTCAAAAGTAGTAAAAGATTTTAAAGATTTTATAATCTTCTTCATTCTATTTTAAATGCAAACATTCTGCTTGAGTAATGTCAAATCTGAAAAGTTCGGCCTTTGTTTTTGCACTTATGTAGAGGTAAGAGATATTTATTTGTGCATCTAAGAAGCGTTTTGAAGATTGACACACGCCCTGTGTTACTGAGCTTTTCATACGAGAATGATCTTCTTTTCGTATAGCCTCATCACTTTTTGTTTCTGCATTAATTACAAAAGTATAAATAAGTGTTACATCTTTACTTGTAACACTTGAGAGTTGTGTATATTTGTCAATTTCTTTAGGGAGAGTTTTTGATATTTCTGCAACAAATAAATTAATAATAAGCTTATTTTGAGAAATCATCTCTTTTTGTGGAAGGTCTTCGATGCGATTATGTGTATCAGCAGCCCAAGAAAATTGTGTTAATAGTAAAAGCGTTAAATAGATATTTTTCATTCTGTCTCTCTTTTTTTGAAAATTGTACAAAAGAATTTTCTATAAATATTTGATTTATATCAATTATAATTTTCTTAAATCCTGCTACGATTCATATAAGAAATGTCTTTTAAATTTCAACAAAAATTTAATAAAAGGTTCCAAATGAAAAAAAAATATCTTCTCACTTCTTTTATGAGTTTTTTGATGTTTACGCAACTCTACGGCGTGGATGGGTATGAGGTTTACAAATCGAAATGTTCGCAGTGCCATATTGAAAATATTTCTAAGGCAGATGTCGTTAAAAATTTTGCTACAATGAAAGCCCCGCCAATGGTTGAAGTTGCTAATCAAGTAAAGGGAAATATCATCATAGCAGACGATGATGAAGATGTGCATCGCCATGTGGTCAAACTTTTTATCAAAGATTATATAGATAACCCGTTCTTAGATAAAAGTATGTGCAATCCAATGGCTTTAGAGAGGTTTGGTGTTATGCCCTCGCAAAAAGGTAAACTGAGCGCAGATGAAAAAGAAGCTGTTGCTGAGTGGATTTATGAGAGATATGAGGGTGTGCGCTTCAAGTGAAATTCGAAAAATTTGAAACTGAGTTAACTACTCTCAAAAAGTTTTTCCCGCTTTTTTGCAAAGATAAGCATAGCGGGCAAAAGAAGATACCTTTTAGTTTGCATTACAAAGGGCAGGATTATAGCTTTATACTGGAACTTTGTCCGGAATGTGAACTACTTATACGCTACTCTTTCGAACGTCTTCAAGCTTGTCCTCACGATGAAAAACCAAAATGTAGAACTTGCGCAAGCCCTTGTTATGCTAAAAAAGAGTGGAAAATGGTAGCTGCCGTCATGAGATATAGCGGTACAAAAATGAAATTTCAGCAAGTAAAAGATTTTTTTAACTTCGCAAATGAACTTAAATAAGTTAGCTTATTTTAAAAAATTAGTTATAAAAGTTGATATAAGTCAAAGGATTCAATTTCTAAAAGGTATACAATTTGTGTATTCAATTTATGGAGAAAATAATGAAAAAAGTTTTACTTACGGCAGTAGTTACACTTGGTTTATTTACAAATGTCTACGCAAATGACGGTGCGGCACTTTACAAAAAATGTGCGTCTTGTCATGGTCAAACGGGTGAAAAAGTTGCTTTAGGGAAAAGTAAAATAATTAAAGATATGTCAGAGCAAGAGATTATTGCTGCTCTTAAAGGTTACCAAGACGGTTCGTACGGCGGTCCTCAAAAAGGTTTAATGAAGGGTCAAGTTGCTGCTTTCAATGCAGGTCAAATCGAAGCTATCGCAAAACATATAGCAAAATAGTTTCTCCTCCACTGCCTCTTTGGGGTGGATGACTTGAGCAGTATAGTATAAGCCCTCCTGATGTGCGATTCAAAGCGCTATACTGCTCCATTCATCTCCTTTAAAATACCAATTTTACTTCAATGTCGGCATGTGGAAATCTATTTTTTGAACCAATTCCTCAGTTGATAATAGAGAAAGTTCTCTCTCGTAATAAGATTCAAAACTCTCGTTTTTGCTTCTTTCATTTTTATACATAGTGAATTGTGTTTGGTTTGGAGCTTTTATCCTCTTGATAATCCCTGCTTCTCCACTTGGAAACAC
>DZBD01000102.1 GCA_022729795.1 Sulfuricurvum sp. | reverse complement strand
AAATCACTCTCCATTGTACGTTGTTCTTGCAAAAATCCCTCAGTCATCTTCAGCTCCATGTTGCTAGTAAAAGCCCTATAACAGCGATAGCCGTAGGAACTTTGAGCAAAAAATCAACGCTTTGAGGTGTTTTAAACCTGCCATAAACGGCACCAAAAGCGATAACAAACAAAAATAAAACAAAGGTTTTGAGAGAAAGTTCTACAAAGCCTTCCGCCCCGCCCAAAAAGAGATTTACCATTAAAACCAACTTTGCAAAAGTGAATATAGCACTCTGACTCATAAGCAAAGCTAAAAATTTTCCGCTAAATTCGGCGGCAGGTCCTGAATAAACTTCCACGGGCGCACCCACAACGTCAAAAGGTGATTGTCCCATCATTCCGATAAAAGAAAACATCGCAGCAATAAAAAGAAGCGGATAGCTAAGGGCGTTGTAGCTTGTTTGAGTAGATGCGATGACGCTAATGTCGGCACTTTGCGTGAGGCTCATAACGGCAATTACGGAGATATAAAACGGAAGTTCTAGTGCCGCCAGACGTGTAAGACCGCGCGTAACACCCATCACCCCAAAAGGGTTTCCGCTTGCACCTACTGCAAGGGCATTTCCTAAGGGTCCAATAAGCATCAGGTATAAAACTACAAAAAGATTTCCGTAAGTACTCAGACCGTTAAAAGATGCACTGTGGACAAAAAACGGGATAAAAAAGAGGGTCATGATAGCTCCGCTCATCATCAAAACGGGTCCTAAATAAAACATCCATCCGTGAGAAGTCGTATCCTCTTTGGAAAAAAACTTTATCGAATCATAAAGGGATTGCAAAAGCGGCGGTCCAAAGCGTTTATGAAACCGTGCCGTGATATTTCTGTAAAGCCCGTAATAAATAAACCCCACAAAATAGGCAACGACAAGCATTAAAAACAGATCTAAAAATATCATTTCAGACTCCACCAAAGTAGGATAATAGCAAAGATAACGCTTAGGTTGAAGTTGATATTGAGTTTTCCGGTATAGATTTTTTTGAGCACATCCGAAAAAGAGAGGGTTTGTGATGCTATATATTCATAAAAATATTTGCTGGAATTTTTTAAAATAAGAGCAATAAAGCTCACTCTTTGCAACTCTTGCCCCATTCCAAAACCATAATGAAGATGGCTTGCTATGTTTGGTTCTTCACCGCAATATGCTATGTCAAAACGGTCTTTAGCCTCTTTTGTTTTTGATTTGAGTCGTAGCAAAAAGAGTAAAACAACAAGAAAAACCACTACAAAAGCACTCATAACGACAAAGCCGTTATACTCGGCATGTGGAGTTGTTATACTTGTGATATTTGAAAATGAAAGTGCTTTGAGATGCATTTCGCTTAAAATAGTATTGAGATACACAATGAGCCAGCCGGGATAAAAAGAGATACCGATAAGTACGCCCGATAAAATATACTGAGGAATCAAGAAAGAGAATGGAACCTCTTTGATGGATTCAAGTTTTTTATTTGTAGTGTGCCCAAGATAAATCCCGTAAATAAGTTTATAAATATACAAAAATGCACTTGCACTTGCAAACATCATCGCCGATAAAATGAGGAGATATTTTGCATCCAAAAGTGTCGTATAGATAAGAAACTTCGAAGCAAAACCGCCAAGAGGAGGGATTCCTGCCAAGACTATAATTCCTATAAGGAGCATAACAAAGGAGTGGGGCATTTTGTAGATAAGTCCGCCGAGCGTACTGAATTTTGAACGCCCCGTGACAAAAATAATCCCTGCAATATTGATAAAAAGCAGCAGTTTTACTAGGGTGTGAATAAGCGCATGGTAGAGCGCACCGCCCATCCCGTCGGCAAGTGAGAGTACCGTGACGATATAGCCCAGCTGTGCGATGGAAGAGTAGGCTAAAACTCTTTTAATACTATCTTCATTGATGGCTTTGAAGGTGGCGATGATAGAGCTTGCCACTCCTATAAAAGCAAGAAAATAACTCAAATAATCCTCTTGCAAAGAGGAGATATCTACTACATAAACCAAAAAAACAATAAGTCCGTAAATCCCCATTTTGGATAAAATGGCAGAGAGGTAGGGGGTGAAAATATCATGTGCCTCTTCATAGGCATCTACGAGCCAGTAATGGGTTCCGATAACGGCAATCTTGATAAAAAAAGCAAGAACCATCAAGGCTCCAAGGAGAATTTGGCGTGATTGTTCGAGCAAAATAAAGCCGTCATGTGCATCTGCGTATAAAAAGCTGTTACTTGTAGAGTATAAAAGCATCAAAGCAAGCAAAAGTGACAAAGCAGAGAGCATAGCAAAAAGAATATATTTATGCAGTGCTTTTTGAGTGAGATTGTTTGAGAGTAAAAAATAGGTGCTGATACTCATCACCTCCCATCCGATAAAAAAGAGTAAATAATCTTCTGCATAAAGCATCACAAAAAGGGAAATACTCAGCAAAGAGAGGAGCAGATAAAAGCTCTTTGAAAGGGTGTAACTCCAAGAAGCAAACGAAATCATTATGAGCGAAAACGAAACAAGAAGCGCAAAAAAGTTTGCAAGGGAGCTTGCCTGCAGACCTATCATAATAGGGCTAGTTTGTATCACGCCCAAATCCACATGCCAAGAGATAGAGGACAATTTATAAACGATAAAAAGTGTAAAAAAGGAGAAAATAAGATTAAAGATTTTCACTGTACGGCTCCCAAAATAAGTGCAATATAGCTTTGCGCATCCAACATTACATTGGCAGCATGTGCCGCAAAATCAAGCACTAAAAAAGGGGCAGTTCCAGCCGTTACGAGCAACAGCGCTAAAAAGCTCAGGAGTATTTTTTGTACCAAGTCTAAAGAAAGAAGCGTGCCTCTCTCTTCTTTTTGCGTCAAATAGCCGCTGAGTTTGAAATAATAGACACTCTCTAAAAGTGAAGCTATAAGGATAATCGCCATAGCTCCAAAAAGACCATCAAGTGCCATGCTTTTTAAAATCAAAAATTTTCCTACAAAACCTGCCAAAAGAGGGATGCCTAAAATAGAAAGCATAGCGATGAGCATAATAAATCCAAGATAAGGTGCATTTATTTTTTGAAGGATGGAGATATCGACGCTTTTATAGTGCTCTTCAATGTTTGAGAGAGACAAAAAGAGAATCATTTTTGCGATGGAGTGGGCAAAAACAATAAAAAATGCTCCCATAATCGCATCACTATCGTGCATAGAAAAAGCAGCAAAAAGAAGTCCCACTTGCCCAAGGGAAGAGTAGGCAAAAAGGCGTTTGAGATTTGTCTGCTTGAGAGCGACTATCTGAGAAACGAGCATACTCAGAGCTCCTAAATAGATAAGAAAGTGAGAAAATTCTCCAGATGGAAGAAGCAAATACAGAATGTGAAAAAATACAAAAAGGTAGGCTTTTACGACAATAGCGCTAAAAAGTCCGTTTATCAAAGTGCTTGAGCCTTCATAAACATCACTCACCCAAAAGTTGAGCGGAAATATCTCCACCTTAAAACCGAAGCCGAGAAAGAGTAAAAGAGATATAAGAACTTTTAGATTATAAGGAAGTGTTTCAAAATTTTGGGCGATGAGAGCGAGGTTGAGACTCCCTATATTAATATAAATCAGCATAATAGCAAGTACCAAAAATATGGATGCAACTGAACCGGTTAAGAGGTATTTTATCCCGGCTTCAAGCGCTTTTGCGTTTTTTTCATAGGCTGTGAGTATGTAGGCGCTTATCCCCGCAATCTCAAAAAATACATAAATATTGAAAATATCGTTACTTAAAACAAGCCCGACTGCCGAGGCTAAAAGGGTGTTTAAAAGAATGAAAAATTTTGCTTCGTTTTTGTAACTTTTTATTTTTCTTTGCCAAAGGTAATAAAGAGAAAAAAGTGTCATCAAAGAGCTAAAAAGGGCAACAAAAAATACAGATGCTTGATCAAGAACAAAAGAGATTCCAAGAGGCGGAGCGATAGCGATGATTTCTAGCTGCGGATGTTCCAGACCAAAGAATGAAAAAGCAAGAGCCGCTAAAAAAATCTGCATCAGTGTTGAGGCATAAGCTACACCGTTTCTTCCAAGCTTTTCAAGCAAAGGGACACAAAAAGCAAAAAGTAAGGGGAGAGCTATAAAAAGTATGCTACTCATTAGTTTTTCATCTCGTTCATTCTATCGATATCGGTTATAGAAGTAAGTTTGAAATACTCTATCGCAAAACTGATTCCCAAAGCTAAAACTGCCATTCCGATAACGATAGCCGTCAGAATCATGGCATGTGGAATGGGGTCGTTCATGTGAATGAAATCCACATGCCCATCACCAAGAATAGGTGCGGTAAAGTTTTTGTTGAAAGTGGAACCTATAAAAAAAAGAAAAAGGGAGCTCTCCATAATAGCGACACTCATAAAAACCTTAATAATATGTCTTTGTGTTAAAAGTCCAAACAAGCCTATAAGCAAAAGACTCATGGAACCGATGAGGACAATCTTTTGTATCACTATATCTTGATTCAAATAACTTAAAATTATCTCAATCATGTTCACCCCTTTGGAGAAGATTTTGTACGATAAAACTCATTTCACTTCCTACTTTTATCCCTACTATGATATATATTATCGGGATAATCCCTCCACTAAAGAGCATACCCATTTGTGAAATATCATGAGGCAAAAAATTACCCAAAAAGGTATCAAGTAATAAAAGTCCGATAAGCCCTATAAATACATAAGATATTCCCGCAAAAGTTTCAAGGATAGCAATAAGCTTGTGCGGCATGTGGAAATTGTTCGAAGAGATGAGCAAAAGCAAAACACCGCTAGCAATAATAACTCCCCCTTGAAAACCGCCGCCAGGACTTAGATGCCCGTACACCATAATATAGATTCCAAAAAGAAGTATGATAGGAAAAAGGAGTTTGGCGGCAGTTTTGAGCATAAAGTTACTCTCCTCTTTTTTTCCCTGCTTGGCATGTGGATTCTCAAGAATGAGTCCTATTCCTAAAGAAGCGATGAATAAAACTGCAATCTCTCCTAAAGTGTCAAAGCCTCGAAAGTAAACGACAACAGTAGTGACGGCATTTGCGACCCCCTCATGGGAACTGAGTGCAAGGAGCGCATTTCCTGCAGAGTTTTGGGTAAGAAGAGAGTTTTGAAGAATGACGTTGAATATTGTTAAGACTAAAACCGAAGCGAGTGCAAAGCCGCTTATGTCCGAGAGAGCTAATTTTCTTTTTAAATTCATTGCTCACTCCTAAGGTGTTTGAGTGCCGTTAAAAAGATAAAAGTACTCACTCCGGAGCCGATAACGGCTTCAGTGAGAGCAACATCGGGAGCGTTAAAGGTAAAAAAGAGGATGACGCTTCCCAAACCGATTCCCATAAATAAGATAATGGAATCTTCTAGTTTTTTTTGTACCAGTGCGGCAAAAGCAACGATTATAAGTGCAATAAAGGTAAATAAAATAATAAATCCTATCATTTTATTTGCTCACTTTCTTTGAGTGCGTCCCTTTTGGAATTATTGAGGTAAGGAGTGGATATTTTATGGGATGCTCTTGCAATTACCGAAGAGGAAAGCGGATTTGTTAAAAGAATAAACACTGCCAAAAGTAAAAGTTTCCAAGCCCATTGCGGCTCTAGCAAGCTACCGCCTATGACCACAAGCAATGTTGCAATGGTCGTAGATTTGGTTCCGACATGCATTCGCGTATAAATATCCGGCATACGTAAAAGCCCGATACCGCTTACCAAAAAAGCACCCACGCCTGCGCTCAAAAAAACAAAACCTAAAATATCTTGCAACTATATCCCCTTTTCAATATGGCGACCAAAAATAGTGGTGCCTAAAAAACCGATAAGGCTAAAAACAAGGGCAACATCCAAATAGATACTTCTTTGAAAATAGAGCGCCAAAATAACCAAGAGTGAAACACCCATAATACCCAATACGTCAAAAGCAATAATTCTATCGCTCAGAGTCGGTCCACGTAAAAATCTCACAAGAGAAATCCCCATAGAGAGGAGCAAAATAACACTTAAAATATCAAACATAAATTTTTCCATTTCTTATTTTATGATGAAATGATTACAAAAAGGTTATGTTTTATTATAGCTTGTAACCAAAAAGAATCTTAATATTATATTATGAAAGTCATTAGTTCTTCCATATAGTTATTGTATACTTTTAAAATTTTTATCACTATTTGGAGAGCATATGAGGCAAAAAAAAATAGATAAAACTCCTGCGAGACTGGATTTTATACAAAGTGCGACAGGACTTATATTAGCTCTGTTTATTATGGGACATATTCTATTTGAGGCTTCTATTTTGGTCTCAAACGAGCTGATGTATAGAGTTACGATTATGTTTGAGGGCTACTACTTTTTCGGTGAAACCTATCCGGGAATCATCTCTTTTTTGGCAGCGGCTATTTTTGTTCTTTTTATTGTTCATGCTACCGTTGCTATGAGAAAGTTTCCTGCTGATTACAGGCAATATAAAATCATGAAAGAGCATACGGCGAGAATGAAACATGAAGATAGCTCTTTATGGATGATTCAAGTTATTACCGGATTTATTATGATGTTTATAGGTTCAGTACATTTATACATCATGATGACGCAACCTTCCGATATAGGTCCTTTTGCGAGTTCTAGCAGAGTGGTGGACGAGTTGATGGGACTTTTGTATTTTGTACTTCTTATCTCTGTTATTTTGCATGCGTTTATAGGGCTGTACCGCTTGGCTTTGAAATGGGGTTTTATGGAAGGCAAAAATACGGAGCTCTCCCGAAAAAGATTTAAACTTTTAATGAAGGGAATGATAATTTTTTATATTGTGCTGGGAATATTTTCTTTGGCAAAATATACTTATATCGGTCTCACGCACGACTTTAGCGATGGCGTTGAGTATAAATCGCAGACTATCAAGCCGGAGAGACATTTATGAAAATAATTTATACGGATGTACTCATTATCGGTGGCGGTCTTGCAGGTTTACGCGTTGCTACGGGAGTAAAAGGAAGAGGGCATGACTCAATTGTTTTGACGCTTGTTCCGCCAAAACGTTCACACTCTTCGGCGGCACAAGGGGGGATGCAAGCTTCTTTGGGAAATTCAAAAATGGGTACGGGCGACAACGAAGATGTACATTTTGAGGACACAATCAAAGGGAGTGACTGGGGTGCAGATCAAGAAGTTGCCCGTATGTTTGTTCATGCAGCACCAAAAGCGATACGAGAATTGGCTGCTTGGGGTGTTCCATGGAGCAGAGTTAAAAAAGGTGACCGCACAGCAATTATCAATGCCCAAAAAGTTACTATTAGTGAAAAAAATGAGGCACACGGTCTCATAACTGCCAGAGATTTCGGCGGTACGAAAAAGTGGAGAACTTGCTTTACCTCCGATGGAACCGGTCACAGTATGCTCTATGCAATGGATAATAAAGCACATAAAAATAATATAGAAATACATGAAAGACTCGAAGCAATAGCCCTTATCCATGATGACGGAAGATGCTACGGTGCAATTGCAAGAAATCTTATGACCGGGGAGCTTGTAGCATATGTTTCTAAAGCAACTACGGTAGCAACGGGGGGATACGGAAGAATTTACAGTGTTTCAACCAATGCAATTATTTGTCAGGGGATAGGACAAGCTATTGCACTGGAGACGGGAATTGCAACTTTGGGAAATATGGAAGCAATACAGTTCCATCCCACCGCAATCGTTCCCGTAGGAATTTTGGCAACTGAGGGGTGTCGTGGCGATGGTGGACTTTTACTTGATAAAGACGGCTATAGATTTATGCCCGATTATGAACTGGATAAAAAAGAGCTTGCATCGCGCGATGTCGTAAGTCGCCGTATGACGGAACATATGAGAAAAGGAAAAGGGGTAAAATCGCGTTATGGAGACCATTTATGGCTTGATATTACAAATCTTGGACGTGAGCACATAGAAAAAAATCTTAGAGAAGTGAAAGAGATTTGTGAAAACTTTTTAGGGATAGACCCTGCTGTGGATTGGATTCCTGTTCGTCCTACGCAGCACTACTCTATGGGCGGAATCCGTACAACATATAAAGGTGAATCTCAAACCCTTAAAGGACTTTATTCTTGTGGTGAAGCCGCTTGTTGGGACTTGCATGGGTTTAACCGTCTTGGCGGAAATTCGGTGAGTGAAACAGTTGTAGCAGGAATGTTGGTGGCAGAATATATAAGTGATTTTTGTGATTCTTATGAGAGTTCTATCCATATCCACTCTTCAAAAATAGAGCTATTTTTAAAGAGAGAAAAAGATAAAATCGAAGCGCTTCTAAATAAAAAAAACGGGGAAGATGCTTACGTTCTTCGCCGTAAAATGGAAGAGATAATGATGGATAAAGTGGGTATCTTCAGAAATGAAAAAGATTTGCAAGAAGCGGTGGATGAGCTTGAAGAACTACATAAAAGAAGTAAAAATATAGAGGTTTTTCGCTCAAAATCCCGTGCTGCAAATCCCGCTTTAGTGAATGCATACAGAACACAAAAGATGATAAAAGTAGCGCTTACGGTGGCTCTTGGAGCACTGCTTCGCAGGGAAAGTCGAGGAGCGCATTCAAGAGAGGATTTTCCTGCACGTGATGATGAAAATTGGTTGAAAAGGACGCTCACCTCTTGGCCGGATGAAAATCAGAGCCTTCCGAGTGTTAGTTATGAAGAAATTTCTGTTTCAAGTATGGAACTTCCTCCCGGTTTTCGTGGATACGGGAAAGATTTAACGAATCATCATCACGAAACAAAGGTGAGACAAAGCACGGTGGACGCTATTCGAGAGAAACTTGAAAAAGAGGGGGCAGACCGTTTTGAAATTCAGAATGCTCTGATGCCTTATATGAATAAACTTCCTCTGAAATATCGTAATAAAAATGAGCGCTTAGGAGAAAATATATGAACAGCCAAACACAGGCAAGAACTCTCAAGATAAATATTCTTAGATTTGATCCAAATAATCCAAAGGATTTTCCTCATATGGAAACTTTTGAGGTGAAGGAGGCAGACGGGATGACTTTGTTTATTGCTTTAAACGAGATACGAGAGCATAACGATAATTCGTTGATGTTTGATTTTGTATGCCGTGCGGGGATATGCGGCAGTTGCTCTATGCTCGTAAACGGTCGTCCTACCTTGGCATGCAGAACGCTCACCTCAAAACTCGGTGAAAATATTACCCTTGCACCGCTTCCGTTGTTCAAACTGATTAAAGACCTCTCCATATATACGGGTGAATGGATGCGCTATCTCAATGAGCACCTTGAGACTTGGATCCATGATAAAG
>DZBD01000101.1 GCA_022729795.1 Sulfuricurvum sp. | reverse complement strand
TGCCAAAGTGCTTCTCTACCTCTTTTTGGTACTAAGTGTCGCACCGGGACTCATAGTAAATGTACTATTAAAAGATAATTGGGGAAGATCCAGACCCAATGAAATAGTGCAATTTGGAGGGGCTAAGGAGTTTACTCCGGCATTTGTGCCCAGTTCACAAAAGGGAAACTCTTTTAGTTCAGGGCATTCTGCAGCGGCTTTTTCACTGATTGGTTTTGCGCTCTTAGCCAAAAGAAAAAGAAAAATATGGGTAAGTTTAGCTTTTACTTACGGGGTTTTAGTAAGTATCGCGCGAGTTATAGCAGGAGGTCACTTTTTGAGTGATGTAGTTACCTCATTTTTTATCGTCACAATCAGTACACTTTTTCTTTATGACCGGCTCATCAAGGAAAAAAAATGAAAATTCTCATTATCCTCCCCAATTGGCTCGGCGACGCAATTATGGCTACGCCGGCGATTGAACTTTTAGCTATATACTATCCACATGCCAAGTTTACCTTTGTGGGAAGTTTTGTCTCTATCGAAGCGCTTAAGCACCATCCGCTTTGCGAAAAAGCAGTAGTGGATGAGACCAAAAAAGCTACTAACAGATTTTTGGCCACTTATCAACTTGCCCGCTCTTTAGGGGAATTTCATTTGGCAATTAGTTTAAGAGACCAGCTTCACTCCTCACTTTTGCTTCGATTTACAGGTACGGTAGTTTGTGTCGCCAGACGTGCATGGCACTCCATGTTTTTGCTCTCCCACACTCCAAATATCCCAAAAAATCAGCATCTAGTCAAGCAATATGCACAACTTGTTATGACTAATATAGATAATTGGGATGGACATGTACAAAAACTCTCACTCTACATAAAGCCTAAAAAGTTTGAAAAACCTACACTTGGAATCAATGCCGGTGCAACTTACGGCAGTGCAAAAAGATGGTACCCTGAGAGATTTGCAGAGGTTGCAGCATCTTTTGCAGAGCAATTTGAGATTATTATCTTCGGTGGACCTGCTGAAGTGGAGATGGCAAAAGAGATAGAATCCCATTTACGCTCTTGGCATGTGGAAAATTACATCAATATTGCAGGCAAAACGAACATAGAGGAACTTTGCTCAAATATAGGAGGATGTTCTTTATTTATTACTAACGACAGCGGACCTATGCATGTGGCTACTGCATATGAGGTTCCGACGGTTGCTATATTTGGACCTACAAAATATAAAGAAACTTCGCCGTGGATGCATGCAAAAAGTAAAATTGTAAGGCATGAGATGGATTGTTCTCCTTGCATGAAAAGAGAGTGCCCTTTAAAGCACCATGAGTGTATGAAAAGTATTACGGCACAAGAGGTTATCCGTGCCGTAAAAGAGCTAGGATTTTAAAAAGCGAATTTAAATCCGGCATATGCAGATTTATTATAGCTAACGGATATCACCTGAGAGTCATATTCGTAATTCGTCTCTATAGTTCGATATCCAAGAGTAACCATACCGTTTTTGATTACTTCAATATCAAAATGTACGCGGTACTCCTGAAAATCTTTCGCATTATCCATAGATAATACCTCAGGTGCATAATATGCGCTTCCCCCTAAATACAAAGGAATCATAAGACCAAGAGGGAGTTTATACACAGCTTCTATACCTAAAGGAATTGAAGTAAAATCTTTTGTATGATTTGCTTTCACACCCAAACCCAAAGAAAGACCGCTACGTGCAATCTCTCTTTTCATTAAGAAATTGAGTTCATAAAATGCCTCCATTTTTTCATCCGTATTTGAGTAAAACGCACCGCCGTGTCCTTCATTGCCTTTGAGATATGCAGCGCCGACAAACACGGTGTTAGGCTCCGCAGAACGGTAAAATTGCCCCATATCAAGCTTTGCAGCAACTTCTAAATCTTTGTCATTAATGTTTATCTCAGCAGTATGCAGAGCAAAAGCAGATGCCGCGCATAAAGAGATTAAAGTGATTTTTTTTAACATGAACTTCCTTGTATTTTTTCTATAGTTTTTGTTGTACTTTTACCGTCGACAAAGTCAACAAGCCTTAATTCGCTAGCAAATTCAGTACCAACGACCTCTTTGCCCTCATAATCTCCCCCTTTAACGAGAATATCCGGTCGTATCATTTTGATAAGTTCATACGGAGTATCTTCACTAAAAGGCACCACAAAATCTACCGCTTCTAATGCGGCCAAAATATACGCTCTATCCTCTGCAACGTTTACGGGACGAGTAGGACCTTTGAGTCGTGACACTGATGCGTCCGAGTTGAGCCCGACAATAAGAATATCTCCGAAGCTTTTTGCAACTTGAAGGTATTTCACATGCCCCACATGCAAAATATCAAAACAGCCGTTTGTAAACACTACTTTTTTTCCGTTGGCACGGCATCTGTTTATAATTGCATTTATCTCATCAAAACTTTTTATATGTGCATCCGACGTACTTTTATGCAGAGTGGCTTCGTATTCCTCTATCTCATCCAAGGTAACCGTAGCAGAGCCTATTTTTCCTACAACCACTCCGGCTGCAAGATTTGCAAATTTGGCAGTTTCTTCTATGGATTTGCCTGCACTCAAAGCAAAAGCAATAGAAGCAATAACCGTATCACCGGCACCTGTCACGTCAAAAACTTCTTTGGCAACAGTCGGAAATACTTTTAACTCATCATCATAAGTGGCAATGCCGTCCTCAGAGAGAGTGATAAGTGAAATTCCCAAGTCACACTCTGTTTTGAGTTTAAGAAGTGCCTGCTTGAGTGTTTCTTTATCGTGTATCTCTATTTTTGTAGCTAGCATCGCTTCTTTTTTATTTGGAGTCAGAAGGTATGCCCCTTTGTATTTAGAAAAGTCGCTTCCTTTTGGATCCACTAAAACTTTTACGCCATTTTGATTCGAGAGTTGAATTATCCCTTGACACAGTTTATCGCTCAAAATTCCTTTGCCGTAATCAGATAAAATCACAATATCGTAATCTGTAATAGTTTCGTGAAGTGAGTCTAAAATTTTATTTGCAGATGCTTCCGTAATAGCGTCCTTGCTCTCTTTGTCATAGCGTAATATCTGCTGATTCGCTGCGATAACACGACTTTTTTTTGACGTTTTTCTTCCATTTTGGATAATAATATTTTCAATATTAACACCTATAGAAGTGAGCATATTTCTCAACTCTATTCCATTGTCATCATCTCCGATAACACTACTTACGCTTACATGAGCACCTAGAGCATTGAGATTATTGATAACGTTTCCGCCTCCTCCCAAAACCGATGTTTCTTTTGCTATGTCTACAACTTGAACAGGCGCTTCGGGAGAGATTCTCTCGCAGTTTCCCCATAAGTAGTGATCAATCATCAAATCACCCACCACAAGAATATGAGGTTGAAAATTTTTCAAAATCTTCATTTTTTCACTTCTGTTTCATATATTCTTTTAATCTCGCTTGCATACGCTTTGATACCGTCTTCCATCTCATATGCCGGTGCATATCCCAGCGCATCTTTGGAAGTCTGAATATCTGCTTGCGTATGGAACTGGTAGCTTCCGACGAATGGATTTGGAATATATTCACATGCCAAAGAGGTGCCTAGTTCTTTTTGAAGAATATCCACAATATCTTGAAAACTTCTTGCTTTTCCCGTTCCGACGTTATAGATACCGCTCTCTTTTGGCTGCATCGCTTTAATGTTAGCCTGCACTACATCTTCAATATAAATAAAATCACGAAGAATCTTGTCGCTATTTTCAAAAAGACGTGGATTTTTACCTGCTAGTATTTGGTGTCCAAACTGCAAAATCATAGAAGCAGTCGTGTTTTTAAAAAATTCCCTTGGACCGTACACATTAAAATAACGAAGCCCCACTATAGAGATATTATATTTTTTTATATATTCTCTGCTCAGATTATCCATACTAAGTTTTGAGAATCCGTACACATTGTTAGGTGCTTCACGCCCTACTCTTTGTGGAGATTCGGCATTGCCGTAAGTGGCGGCAGAAGAAGCATATATCATATTTGCATTATGTTCTAATGCTAAATTTAAGAAATCCTTAAAAGCATTTACATTTGTTTTAATCATCAAATCTTGCTCTAGTGCAGTGGTATCGGAGATAGCGGCTTCATGAAAAATATAATCAAACTTATAGTTCATCTCCAAATCAAGCAACAAACCCTTATCGTTAATATCACCACTTATAATCTCTCCGTTAAAACCAAGCAGATTTTTAAAATGTCCAAAGCTTTTAAGGTTGCCGTTTGAGAGAGTTTCTCCACTTCTGAAGCTATCAAGAATTACTACTTTCGCATCTGGATGATTATGCTGAAAGTAAAAAGCCAAACTCGACCCGATGAAGCCTGCGCCACCTGTAATTAAGATAGTATTCCCTTTTAAATCATCTTCAATGTATCTCATATTCTCATCCATAACGTAATAAATTTAACAAAATAATACCTTATCATTCATTAACATGCATTTAAGAGTCAAAGCAATATAATATGCACGAAACTTCAAATTAAGGAAATAAAATGAAAAAAATTGCATTATCGTTATTACTTGTAAGTGCTGCACTTATGGCTGCAGAAGATGGGGCTACTTTGTACAAAAAATGTTCAAGCTGTCATGGTCTTCAAGCTGAGAAAAAAGCTCTTAACCAGTCACAAGTTATTGCCGGATGGGATGCTGCTAAAACAGAAGCTGCACTTAAGGGTTACAAAGATGGTTCATACGGCGGAAAAATGAAAGGTCTTATGAAAGGTCAAGTCGGTTCTTATAATGATGCTCAAATAGCTGCAGTATCTGCTTACATTGCAACAATAAAATAATTCTACCTTGAATCGCCTTGAGGGCGATTCAACTTTTTCATCTCTCTTCTCTCATTGCTTCTTGTGATTATTCTGGAGTGTAGTGTCTTTTTAAATCTTTTTTCTTTTGCTCTTGCTTTAAAGCATCGTTGAGCTCATCTTCTCCATCAAATTTAGCAGCATTTAAAAACTTCTCTTCATCATCAAACTGACCATTTTTTATTGCCCAAAGAAATGCAAAAAGCGCAATTGCACCCAAAAATATTGATGCACCTAGCATCATAGCTATTACCCAATTATCCACCTTAATCTCCTAATTTTTATTCCATTTTAAGCGAATTCTCATCGAATTACTCACAACCAAAAGGGAACTTACGCTCATTGATATTGCAGCTACCAAAGGAATAACATATCCTAGCATAGCCATAGGAATAGTAATGGCATTATAGATTAAAGATATACCAAGATTTTGTTTGATAAGTCTATAAGTTGTGCGCGATATCTTAAAGGCATCCTCAAGCGATTTTAATGAATCATTTAAGAGCACAACATCACTTACCTCTACGGCAATATCACTTCCGCTTCCCATAACTATCCCTATATCAGCGGAGGCTAAAGCCAAAATATCATTCACTCCATCGCCGACCATTACAACTGTTTTTCCTTCCTCTCGAAGTTTGAGTACAAAAGTAGCTTTTTCCTCCGGTGTTTGTTCAAATACAAACTCACTGATACCGACACTATCAGCAACTTTTTTAGCAGTATGTTTGTTGTCGCCGGTAAGCATAATAGTATGAATTCCTCTTTTGGATAAATTATTGATGACATCTCCGGCGTTTTCTTTTATTTTATCACTAAGTTCATAGACAGCCACGAGCTTGCCGTTGATTGCAAAATAAAAAAGTGTATTGTCACTTTTGAACTCTATCTCTATCCCATTTTCATTGATAAGCTTCAGATTACCGCCAATTATAGTTTTATCATCAAATTGAGCTACTATTCCCTTTGCCGGAATCTGCTTTAATGTATCAAAAACTATATAATTGTAATGCTCATTACTTTGTTGCAAATACTTTAAAATTCCACATGCCACAGGATGATTTGAGGATTTTACCAAAGATACAAGAAGGCTTTTATCAAATACTTCATATAAATGTTCTTGAAGCACCTCGGGTTTGCCCATAGTGATTGTTCCTGTTTTATCTAAAACCAAAGTATCCACTTTTGCCATAGTTTCCAACTGTGCCGCTTCTTTAAAAAGAATACCTCTTTTGGCACCCAAACTAAGCCCCACTAAAGTCGCAACAGGGGTAGCTAGCGCTAAAGCACAAGGACAAGCGATAATAATAACAGAAATCCCAACCATAAAAGATTCTTCAAAACTATGAGGATAAAGCCACCAAACTAAAAATGTTAAAAATGATAAACTTAATATTACCGTAGAAAAATGCTCAGAGAGTTTGTTTGCCATCTGTTCAATTTTTGGTTTTTTTGTAATTGCAGAATCCAAAAGAGCAACAAGATTTGAAAGCGTAGAATGTTCAAAATCTTTTGTAGCTCTAAAGTGTACATCTGCATCTACACTTGTTGTTCCGCTAATGACGGTATCACCTATTTTTTTATAAATTGGCTCACTCTCGCCCGTAAGGTTTGACTGATCAAAAGAACCGCTACCTTTGAGGATTTCACCGTCGAGCAATACTTTTTCTCCGGAGGAGACAACTACAATATCTCCTACATGTACATCCGCAAGCTTGCATGGAACAATTGCGTTATCAAGTACTATATTGACTTCATTTGGGAGATGCTTTCCTATGATATCCAAAGCATCTGCTGCATTTTTTTTACTTAAGATTTCTAAAAATTTGCCTATAAGAACAAAAGTGATAATCATACTTACAGAGTCAAAATATGCCTCACCAAAATGTATAAAAGTGATATAGATCGAATAAAGATAAGTAAAAGTGGAACCTGTTGCAACAAGCAAATCCATATTAATAACTTTATTTTTGAGTCCGTAATAAGCACCTCTATAAAAAATCCAACCGCTATAAAAAAGTACAGGAGTTGCCAAAATACCCTCTGCAATATTTAAAATTGTTTTGACATCTTGCGTTATACCAGTAAAATATCCGGCATACTGGGCAACGGCTATCCACATAATATTCATAGAAGCAAAAATAGCTACCGCCATCCTGAGATAATAATCTTTCCTCTCTTTATTTGCATGCGCTTCTTGAATAGAAGAATCATAAGGGTATGCGTTGTATCCTATAGCTCGTATCATGTCGATGATTTGTGATAATTTTACCACTTCATCTGCCCAAACTATTGTCGCTTTGTTGTTGGTAAAGTTTATATTTGCTTCAATAACACCAGCCATTTTATGGAGCGCTTTTTCATTGAGCCAAACACAAGCAGAGCAGTGAATCCCTTCAATTATGAGAGAAGCTGTATGAAATCCATCACTGTTAGTTTTCACAAACCTATCATAAAAAGCAGGAGAATTAAAATTGGAAGAATCTTCGTACTGCTGTGTCGGCGGTGTTAAAGTAGTATTGCCCACCTTATCGTAAAAACTCTCAAGACCTTCATCACTCAAAAGATGATAAACACCTTGACAGCCGTTACAACAAAAATAGCGATTATCATCTTCTATCATTACAGATTTATTGAATTCTAAGTGACAATGCGAACAAGCAATTTTATCAGACAACTTCAAACTTCCCTAAATCTCTATTTTTTACTATTTTATTCCAAGGTTCCACATGCCCATTCATACATATATAAATACCAAAACTACTGACCGCTTTGGCAAATCCTATAGACATTCCCAAATTCAAACTTGCCTCAATATTGTCAATTTCAAACGGTTTCATTGATCCGGTTAAAATAATTTTTCTGTTATCAAAAATTTCATGAAAAAACTCTGCACTCAGATGCATGGTATCCGTGCCGTGAATGATTATAAAAGTATCATCTGTCGAGTTTCTAATAATGTCAGCCAAAATTTTTCTATCATTAAGATCCATTTCAAGGCTGTCTTTAAAGATAACACCGGCTAAATTAAATGAAAAATTTACACTCTGAAGAATAGTGTCAACGGCATAATTATCATACGGTACTTCCAGTTCTCCGTTTAAGGGATTATATCGTTTGTTAAAAGTACCGCCACTATTTAAAATTAACATTTCTTTTTCCATATGTCATTGAGACTTGAAACTATTTTTGTTGCTCTTGAGACTGTAACACTCTTTGACTCATCAAACAAATATGTCTCTTGTAGACCTGCATTAAGTCCTGCTTCAATATCTCTCTCTTTGTCACCGACTAACACAGAATTTTTCAGATCAATATTAAATTCTTTTTGAGCATCTAGAAGCATTCCGGCATGTGGCTTTCTACACATACAATAACCTGAAATTTCAGGATGATGAGGACAATAATATACCTTTTTAATATCTATTGCATGTTTATGAAACTCTTCAAGCATCCATAAAGTTAATAATGAAAAGTCTTTTTCAGTGTAATAATCTCGAGCTATACCAGATTGATTTGTAATAACAATGATCAAATATCCTAAATTTTGATAATATTTGCAAAGTTCAAAAATACCGTCTATAAATTGGAAATCTTCTATTTTAAATAAATAATCCATTTCAACATTTATAACACCGTCCCTATCTAAAAAAAGAGCTTTATTCATTTTTAATTGCCGACACCATCGGCAAAAATTTCTTTTTCAATAATATCGCATAAAATATGACCGATTAAAATATGTGCTTCTTGTATTCTAGGCGTTGCATTGGACGGTACGACGATTGCATAATCAGCTAGTTTAGCCATCTCTCCGCCATCTCTTCCTGTTAATGCTACAGTAGTAATTCCTTTGTCTTTTGCACTCAAAAAGGCATTAATAATATTAAGAGAATTTCCTGAAGTTGAGATACCAATAAAAATATCACCCTTTTGACCCATACCTTCTAGCTGACGTGAAAAAACTTTATCATACCCATAGTCATTTCCGATTGCTGTAAGATTGGATGTATCAGTAGTAAGTGCTAAAGATGGAATAGACGGTCTGTCAAATCCATATCTACCGACTAACTCTGCAGCTATATGCTGCGCGTCAGCTGCACTACCACCATTGCCGGCTAAAATAGTTTTATTCGAACCTCTATACAATTCCACACATTTTCTTGCAACTTCTTCAATCTTATCCAATAATGCATCATTATTATAAATAGCTATTTTTGTCTCGTATGATTGTTTTACTTGATCTTTAATGTAATTTTTCATTCTATTTTCCTGAAATTTTAGTGCAAAATAATAACATATATATGATTATTTATCATATATTCCACATGCCAAAGAGTAAAAACACGCCAAATAGATATAAAATTTTAAAAAGTTAAATAAAGCAAAAGTTGAGATTTAAAAAGTGTAAAAAGAGATAAGAGGATTAAGAAGCGGATTTTGACAACTAGGCAGCGACCTACATTTCCACACCTGAAAGATGCAG
>DZBD01000100.1 GCA_022729795.1 Sulfuricurvum sp. | reverse complement strand
TTATAAGCCATTACCCCACATGTGCATCTTCTTTGCCATGACCAAGTCGTAGCCTTCTAAAACTTCAATGCCGTTTGGAGCACGAAATTCATTTGATTCGAGGAGGTTTTTTATCGCTTCTACGTCCATAACACCTTTTTTTTCCATAATAATAACATTGGCTGTATTGGCTAGCGTAGTGTATACGATTTTGAGCATCTGCTTTTGATTTTTATGCAGATGAAAAATATCTTTCAAAATAACCATGTCGTGTTCTCTTGGGAGGGCGCGAAAAGGTAGAGAGAAGTTTGGTATCTTTTGTACATTTACATTTATAAACTCTTTTTGGAGTCCCGCTTCATCCTCACAATAATACACGAGATTCAGTGTTCCCCCAACGCTCTTTAAAATATCCGCAAGCGCCGTTGTTGTCTCATCGGCAAGAGTTGTCACTTGCAAATAACGGTTCCCCGGAAGGGGATTGAAAAGTTGCAAAAACTGCGTTAAATCTGCCACAACAATCTCTCAATAAGCCAAATCGTGTAATTCTCTAAAAAGGTACGCTTCGACAATATCATCTACGCTTCTTTGTGTGTGTGCCACCAAAACCATCATACTCATCTCGATAAACTGCATTACGCTTTCGTGGTCGTCCACAACTACGACAGCCTCAGACCATACCTCAAATCCGTCAAAATTTTCATTATGAATAATTTCGACAACCTCTCCCTCTTCAATGAGAACCTGTGCCCAAATTTTGGCATCTAGCACCTTTGTTAAGCTTGCTTCTTGAACATCCGAACTATCCATTGGAAGTAAAATATACATTTTAATGTTCTACCTTTGATAAATCTAATTTTAGTGATTCGTTGTCCATCACGTCAATATCTTTGCGAAGCACCTTTGCTGCTATCTCTTTTGCTTCATCAAGTGAATGCATTTTATAGTTGCCGCATTGGTAAATATTGAGCTCGGGGATGTCTTTTTGGCTTTGGACATTGAGTACATCATTCATAGATGCTTCCCATGCATCCGCTACGGTTTCCTCACTAGGAGTACCTATTACAGACATATAAAAACCTGTTCTGCAGCCCATAGGAGAGATATCGATTACTTCTGTTTTTGCAGAGTTTAAATGCTCTCTCATAAATCCTGCAAACAAATGCTCTAATGTATGAATCCCTTTTTCTGAGAGAATATCCTCATTTGGGCGTACGAATCTCAAATCAAATACAGTGATGTCGTCACCTTTTGGTGTTTTCATACTTTTTGCTTTGCGAACTGCAGGTGCCGGCATGATCGTATGGTCTACCGTGAATGAATCTAATAATGGCATGTGGAAATCCTTGCTTAATAATTGAGGTATTTTAGCGTGATTTGATTTTAAAATGTTGAAATTATAAAGTTAAGTCTACGGCATGTGGAAAATCAATAAAACAAAAAAATTTTAGGTTTGGTGTAGATTGTGTTTAACTCAGAATAAAGGCTATACGCTAGTATGCCTTATTCTGAGATGGGCGCAAGTGCGCCGAAGATAGAACTTTGACTAAACGCGTGCTTCTTCGCGACGGTTGAGATGTGCCCACTGCGCATCTACTCTTTCTTGCCACTCTTTGATTAAGTATTTATACTCATCCTTAAAAAGGTGCTTGAAACGCCCTTGCGCTGCTAAATACTCTTCAACTGGAACCACATCTTTTGGTCTGTATGTAATATTTAATTCATGACCGTCAATGATTTCATAAAGCGGAAATACCAATGAATCTGTTGATAAGTCTGTAAGGTGCATCGTGTCTTTAGGATCAAATTTCCACTCGGTCGTACAAGGGGAAACAGCATTGATAAATACCGGTCCATCCACGGCAAAACCGTGTTGGATTTTCTTGACCATATCTTTCCATTTATTCGGGGCAACCTGTGCTGCATACGGGATATTATGAGAAGCCATAATAGCAACCATATCTTTTTTATTTTTCTTCTCTCCATAACTCACACGACCCGCAGGTGCAGTAGTTGAGCTTGAACCGATTGGAGTCGAAGATGATCTTTGACCACCGGTATTTGCATACACTTCATTGTCAAGTACAACGTGCATAATATTGTGACCGCGTTCCATACAACCCGAAATCCACTGAAAACCGATATCATAAGAAGCACCGTCACCTGCAAAAGATACAAACTTAGGATTACGATCAGGCTGCTTAAGGCGACCTTTTGTTTTGAGTGCTTTGTACATAGCTTCAGCACCTGCAACTGCAGTAGAACCGTTTTCAAAACCGATATGAATCCAAGAAGCATCCCAAGACGTATATGGATAAACAGCCGTACAAACTTCCAAACATCCCGTAGATGCTGAAAGAACTAAATCATCATTCGTAGCATTTAAGACTTCACGAACAATAATTGAGTGAGCACAACCCGGACATAAAAGGTTAGCCCCCTCAAAACGGTCAGCCGATGTTGAAAACTCTTTTAAGTTTTTTATTTTTTTCATTTCGCTCATAGTTTTCTCCTTATAAAAATGCTAGTTTCGGTCCACGAACACCGATGAACTGTTGTAATGGAGTCAATACTTTACCGGCATCGACATTTGCTTGAAGCTCTTTGTAAAGGGAGACTAAATGTGCTTTAGTCAAATCTCGTCCACCTAAGCCATAAACATAACCCGAAAGTAAGGCTCTCTCTTGTGTATTATAGAGACAACCTGCGATTTCATTAAAAAGCATACCCGGAGCACCGTTTGGAGAGGAACGGTCAAGTGCTGCAACTGCTTTGACACCTTTAAGAGCCTCGGCAATTTCAAAAAACGGGAAAGGACGAATCACGCGAAGACCCACTACACCAGCTTTTATCCCTTTTTCTCTCATCTCTTGTGCGACTTCACGTGCTGTTTCAACAGAGGTTCCCATACAAACAACGCATACATCTGCATCATCCATATTATAACTTTCAACGATGTTATATTTACGACCAGATAATTTTTCAAATTCATCAAATGCTGCTTGAATTTTCGGCATAACTTTTGTCATCAAATCATTGTGTTGACGTGCTTTATGCTCAAAATGCCAATCTTCTTCCGTTTGAACACCATGTGTAACCGGATGTTCAAAGTCCAGCATATCGTTCATAGGTTTAAAATCACCGATAAAACTATACGCAACATCATCCGCTAAAGTGTGAACACCCTGAGCAGTATGGGAAGTCATGAAACCGTCTTGGTGAACCATACACGGAAGTCTTACATCGTGATCTTCCGAAACTTTAAATGCAATAAAGTTTAAGTCATAAGCATCTTGCGGACAATAAGCATCTAGCTGAATCCAGCCGCTATCACGTCCAAGATACATATCCGAGTGGTCTCCGTTAACGTTGAGCGGAGCAGCCAATGCACGGTTTACAACGTTCAAAACGATTGGTAAACGCATACCCGAAGCCTGATAAAGTGTCTCTACCATAAGTGCAAAACCTTGAGAAGATGTTGCAGTTGCAACACGACCGCCCGCAGCAGCAGCACCGATACATCCGCTCATTGCAGCATGTTCAGACTCAACCATTACAAACTCACCCTCTACATAACCATCTGCCAAGAACTTTGCATATCCTTCAACAATCGGTGTAGAAGGAGTGATAGGATAGGCTGCAACAACGTCAATCTGACACTGTCTCAAAGCTTGAGCAGCGGCGAAATTTCCATCCCATACTTCAATATCTCTTAATTCCATTTTATCAAATGCCATTATTTTTTCTCCTTATCTTTAGCCGGCCATTGTGCAAGCTCTGCTTCTTCGTCTGCTTGTTCTGAAAACATCAAAAGTGATTTAGGATTTGTAGGACAAACCTCTACACAGATACCACACCCTTTACAGTGATCCATATCAACACCAATCATTTTTTTATCTCTAGAAATTATCGAAATATCCGGACAATAAATCCAACAAAATTGACAATCAATACAAAAGTCTTTATTAAATACCGGTTTTTCTATTCTCCAGTCTGCTACGCTTGCACTAAAAGAACTGTTTTGCGTATATGCACGATCTTCTTGAAGCGTGCCTGCGATGTCATCTATTTTACCTTCAAAAGTACGAAGCATCGCTCCGATTTCAAATTCATTCCATCCTGTATTTGCCATCATCTCTTCCTTATTTCACTTCATCGTAAGCACGTTGAATTGCTATCATGTTTGCATCAATAATCTTTTGTGGCAATTTACCTAAAATTCTCACCATGCTTTCTTTAAAAAATTCTATATCATACATTTTTGAAATTTTCATAAATGCACCGAGCATAGGTGTATTTGGAATTGGGCGGCCTATAGTTTCTTGAGCAATTTTAATACAATCTACCGTATAAACTTTTTTGCCTTCCAGTTTTGGTTGAGAAGCAATAAGTTCCTGAGTATTCATATGGGTTGTAATAATATAAACAGTTTCTTCTTTAGCATTGATTGTTACATCTGAAGTATAAACTAATGCAGGGTCAATAACAAAAACAAAATCCGGTTCCATATACTTTTCATGATTCATAATAATCTTGTCAGCAACACGATTATACGCTGTCATCGCAGCTCCACGCTTTGCTGACCCGTAAAAAGCAAATGCTTGCACATGTTTACCAGTTGTGGAAACAACATCCGCTAAGCCCTTCGCACCTGTAACAGCACCTTGACCAGCGCGGCTATGCCATCTAATTTCTAGCATAAATTCTCCTTATTTTTTAGTGACTTTTTATCGATTCTATATTATTGTATTTTATGCAAGTTGCTCTTAAATATAGCTTGATATATGCAGTAGAGTCTCTTTCTAAGTTTATCTGTGTGATATCTGCCTATCTTTCA
Organism: Sulfuricurvum sp.; assembly: GCA_022729795.1. GTDB lineage: Bacteria > Campylobacterota > Campylobacteria > Campylobacterales > Sulfurimonadaceae > Sulfurimonas. Next base: position 4,580 of record DZBD01000100.1, on the reverse strand, counting down.
AAAACTTGACCGCTTGGGCAACATCAACGTAAATACTATCCGTAAATTGTTTTAATGTCTCATAGCTGTCATAGCCACTGAGAACTGCCAATGAATTTACCCCTGCATTTTTTGCAGAGATAAGGTCTAATTTCGTATCTCCAATCATCCATATCTCTTTGGCATGTGGTTTTAAGAATTCTAATGCTTTTAATATCGGTTCGGCATGTGGCTTTGGATTTTCTACATCTTCTCTTCCTATAAGCACATCAAAGTATTCCATCAATCCGAAGTGTTCCATCAAAATTTTAGAATATCTCCCTGTTTTTGTCGTCACTATTCCCAAAACGGCAAATGTACTCGCTTCTTCAATCGCCTCTCTTGCAGATGCCAAAAGAACTGTCTTTTGTGTTGCAATTTCACGATAATGCTCTTTATAAGTGGTTACAAAATCCCATACGTACTCATCACTTATCCCCAAATTTGTAAACATCACGTCCAAAGGATATCCTATCCAGCTTTTTATCTCTTCATCGTCGGCATGTGGATTGTTATGTGTATCAAAAGTGTGATGAAAGCTTTCTAAAATTGCCTCGGTTGAATCGATTAAAGTACCGTCTAAATCAAAAAGTATAATCATTCTTTCTCCCATTTTGTGTAGTTATGCCAAATACCGCCAAGACTCGGCTCTACGTTTTTGATGTTTTTATTCACGGCCGTAATTGAATTAGGAATAAACAAAAAAAGATAAGGATTATCATCTACGATGATTTGAAACATCTCTTTCCACATGCCGGAGAGTTTATCTCTATCAGTTTCATTTTGTGACATCTCTATCATCTTATCAAGTTTGTTATTTTTATATCCCGGCAGATTAAAACCTCCGACTTTGTCGTTATCACTATGCCAAAAAGGGTAAGGATCAGGCGTTGAAGCAAGACCCCAACCTAACAGTACCGCATCAAACTCGTGCGGAAATACAACCATGTTTAAAAATGCTTGCCATTCCATTATCCTTAGCGTCACTACAACTCCCGCCTGCTTTAACTGATGCTGCAATATTTCTGCCGCATAAGGTCTGAGGGCACTTGCATTGGATGTTACAATCTCAAAAGTGAGAGGATTGTTTTCATCATAGCCTGCTTCTTTTAAAAGTTTTTTTGCCTCTTTTATATTTTGCAGAGGAGATTTTACTTGCTCGTTAAAAGCTTTGGTTTTGGGCAAAAAAGGACCCGTACAAACTTTTGCATGATTCAAAAAAAGTATTTTGAGAAGTTCTTCTCTATCTATAGCCAGAGAAAGCGCACGTCGTACTTTTGGATCTTTGAATGTATCTCTGCGAAGATTAAAACCTAAATAAGTATAAGACTGACTTATCTCTTCATAAATAGTAAATTTATCAAAAAAATCTTTACTTAATTGGCGTTCAAACTGCATCGGTTCTAAAGAATCTATATCTAGGGCACCTGATTTGAGCATTAAAAACCGTGTCATAGGGTCGGCAATCACATGGAAATAAATTTTGTCAATTTTGGCTCTTCCGTCAAAATAATCATCATTAGCGATTAAAATAATATTTTTAGAAGACTCAAGCTGATAAAGCTTAAAAGCACCCGTTCCAATGGGATTTTTATTGAAAGAGGAGTTCATTAAATCGGTTTCATCTTTGAGGATATGCCAAGGCAAAATCCCCATCATCCATGTCTCTAAGGCTTTAAAATAGGGCTTTTTATATTTTACCCTTATCGTCAAATCATCCACGGCAATTACGCTCTCGACAAACCTGAAATCCGCACTGTAAGGGGAAGCTATCTTTGGTGAAATCAGGGTTTCATAAGTAAAAACAACATCTTTTGCACTGAACTTTTCTCCATCATGCCATTTGGCATGTGGATTTAATTTGAACACTAAAGTAGTGTTGTTTTCATAATAATACTCTGTTGCCAAATCGCCTATTATTGCAGAAAGATTCTTATCGTATTTTACCAGGCCGTTAAACAAAAATCCCGCTATCTCAGCCGAACTTGAATCGGTTGCCAAAAGGGGATTGAGACGAGAAGGATTGGCGGATGTCGCCAAATGAAGGGTGGATGCAAAAAGATTCAAACAAAAAAATAAAAACAGTATAAAACGCATTATACTCTAGTTGCTTATAGTTTTGTCATTTACTTTGAGCTCTTTTGAGTCAAATTGGATGTGAAAAACCATCATTTTATCCACTTCTTGTGCGTAGCTTTGAGAGATGCCTACCATAGGGCTTGAAGCGACTATTGCATTGAACATAGGTTTAGATATTTTAAACATTGTATCTATATTCATATTTTTTGCTATAAACATAGGTGAGAGAGCAATATTTTGACTTAAATTAGCATCCTCTTTCAAAACAATATCACTCGCAAGACTAAAACCTTCCAAATTTTGCGTGTCATTGAAAAGTATATTTTCAAGAGAAATATCTGCAATATGCAAAGTCATCCCTTTTGATAAGAGTTTTGTAATACTCTCTTGCATCTCCAATGCTAAAGCATCGGAATACCGGTTTTTTGCCTTCGCCGTTAGAAGACGAATTTCTTCAAAAGCTGCTTTGTCTATTTTACTTAAAGCGATATCATAATTGAAATTTTTTGCTTTTACTTTCAATCTGTCCGATGAGAGGTCAAAATTTGCAAATGAACTCTTGGCGTTCATTCGGGCATCTGTTTCTTGCGTATCGGAAGAGATGCTTATGCGGACATCGGAAGCATTGAGCGTTACGGTATCTACTGCAGGTTCTTTAATGGTAAGTACGAAGTTTTTCACTTGTGCTGCGCTCGAATACGTACTTTGGGATTCAAAAGTAGAACTACTGTTAAAATCCGCAATACTAAAATTCAACTCATCCGTGCTTTTAAACACGTGAAGAGTCATATTGCTAATCTTTGAATTTAAGCTGCTTGGAGCGACTAATGTCCCCGTTCCCTCATATGTAGCACCCATGAGCCCTAAAGTAACTTTTGAACCGTCTTTTAAAACATATTCTTCTTGTATATCTTTGATATATCCATCAAAAGTACTTTGAAGTATATTGTAATTCATATGATACAAGATCCCTTTTTTCTCAAAGAAACTTATAAAATTTTTATACAACTCAGGTTCTTCTTGCATGAGAGCATTCGTTGTTTCGGGGGATAAAGCAAGTGGATAAATGTCAAGCGACAAAGCATTGTTAAACGGGAAATTGCTAAATTGCAAATCTGTTCCGATAACTACTCCCTGAAGCATCGCATTCACGTAAAGGGGAATCTGATTATCTGCATATTGATTTAAGTAGTCCACAAATTTTTGGGAATCTTTGAGTAAAAACTCATAATGTTTTTTTGTATGAAGATAGCCCGCTTCCGTGCTGCTGTTTTTGATTTCAAGACCATGCGAAGCTAAAAGTTCTATTCTTTCTTTTAAAGTATCTTCGATAAATTTGTTTCCGATTACCGGCAAAAGTGCAAGACCTAAAACTACAATGCTTAGGAGTATGATGATTTTTTTCATGATTTATATCCCTGTGAATGAATTGGGGAATTATATTAGAATAAATTTAAAAGAGTGTCATTTTTTGAGAAAAAGTAGTAAAAGAAGTGTTACCGGCGCAAAAGCACCGGTAAAGAGTTGTAGATTTCGAAAAAAGATTAACGTTTAGAAAACTGACGAGAACGACGTGCTTTACGACGACCCGGCTTTTTACGTTCAACTGTACGTGAATCACGCGTCATCATTCCCTCAGGTTTTAGTATAGCTTTTAACTCTGGGTTAAATCTAACTAAAGCACGAGAAATACCGTGACGAAGTGCATCTGCTTGACCGCCGAAACCACCGCCCGTAGTAGTAGCAACGATATCAACGGAAGTATCTTGTTTTGTTAATGCAAGAGGTTGTTTTACACGAAGTTTTTTTGCCTCTAGTCCACCCAACCAAGCATCTAACGAAAGAGTGTTGATTGTGATATTACCCGAACCCGGAGTCAACCATACTTTTGCTATAGAGGCTTTACGACGACCTGTTGCGTATATTTTTGCCATATGTCAATCCTTACTTAGCAAGTTGTGCAGTGTGAGGATGTTCAGCACCTGCATAAATTTTTAATTTTTTAATCATTTTAACGCCGAGTTTTGTTTTAGGAAGCATACCGCGAGTTGCTAATTTGTAAAGCTTCTCAGGATTTTTTGCCAATAACTCAGTCATTTTAGTACTTTTAACACTTCCGAAATAACCGGAATATGAAAAATATTCTTTATTAGCAATTTTGCCAAGACCGTTAAATTTTGCTTTAGAAGCATTGACTACGACAACATAATCGCCACAGTCAATATTTGGAGTCCAGCAAACTTTGTTCTTACCGCGAAGTATAGTAGCTACTTCAGTTATGATACGACCAAAAGTCTTGCCTTCAGCATCAATCAAAACCCATTTTTGATCAATTTGTTCAGGAGTTGCGATTTTCGTAAACTTCATTCTTGAACCCTTCAAGTGATTTTTTAACTAAACATTTGAGATGTTTGTTTAAGTGCGAAAGTATATCTTGATTAGCTTTATAATAGCTTAATTTTTGGTTTGTTTAAGGTTAATTT
>DZBD01000099.1 GCA_022729795.1 Sulfuricurvum sp. | reverse complement strand
CCTTGGCATGTGGAAAACTCCTAGACCCTTCGTTATTCTGAACTTGGTTTAGAATTCGGTAGAATATTTCTTTGGTGCATTCTGTTATAATTCGGACAGATTTTTAAAATAAAAAGAGCCTTATGATACAACTCATCAATATTTCCAAAAGCTTTTCCTCTCAAGAGCTTTTTTCCAACCTCAATTTCAAGCTCAATTCCGGTAATAAAATTGGACTTGTGGGGAGAAACGGCAGTGGCAAATCTACACTTTTTAAGCTTATTTTAGGGGAGGATACTCCCGATAGCGGTGAGATAATTATCCCAAAAGGTTATAAGATAGGTGCACTCAAACAGCATCTTGAATTCAGTGAGCCGACTCTCAGAGATGAAGCAGTTTTGGCACTTGCAGAGGATGATAAATTCAGCGTTTACAAGGTGGAGAAGATTCTTTTTGGTTTGGGATTTTCCCATGAAGATTTGGAAAAAAATCCACTCTCATTCTCGGGCGGATACCAGATACGGATTAATCTTGCAAAACTTTTGGTAACCGAGCCCAATCTGCTCTTGTTGGATGAGCCGACCAATTATCTTGATATCGTTTCACTCCGCTGGCTGAGAGCTTTTTTGAAGGCTTTTGAGGGGGAGATTATCCTCGTTACCCACGACAGAGATTTTATGGATAGCATCACGACTCACACTATGGGGATTATTCGCAAATCTTTGAGCCTGATTCCGGGAGATACGCACAAGTTTTACGCTCAGCTCAAAGCCAATGAAGAGCTGTACGAAAAACAAAAAATTTCCCAAGACAAAAAAGTAAAAGAGCTGGAAGATTTTATCGCCAGAAATAAAGCGCGTGCTTCTACGGCGGCTCTTGCTCAGTCCAAGGTGAAACAGCTTGAGAAGATGGATTTGCTTGAAGATTTGGGTTTTGATTCAACTCTCAAGTTTGATTTTAACTTCAAAGACACCCCTGCTAAAGTTCTTCTGGAAGTGAAAGATTTGAGTTTCGGATATACGCCTGAGAATATTCTTTTTAAAAATATCTCTTTTACTCTTGAAAAAGGGGAATGTCTGGGGATAATCGGGAAAAACGGCAAAGGTAAATCTACTCTTTTAAACACAATCGCAGGGGAGTTAAAACCGCTTCGCGGAGATGTGAATTTCCATTCTACTACCTCTTATGCCCATTTTGGACAAACGAATATTTCCCATCTCAATCCTAAAAATACGGTAATGGATGAGATTTATGTAGGTAATCCGACACTCTCGGAATCGAATGTGCGAAGTATTTGCGGCGGTATGATGTTTAGCGGAGACAGTGCGAAAAAGAAAATCTCTCTCCTCTCGGGAGGTGAAAAAAGCCGTGTGATGCTGGGGCAGATTTTGGCACGTAATGTAAACCTCCTCTTTTTGGATGAGCCTACAAATCACTTGGATATGGATTCTATAGAAGCCCTTACCGTGGCTATTCAAAATTTCAAAGGTTCGGTTATCATCGTAACCCACTCCGAAGAGTTGCTTCGCCGTGTTTGTGACAGACTTATCATTTTTGCAAAAGAGGGTGCGGAGTATTTTGACGGCGGTTATGAGCTCTTTTTGGAAAAAATCGGCTGGGAAGAGGAAGAGGAAGCAGAAAAAATAAAAGCTGTTCCAAAAACGAATAGGCAAGAAAATAAAAAGCTTCGTTCTTCCCTTGTACAAGAGAGAAGTAAGGCGACTTCCCATCTCAAAAAAGAGGTGGATAGACTGGAGAAGTTTATTGTTGAGAGTGAAGAGATGCTCGAACTTTATCATAAGGATTTGGTGAGTGCTTCAAATAAGTCCGACAATTCAAAAATCATGGAAGTCTCACAGCTTATCTCAAAGACAGAAATAGAGATTGAAAAAAAGTTTGAGCTTTTGGAAGTAGCGCAAAACGAACTTGATGCAATCACGCAAAGTTATGAAGATAAATTAGCAGAATTGGAGAACTGAGATGCATAGAGTGGAGTTTGGCGATTTCTACAGAGATAAAAAGAATGCCGTCTTTTTAGCCATTTATGTCAAAGAGATTTCACCGTGGAAATATTTTAATGATGATATCAAAAGTATGCGTTGCCCTGCAATTATTATGATAGATAGATGGGATGGGCGGATGGGTTTTCCCGGTGGAACGGTAAATGAAGGGGAAAGCCTTTTGAACGCTCTTGTAAGAGAGGTCAAAGAAGAGATAGGGATAAACGTAAGAGCGGATAAGGTGCGTCCCATAGCCTCACATGAGTGGAAAATAGCTACCCATCTTTATGCATTGGAAGTTTTGGAAGTGGAATTTCTACATATCTATTATCACAGACTCAATAATTTTTCACGCTCTATTTTGCTTCATGCCTATGAAGAGGGCGACAAATCCCATTTTATGTCTGAGATTACGGGTATAAAGATTATCCCCTTAGTGCAGCATGCCGGAAAGGGGATAAACCTATTTTTGGAAAACAGTTTTGCCGGTTCTGCAAAAAATGAGTTACTTATTTTACTGGATGAAGTTTTTGATATAAAGATAAAATAGTCTTTGGATGTAAATTTCTTGGCATGTGGATTTGTATTTCCACATGCCAAGAAACGTTTTAGGAGTGTGCCGCTAACACATTTGTGATTCTAAGTATAGTTTCATCTTTACCGATTATTGCCATTACGCTATCGAGTCCTGGACCGCTAAGTTTGCCAAGTAGAGCGATACGAAGAGGCTGCCCTATTTTTCCGAATCCTATCCCTAGTTCGCTAACGACCTCTTCCATCAATGTGTGATAATCGCTTGGGAGATGTAGTTCTGCACATGCCGAGACTTTTGCAGAAAATGCATTTAACATTGAAGCCGAATCTTCTTTATAAGCTTTTTTAACAGCTTTTTCATCGTAAAAACTTGGAGTTTCTAGTATCTCTTTGGCAAGAAGTGCCATCTCTTTTAAGGTTTTTGCTCTTTCTTTGATAGCATCAAGAAGAATCTCTTTTTTATCATGAGAGGTTAAAATCAAATCGTATTGGATTAAAAGTTCTGCAAGCTCACAGTTTGGAGTATTTTTAAGATAGTGAGCGCTGAGCCAGTCAAGTTTATCCGTATTGTAGATAGAGGCCGATTTATTGATATCTTTTGGGTTAAAAAGTTCAATCATCTCCTCCATTGAAAATATCTCTTGGTCACCGTGACTCCAGCCCAAGCGTACCAAAAAGTTCAAAAGTGCTTCGGGAGTGTAACCCATCTCTTTGTATGCCATTACGTCTGTAGCACCATCACGTTTGCTGAGTTTTTTCCCCTCGTGATTATGAATCATAGGGACATGATAAAATTTCGGTAATTCAAATCCAAGTGCTTCATAAACCACTATCTGTTTTGGAGTGTTGGATAGATGGTCATCCCCGCGAATAACTTCATTTACGCCCATCAGAGCATCATCCACCGCTACAACAAAGTTATAAGTTGGGCTTCCGTCGGCTCTTGCAATAATAAAGTCGTCCAATATGTCCAGACAATTAAAAATTACGTCCCCTTTTACCCCGTCTTTGACTGTAATTGTTCCGCTTTGAGGGGCTTTTATACGGATAGCAGGCGTTATTCCCTCAGGAGGAGTGCCGTCAAAATCACGGTATTTCCCATTGTACATAGTTCTCTCTTTTGCCGCCATTTGCGTCTCTCTGAGTTCACTCAGTTCTTCTTTGCTCATATAGCAGTAATAAGCTTTTCCCTCATCCAAAAGCTGTTGGATATACTTTGCGTAGATTTCATCTCTGCTTGATTGATAGATTATCTCCCCATCATGTGTGAGACCAAGCCAGTGAAAAGCATTCACGATTGCCTCGGCAGCTTCTACGGAGTTTCTTGCTTTGTCGGTATCTTCTATACGAAGAAAAAATTTGCCCTTGTTTTTTTTAGCCCAAAGGTAAGAAAAGAGGGCAGTTCTGAGTCCGCCGATATGAAGATAGCCTGTAGGACTTGGAGCAAAACGAGTAACAACCATGAAAAGCCTTTAAAGAATAGTTAACGAATTTTAGGCAAACATTGGTTAAAAACGGGTAAAATAATTTCTTAAATTTAATGAAGTGGATTCAAATGTATAAAATATTTTTAACTCTTATTTTTGTGAGTGCGCTTAATGCTGAGATAGCAGGCGGTATTTCCGTGGTGGTCAAAGGGTATGCGATTACTCTTTACGATATTAAAAAAGAGATGGAATTCTCTAAGGTAGATGCGAAGAAAGCTTCTGATAATTTGATTCGGAAGAAACTCGAAGAGCTTGAGATAACGGAGCGAAAGATAGAAGTTGAAAATAGCGAAATTTATGAAGATATCAAAAATACTGCACAAAGAAACAATATGAGTGTGGATGAATTTTATGTGGCAGTGAGAAATGCAAACGGCTTAAGTTCTAGCGAACTCAAAGATAAAATTAGAGAAAAACTGCTTAGTCAAAAACTTTATTCTGCTATAGCTTATTCCCATGTTTCAGAGCCGAGTGAGTCCGAAATAAAAGATTATTATGAACTTCATAAAGAAGCATTTTCTCACCCAAGTGCATTTAATGTTATTATTTATCAATCCGCAGATAAAGAAAAATTACAGGAAAAAATAGACAATCCTATGTTTTATTCTCCGGAAATAGTAGCAAATGAGCAGCTTCTTGCTTATGATAGGATTTCACCTGAACTTGCATCTTTACTGGAAAAAACGCCCTTAGATAAGTTTACTCCAATTGTTCCTGATGGAAAAGGGGGAAGTATGAGTTTTTATATCAAAGAGATAAAAACTGCTGCACAAGGCGGTATCGATAGTATAAAGGCGCAAATTATCAATATGATTATGGCAGAAAAAAGAGAGATGGTACTTGGTGATTATTTCGCAAGACTCAGAGATAACGCCGACATTCAAACAATAAGAATGCCTCAATAGAAGATTAACAAATAAAATATAAAGGCTAAAATTAGCCGTTATATTTTTCTAAATATTTCGTATTGAAATTATTAGAGATGAAGTCTGGATTTTCCATCATTTTTAAATGAAACGCAATCGTAGTTTTGATACCCGTAATAGTAAATTCACTCAAAGCTCTATGCATTTTTGCAATTGCTTCTTCTCTTGTTTTGCCATACACGATTAGTTTACCAATCATAGAATCATAAATCATAGGTACAACATATCCGGCATGTGCATGTGAATCTATACGAACATCTTTTCCCCCGGGAGCAATCCAAGAGTTGATTTTACCGGGACACGGTAAAAATTTAATAGGGTCTTCTGCCGTAATACGACACTCTATCGAGTGACCTTTAAGAATAATAGTGTCTTGTGCAGGAAGTTCTTTGCCCTCAGCAATTTCTATCATCATTTTAACAAGATCTAAATCACTCACCATCTCAGATACGGTATGTTCAACTTGAAGTCTTGTATTCATTTCCATAAAATAAAAGTCTAAGTTAGAATCGAGTAAAAATTCAAATGTTCCGGCGCCCTCATATTTGATAAATTTTGTAGCACGCAGAGCGGCATCCCAAAGTCTTTCTCTTACTTCTTGCGTGAGAACAACTGCCGGTGATTCTTCAATAAGCTTTTGGTGACGTCTTTGCATGGAACAATCACGTTCACCTATATGTAAAACATTGCCATGCGCATCAGCCATAATTTGAACTTCAATATGGCGAGGGTTTTTAATGAATTTTTCCATATAAATAGTGCCGTCGCCAAAGGCAGTGACAGCTTCGCTCTCAGCCGCAAGAAATGCATTTTCAAGGTAGCTTTCTTCTTCAACAACACGCATACCGCGACCGCCACCGCCTTGCGCAGCTTTTAGAATAACCGGATATCCCACTTCTTGAGCACGTTTTTTAGCATCCGCAATATCATGAATTGCGCCATCACTACCCGGAACAACAGGAACGCCAGCTGCAATCATTACATCTTTTGCTTTAGATTTGTCACTCATTAAAACCATAACTTCGGGAGTCGGACCTATGAATTTAATATTATGATGGGTACAAATCTCAACAAAATGTTGGTTTTCGCTTAAAAAACCATAACCCGGAAATATTGCATCACATCCGCTAATTTCAGCAGCAGATATAATTGCAGGGATATTTAAATAGCTTTTAGAGCTTGGACCATCTCCGATACAAATAGAAGCATCAGCAAGTTTTAGGTACTCACAACCTTTATCGGCAGTTGAATAAACCGCCACAGCCTCTTTACCCATCTCTTTAATAGTTCTAATCGCACGAAGAGCAATCTCTCCACGATTAGCAACTAATATTCTTTTAATTTCAGCCATATGCTTATATCTTTTCTACCGTAAATAACGGCATGTCATATTCAACAGCCTGCCCATTTGTCGCCAATATATCAAGAATTTTACAGTCAAAATCAGCTTCAAGCTCATTCATGATTTTCATAGCTTCAAGTATCGCTAAAACCTGACCTTTTTTAACAATGTCTCCAATTTTTACAAATGAAGGGGAATCAGGAGAAGGAGAGTTATAATACGTTCCAACCATTGGAGAAAGAATATAGTCTCCGCTGATTGTAGCCGGTGTACTCGGAGTCGCCAGAGATACAAGTATCGGAGCCGGAGTCGGAGCATTAGGAGTTGTAATTGCAGCAACAGGAGCCTGCACGAATGCAGTTGTAGCTTTTTCAAACTCTACTGAAAAATCTTCTTTTGTTATTTTTAATTTAGAAAGACCGCTTTCGTCAAAGTCGCGCATCAACGATTTTATCTGTTTAGTATCCATAGGAAAGGCTCCAAAATATATATAATTTTGCGATATAATACCATAATTATTATGATGATGAAATTTAAGTTTGAAGTGAAATATGCTAAGTGATCAAAATTTTATAAATATTGCTACAGAATTAGCAACTGCTTCAAAATGTGTATCAAAGCAGGTCGGTGCAGTGATTGTTAAAGATGGAAGGATATTAAGCACAGGCTATAACGGCACACCTTCGGGACATATAAACTGTCGTGATTATTGGAGCGGAGAGTATACAAGTGCACATCACGAGTGGTCAAAAACGTATGAAATTCATGCGGAAATGAATGCAATTATCTGGGCAGCAAGAAAAGGAATTAGTATCGAAGACGCTACTATTTATGTGACGCTTGAGCCCTGTAGTGAATGCAGCAAAAATTTGATTGCAAGCGGCATCAAAAGAATTGTGTATGCCAAAGCGTATGAACACACACACTCAGATACTATTTCGAAATTTATCAGAGATAATGGTGTAATTATTGAGAAGCTTGAAGTAAAAGAGTAAATATATCTTTAAAACTTGAAGATAAAACGGGACTGTTTATAATTCCGTGTCAATCGGGTAAAATGACAAATACCCAAGGAATGACATATGAAGATAGAAATAGACGTAGAGTAATTTGCTAAAGATATCAAAGCCGGTAAAAGTATCGGCGGTGCTGATTGCGGTAACAGGTTTAGATTCAACTGAACTTGTATCTGATTTTGCAACAATAACCGGTTCAGTATCTGTAAAATAATTTTTATAGAAGAACTTCTATTATCAAGGGAGGCTGTTAGTTTTTACAGTCTCCCTTTTTCTTCAAAGAATCTCATTCCCTTAAAGTTCACTTCTCAAATCGGTTACGATGCTAATTTTTTTCAAAAATACCTTTTTTTTATCATCACTTTACACTATAATTATTTTAAATGAAAAAAAGGCTTTGATTTATGAGATATGCAGATACGTATTCCAAACTGGCTGAATTCGGACGTGAATTATTAAGTAAAAAGTCGTTAGTGGAGGGTTTGCCACATATATCCAGATATGCCAAAGAGGTAATTCATGCGCAAAGAAGTTCTATTTTTATTTATGATGAAGAAAAAAAGGAGCTTTGGACAACACTTGCGGATGGTGTGGAAAAAATTACTATTCCATCAGATAAGGGGATAGCCGGACATGCAATAAAGGTAAAAAAACCTGTTATTGCGAATGATGCTTATTCTAATCCCCATTTTTTATCTGAGATTGATAAAGAAACGGGATATAAAACCAACAACTTGGTTGCCGCTCCTATCTTTAATTCAAAGCGAAAAATTATCGGAGTTTTGCAGCTTTTAAATAAACAAGAGGGTTTTGATAATGAAGATGTTAAGTTTATGATATTTTTTGCACATTATATAAGCGGTTATTTAGAGCTTGTAAATTTATATTCAAAAGAAGAAGAGAAAAGTAAAAAATAATGGAAAAGTTTAATCAAATAGCAGAATTTGGAAAAAAATTGATGGGTCTTGAGAAAATGGATAATGTTCTTGACCTTATCTCTAGTGAAGCAAAAAAGCTTCTTAACGCACAAAGATGTTCTATTTTTATAGTGGATGCGCATGATGAGATGTTATGGACAAGGCTTAGTGACGGTATGGGGCGCATCGTCATTTCTCTTGATTCGGGAATTGTAGGAGATACATATCTGACAAAAAAGCCGCAAATCGTTAATACACCCTATAATGACCCGAGATTTTTACAAAGCATCGACAAAAAAAGTGGTTTTATCACCAAAAACATTATTACTGTTCCTATTTTTGATTCAAAAAGAGAGATTATGGGAATTATTCAGTTGTTGAACAAATCCAGATTTGATTTTAATGAAAAAGATTTAGAGATATTGACGTTTTTTGCTAATTATATAAGCGGCAGTTTAGAACTTGTTCTTATGCATGAGAAGTAATCTTGAGAATATTAAATATTAATTCTAATAGCGCGTTGGTAAACTACCTTATTACTACGGGCGCACTTTATTCCAATACTATTATAGAAGCGTTTGAACATGTGGATAGAGCTGATTTTGTTCCTTTTGCCGTTACTTCGGATGTATATATGGATTATCCACTACAAATAGGGTATGGACAAACTATCTCTCAGCCTACGACGGTGGCGATGATGCTGGAGATGCTGGCTCCTCAAGCGGGAGACAAGATTTTAGATATCGGCACAGGTTCGGGTTGGACAACGGCACTTCTTGCTTATATAGTGACAGAACAAGGCTTAGTGACAGGATTGGAAAGGATCCCTGAACTTGTAGAGTTTGGAAGATACAATCTTGATAAGTATAGATTTCCACATGCCAAGATAACTCAAGCAGGCGATGCGCTTGGAGTACCACATGATACTTTTGATCGCATCTTGGTTTCTGCGGCAGCAGAGGATTTCCCAAATGCGCTTCTTAGGCAACTCAAAAGAGGTGGAAAACTTGTAATTCCGGTAAGAAATTCAATTTTTGAAATCACGAAAAAAGAAAATGGTGAGATTCAAAGTATTGAACATCACGGTTTTAGTTTCGTTCCATTAATTAACAAATAATATTTATATATGTTAATAAATATTTAACTTATAATTAAGTTTTTTTGTATTATTATTAATCTTGCGTTTAAATAATACAAGGAGTTTGAAATGTTTCTTACGAAGTATGATTCTTTTAAGGAT
>DZBD01000098.1 GCA_022729795.1 Sulfuricurvum sp. | reverse complement strand
TTACTCTCATCAAACTCTTCAATATTTAAGAAATCGTGTCCATAAATCACACCGTTACAAAAAAGTCTCTGAGAGCCTTCAAACTCGTATCCGCCCACCGATAAAAAATTGCCGTTTGCACGTCCTGTTCCGGCTTTCATCTCATCTCTATAAGCACCCGCTAGGAGTTTCATGTCCGGCAAATAAGCACGGTCGATAAACTCTTTTGCTTCTTTGATAATAAAAAGATAGTCATTGAGTCTTTGAGGGTTGAGCATATCGGCAACACTCGTTACACCGCCTACAACAATGCTTTGAGGATGGGGGGTTTTCCCTCCGAAAATTGCTACTGCCTTGCTGATGTTCGTTTGAAACTTCAGTGCTTGTAAATAGTGAGAGATAACTATCAAATTTTGCTCAGGACTCAGTTTGTAATCCACATGCCCCCAATAACCGTTACTAAACGGTCCAAGTTTTCCCGCATTGACAAAGTTTTGTAGCTTTATAAGAACTGTTTCATAGTGTGTATTGGAATTTCCGAAGGGATTTGGAGAATATTTATGCGCTTCTTTTGATGTTAGTGTCGGGTCTGCTTTGAGCGCACTTGTTACATCTACAAAATCCAGAGCATGAAGATGGTAAAAATGAACAACATGGTCTTGAATAAAAAGTGCCATCGCTATCAAGTCTCTTATAATCTCGGCATTTTTTGGAATCTTTAATTTATAGGCATCTTCTACGCTAGAAACTGCTCCGCGAAAGTGGGAGTTGGTACAAACTCCACAAATCCTTCCGGCTAAAAGTCCCGCATCTCTAGGGTCTCTCCCTTTTAAAATAATCTCAATACCGCGAAAAAGTTGTCCGCTTACATATGCCTCTTGCACAATTCCATCTTCATTCACTTCTACTTCGGCTCTTAAATGCCCCTCAATTCTTGTGATTGGATCAATTACAACTTTACGTATCATAGTTCCTCCTCTACATATTTTCTCTCATTGGCAAACTTGTCAAAAAAGCCCACTTCAGTACACCCCATACATCCGTGTCCGGCCTGAACAGGCCAACTTGTTCCGCTATTAAATTTCATAGTCGGGCAGTTTACATTGGCATAGGGACCTTTGCACCCCATCTCAAAAAGGCAAAATCCTTTTTTGGCACCTATGTCGCCCCACTCTTTTACAAACTCTCCAAGCTCATAATGACCTCTGCGCTCACAGTTATCATGAACTCTTCCCTCATAAGCCCATAAAGGACGATTAAATTTATCAAGCGGCGGCAACTCTTCAAACATAATATAAGAGAGGAGTGTTCCCACGATATTTGTGGGATTTGTCGGGCATCCCGGGATGTTTATAATATCATTTCTGCCCAGTGCTTCTCCCACGCCTACGGCTCCTGTAGGGTTTGGATAAGCTGCTACGACTCCGCCATCAAGCGCACAACTACCGACTGCAATAACAAGTGCCGCATCTTTTGCGCACTTTTTGAGAAGCTCAATTGCTGTTTCCCCTTTTGGTCCGATACGAAGATATTTTCCATCCATTGCCATAGGAACGGCACCTTCGACTATTAAAATATATTCCCCTTTTTGATTTTTTATAATATCTTCCAAAATCGTCTCACTCTGATCACCGCTTGCACTCATTAAGAGTTCATGATAGTCGAGCGAGATATAATCAAAAATTAAATCTTCAATTGCAGGATTTGTAGATTTGATAAAAGCTTCTGAATTTCCGCTACAATCAGAGAGTTCCAGCCAAACGATAGGAACCTTGTTAAGATTACAAACCGCACCTTCTACTACCTGCTCAAAACTCGGATGCAGCTGCATATTTGCCGTAACCATAGATATCCAGCTATTGACTTCATGCTTGCCTATATCTAAAGAGGTCAAAGCCGATTCGAGGTTGTCGGTCGTGAGGTTGTTTCTTGGATGAAGCGTATTAAACTTATCTATACGCTTTTGAACCTCGGCTATTTCACGTTCACGTTTAATATCCTCAGCACTTTTTCTCGGCATATTCGGGTCTATGAGGTGTTGCGATTCTTTGATAACATCTGCAACCATTACCTTACATCTGCCGCAGACTCTTCCCGCCTCTGAAAAACCGGACAACTCAGAAAATGAAGAGATACCGCTTTGGACTACAATATCTACTAAGTCCTGACGGTAAATATGCTCGCAACTGCATAGCAACCTTCCCCTCTCGCCGATGAGTCTATTTTGATAAAGATAGTTTATATCCACCCCATCGCCGCTATTTATAAGAGTCTCAAGATACCCGACATCAACATTAGAATTTATTCCTATAAATCTAACAAGTTTGTCCTCATGGACGAAATACTCATCTATTCTGTTTGCTTCTTTAGAGCTTATCAGTATCTTCTCAAAATCACCGCTAAACTTTGGAGAACTCACTTCTACCAAATCAAATTCGCCCACTTTTAACATATCAATCGTTGTCTCAAGGGCAAACTCTTTGAGATCTATTTGTAAAATATGAGAGATAGCACAATCAGCCTGCAAAGTACACTCTTTGACATGCCCTGCTACAAAACCTAGCGCTTCGACCTCCGCACATTCACCCACGGCATAAATATCTTCATCTGTTGTTTGCATAAAAAGGTTTGTTAAAATTCCTTTTCCACATGCCAAGGTATCTCTGAAATTCTCAATATTTGGTTTTATCCCCGTACCGAAAATTAGAAAAGGATTTTGAATCTTGAGTTTTTTTGTTATAAGAAGTTTTATCTCACCCTCTTCAACCACTTTGTCCACTATCTCATCTTCATAAGATATTCTTACTTTTCCACTTTTTGTGTAGCACTCTTCTATAGTCTTGATAGAATCGATAGAGAGATTTTTATCATATAAGTGTTTACCGCGAATGAGAAGTGTAATGTCTGAGACATTTGGCATCTCATTAAGAGTTTCCAGAAGCTCCAAGCCTATAGGACCGCTTCCTACAACAACCGCCTCTCTGCCTAGTATTGCGTTTTGAATTTTCTTGCAATCCTCTGCACTGCGAAAAACAGCCGCATTTTGAATATCGGTAATATCAAAAAGGGAAATAGGCAGGGAGCCTGTTGCAAGGATTAGTTTATCATAGTGGAACATTGCATTCTCAGAAAAGATACGCTTTTGCTCTTTGTCGATAGAGGTGATATTTTGAGAAAGTTCAAGTTTTACAGTAGGATTTAGCGCCAAAGAGATGCTCCCTACACTTTCAGAGCCATCTACCAAACGGCATAGATGAATTCTGTCATAAGGTGGATATTTTTCATCACTTACAATAGTGACTTCCACAGAACTATTTTGCTTTTTAAGATTATTCGCCAAATAAACAGCAGCTATTCCGCCACCGACAATCACTACTCTCATCTACAACCTCACATAATATAAACTTTCTCTTTCGTAAATATTATAGTACTTTTTTATTACATTGAAAGTATAGTTTATCTTGAAAAGCTAAATCCTATAGCAAATTTTGTGATGTAATTGTTATAATCTATTAAACTCTCGCCGTAGCCGCTGAAAATTTTTCCGTAAATAAAAACATCATTAATAATAGGATAAGAATAAGTGGTCTCCACCGCGCCGAATCCCGTAACGAAATTCATTCTTCCCATAAGCGTCACAAGGCTCTTCCCGTAAAAATAACGGAATTTCAAACTGCTAAAACCCATATAATCAACTATATCAGGGTTATCACTCAAATCGCCGTTTGCCGTAAAAGGCATCCATACATCTAAATCCGTTATCAATGAATCATGTTGAAATCGAACGGTTGAGGAGAGATAATTAACGCTTCTGGATTGGTTTACTAAATATTGGCTCAGTAAAGGAGGAAGGGCGCTTATATTTGTGTCTAAATTCTCCACGATATTTCCCTGTCCGTTGGAGAGATGGGCAAATCCAAATTTAATAGACCTCAACCCTATTTTTGAGCTATCTTCAATAGGAAAAACCGTAAATATTTCAGGATTATAATTTGTTTCCCTAAAAGGGGAAGATTCCGCGTATGTCTGCCAAAAAGAATGATGCGAATATGCCATGTAGTACATCTCGTTTAAACCAAACACACTGTTAGAAACTTTTATTTTCAAACTCACCTGAAGCTCTGCTTCTATATGCTTAAAATCTGCACTTGGGGAATAAGATCTATAATTTCCGTTTCTGTATCCGTAAGGAAGGATATAGTTTTCCTTATAAGGATCAAGACCGAATCTTCCGTCAAGCCAGTTTTGCACACTTTGCTTCGTTGCATCATTTTTAATTTTTTCTATATCGCAGGTCGCTAAATCCAAACTATTTTCATGAGTCTCTGCAAAAAGTTCTAAAACAACAAACAAAACCAAAAATAGTACTTTTTTCATTTTATACACGCACCCTATCCTCTAAAGCTCTTGTCAATGACAAAATATCTATATTTTCAAGACTCACTCCCGTAGGAACCCCTTGCGCTATCTTGGAAAAATGAACGTCAAACGCATTTAATTTATCTTCAATATAGAGGATAACGGCATCATTTGCAATAGAAGGGGTTAATGCAAAAATAATCTCACTAATTCCATTCTCAACCATCTTTACCAAATGATAAATACTCAACTCTTCGAGAGATTCTAACACAAAATATTTTCCCTCAAAAAGCCCATTTTCTTCCAAAAGAAGTATGTCTTTTGCATTTTCAACGATACACAAAAGGGTATTATCTCTGCTTTCATCACAGCAAATAAAACAAAGTTCATCCTCGCTCATACCACCGCAAGAGCTACATTTTTTGAGTGAACCCAAAGCATCTTCTATGGCATGTGCAATTTTTATCCCCGCAAAACTATTTTGGATTGCCATATAATATGCCAGTCGTGTTGCCGATTTTTTTCCGATTGTCGGAAGTTCTTGTAGTGCATCGACAAGACGATTAAATTTATCCAAAGATCCTCTCATGTACCGACATTCTCTTTATTTTTTGGCAAAAGAATCCAAAGCTTCAAAGGTGCTTTAAGCTCCCCTGCAAAATCTCTTGCCTCATTGCCGAAGCCCATAAAAATATCGGCACGTACTGCACCTTTTATCGCTCCGCCCGTATCCTGCGCTAAAACTATTTGACTGATACTCTTTTGTTTTGCCTCAGCATTCAAATAAAGCATACTTCCCAAAGGGATATAAGTTCTATCCACCGCCACAGAGCGTTTTGCAGTGAGCGGAAGTCCAAGCGATCCCGAAGCCGGTTGGTTTCTTTGTCTAAAATAAACCATAGATTTATTATAATTCAAAACTTCATCTACCCTTGTTGGATTTTTATCAAGCCATGCTCTAATACTTTGGAGTGAAACATCCTTGGATTCAAGTTCTTTTTTTTGAACCAAATAACCGCCGATTGCTTTATACTGATGTCCGTTTTGATTATCATATCCTATAAAAATCGTCTCTCCGCTATCAAGAGTCACTCTTCCCGAACCCTGTATCTCTAAGAAAAATCTATCTATCTTAGAATCGCAGTAACAAATAACATCTGCATTGAGATGCTCCGATTTTTCATCTTTTCTACTGTAATAAGGAACCAGCTTATTCCCTTCTATACGCCCACGCAATCTGTATTTTTTCAAATCGGGATAGATAGAACTTAAATCTACGATAATTAAATCATTAGGCGTATTGTAAATAGGATATTTGTATCGAGAATTTTTTTTCAAAGAAGCTCTTAAGTGCGGTTCGTAGTATCCGGTAAGTAAACCTTTATCTTCTCCTTCTTGTGTCATTATTTCAAAAGGGGTAAATTCCTTTTGCAAAAAATATTTTGCGTCTTTTGCTTTTTGCGCTTTTATACACAAAGTCTCATAAAGATTTTGTGTATCTTTCGTACGACAACTGTTAATAAAACTCTTTAATGCAGTGTTATAATCTTCCTTTTCCCAGTTTGGAAGTTGACTAAAATCACTTTTTTTAAGATGAGTGTTAGGAAGGTCTTCAAATAAAACCTTTGCTGTTTCATTGTTGACATCCGTAATATTATCATCTATAACAATATCAATTTTCGGCTCCAGAGGTATTATTTTTATCGGTTGCAGGGAAGGCGCTTGCGGTTGCGTCGTGCACCCTACAAAGAGAGAAGCAAATAAAAGAGAGAGGTACATTAATTTCATAAAAGCAATTATACATAAAATTAAACTACAAAAACGGTATAATTTCGAAAAAATTTTTATTTATATAGGAAAATAGGGCAAGAATGGAAAATTTGAGTTATTACGAGATATTAGAAGTTACACAAACCGCAGACAAAGCAACAATCAAAAAAGCATACAGAACAATGGCAAAAAAATACCATCCCGACAAAAATGCCGGTGATGCCGAAGCAGAGCACAAGTTCAAGTTATGTAATGAAGCCTATCAGTGTCTTAGCGACGATCAGCAAAGAAGCATTTATGACAGATACGGCAAAGAGGGACTCTCCGGAATGGGCGGAGGAGCAAGAAGATCTTCGGGCGGCTTTGATGATTTGGGTTCTATGTTTGAAGAGATGTTCAGTGGCTTTGGCGGCGGAAATACACGCTCTCGTCAAAACCCTGCAGATATGGAAAAATATTCTTTGGATATGAATGTAGAGATGTATTTAAGTTTCCACGAGGCAATTTTCGGCTGTGAGAAAGAGATAGAATTCAGCTATAAAAATTCTTGCAAAGACTGTAAAGGCACGGGTGCTAAAGACGGCAAACTTGCAACATGTAAACAATGTAAAGGGCAAGGACAGGTTTATATTAAACAAGGTTTTATGACTTTCTCACAAACATGTCCCGCTTGCCATGGAGCCGGAAGCGCACCTGCAGAATCATGTTCCACATGCCGAGGTTCGGGATATGAAGAGCTAAGAGAAAAAGTGACGATTAAAGTACCAAAAGGGATAGATTCCGACAACCGCCTAAGAGTCTCAGGCAAAGGGAATATAGGCAAACGGGGAACTCGCGGTGACCTGTATGTCACTTTTACCGTCAAACCCGATAAACATTTCCAAAGAAACGGCAACGATGTTTATATCTCTATTCCCGTATTTTTCACCCAAGCAGTTGCCGGAGATACTTTTAAGATTCCATCACTCACAGGAGAGATAGATCTCAAACTAGACGTGGGAACAAAAGACAAGCAGCAGTTTACTTTTAGAGGCGAAGGGATAGACGATGTTCACGGACACGGAAAAGGAAATTTAATTGCGCAAGTCAATATTACCTATCCTAAAAAATTAAACGACAAACAAAAAGAACTCCTCTCAAAACTTCAAGAATCCTTCGGAATAGAAGAGTCAAAACCACACGAAAGTCTTTTAGACTCCGCCATAGACAAGATGAAAAACTGGTTTAAATAAACCGGTTTTTCATCTATTACGAATCACTTCCGAACAAATCACGCGTATAAACTCTTTCTTTTACGTCTTCTATATTTTCAGAGAGTCTATTTGCTACGATTACGTCGCTCATCTTTTTAAACTCTGCCAAATCTTTAATCACTTTGGAGTGAAAAAATTCCTCTTCATGCATAGCAGGTTCGTAAATCACTACCTCTATCCCTTTTGCTTTGATTCGCTTCATGATTCCCTGTATAGCCGAAGCTCTAAAATTATCGCTTCCGCTTTTCATTACAAGTCTATAGATTCCTACTACTTTTGGATTTTTGGCAAGAATGCTGTCTGCTATGAAGTCTTTACGTGTAGAGTTTGAGTCTACTATCGCGCGAATCATATTGCTCGGTACATCTGCGTAGTTCGCTAAAAGCTGTTTGGTGTCTTTTGGTAAACAGTAGCCGCCATAACCAAAAGATGGATTGTTATAGTGTGTACCTATGCGTGGGTCAAGACCTACTCCGTCTATAATATCTTTGGAGTTGAGACCATGTGTCTGTGCATAAGAATCCAGCTCGTTAAAATAGGCTACACGCATTGCAAGATATGTGTTAGAGAACAGTTTTACGGCTTCTGCTTCTGTGGAATCTGTGAGAAGAATATCTATGTTTTCTTTGAGTGCGCCCTCTGCTAAGAGGTTTGCGAACACTCTAGCTCTCTGGCTCTTTTCACCTACGATAATTCTGCTTGGATAGAGGTTATCATGCAGTGCTTTTCCCTCTCTAAGAAATTCAGGAGAAAACATAATATTTGTAGAATTAAACTTTTCTCGCACGCTTTTCACATATCCTACCGGCACTGTAGATTTTATCACCATCACGGCATGTGGATTTATCTCTATCACATCTCTGATGACAAGTTCCACAAGTTTGGTATTAAAATAGTTGGTTACGGGATCGTAATCTGTAGGAGTGGCGATGATAACAAAGTCGGCATCTTTATACGCTTCATATTTATCCAAAGTCGCTTTGAAATTCAGCTCTTTTGTTTGAAGGTACTCTTCTATCTCTTTATCTTCTATAGGAGATATTTTGTTGTTGAGCATCTCCACCTTTTCAGGGATAACATCCAGTGCTACTACCTCGTGGTGCTGAGATAGTAATATCCCGTTAGAAAGCCCCACGTAACCTGTTCCTGCTATTGCTATTTTCATACTGTTGTTTTTCCTTTTTGATGAGTTGAAGTTTGTATATTTATTTTTGCCGGAAGCGATGGCGCGCCATCGATTCCATAGAACAGTGGAGAGTTGCTTGGCATGTGGAATATTTTTATTTGCCATCATCTTCTTCCCTTTCAAATCCTTTTAGAAATTGATTATATAGATTTTCATCTAAAATCTATATATCTTCAGTAACAAGTTTATAACTACCATCGCCTTAAAAGCATAAATATAGAACTTTATTGACTACGATTATAATGAAAATTAATTTAAAACTGTGAGCTAGCTTTTTCACTGTCTCTTGGCTATTTCATTTCATGTCATGCTAAGATTATAAAAGAGAAGTTATGCTAAACTTCGCAATATTCACATTAGAGGTTTTTAATGAATAGAGAACACCTGAAAGCTCAGTTGTCAAGTCTTGCATTATCGATGTTTCGAAAAGATTTTTTCGGGATTTATCATGGCTCTCTCTCCGCAAAAACAGAGTCTAACCGCTTTATTATTAACACGAAAGAGGCTGTTTTTGACGCTCTTGATATGAACAATCTCATTGAGTTGTATTTCAAAAAAGATTACCGTTGGAATCAGGCGAGTATTGATTCCAACATCCACTACAGTATCTATTCTCAAATTTCGGAAGCAAAATTTATCTGCTTTAGTATGCCCCCTTTTACAACAGCGTATTCTCTTAACAACAGCAGTATCGCTCCAAAAGATTATTTTGGATACATGGAGATTGGTACTATCCCCGTAATAGACCCAAAACAGTTTGATGATTGGTACGACAGAGCGCAAAGTGAAATCTTTCTTTATTTCCAAACACACAAAACTAATATTATGGTTATCAAAGGATACGGAGTATATACATTCAATAGAGATATGAATGAAATGGCAAAAAAACTTTCAATTTTGGAAAAAAGTTGCAGACTTTTAATGCTTGACGGCTCTAACAAAGATTTTAACTTCGACTAAAAATAGGAGAGATGATGTTGAAATATGTACTACTGTATTTATCGGCATGTGGAA
>DZBD01000097.1 GCA_022729795.1 Sulfuricurvum sp. | reverse complement strand
CATAACCGTCATCATAATAAAAAGTAGGAGGATTAGTCGTAATATCCTCAAAAACGAATATATCTTGCTGCCCTGTTTTAAGGGGATATTTCAAAGCAACATTT
Source organism: Sulfuricurvum sp. (assembly GCA_022729795.1). Taxonomy (GTDB): domain Bacteria; phylum Campylobacterota; class Campylobacteria; order Campylobacterales; family Sulfurimonadaceae; genus Sulfurimonas. The sequence goes on along the minus strand of DZBD01000097.1, from coordinate 9,475 downwards.
TGTGGGCAATCCGAAAGGTCTTTATTGGAAGATGCACTCTGTTGACAAGAGAGAAAAAGGAATGAAATAAAAAATAATAATAGTATCTTCATCTATTTTTTTCAAAAATGAGTTTTTTGCTATCAGGAGAAAAATATTCTTCATAGGGGCCCAAATTTTCCTTATTTATTTCTACAACTGCCGGAAAAACCTCAATCACTTCAATCTTAGGCTTTTGCATCTTTGGTTTGTAATCTTCTACTATTTTTATATTTTCTATCTTTTTTTGAATTATTTTAGTTTTTGGAGATTTCTGCATATACTTAGGTACTACAATATTTAACAAGTCCTGCTTCACATACCCATTTTTTACGGTGCACCATCGGTATTGATTACAATAAATAATCTGAAGTATCTCCCCTTTTTTAAAATAATTTTCTTTTTTCTTTGCGCATTCATAAGGGTGTTCATATAAATCTGCACTCTTGGAAATAACATGTGCATACATTTTTGTTTTATCAATTTGTGCATTCAAAGACAAAAATAACAGTGTTAAAAAAATAATAAATTTCATAATAATTTCCTACCTTTGCTCAAGTAAATACATCATCTCACATGTCATTGGAAGCTTGATTGCATAAGACCCTTCTATTACGCCCGTTCTCATATCTATTAATTTCACAAAAATTATAATCTCCTCGTCACTATAAGTATAAGTTCCCACAACAGCCCTACTTAACTCAAAATTATCAGTTCTAAGGACTTTAATATCTCTTGATAAAACTCTCAAGCCATTTCCTGAGATTTCGAAATATTTTGAAATCTCAGCTTCGATAACCTTTGCATTCTTTTTCTGAATTAAAGAATTTTTAATACTATTAGAGAGAATATATCCAAGTTTAGAATAGTTTTGAAGGGATGTCAAATCTACGAAATCTGTTACTAAAAAACTTTTAGGCTCGAGTTGTGCATTTTTAAAAAGCGCGTCCACTGCGGCGTCTGAGAGCGCCATGTAGTTTACATCATAATCATAATATTCTTTAATACCCCGATTTACTTCACATTCTTTCTTTGCATATCTTTTTTCATTCACGATTTTACTCGTACAGCCGTTAAAAAGAAAAATTAACAAAAGAGGAAATAGTATTTTATTCATTTAAATCTCTCCAGCAATAATCCGCCTCAGAACAGCGTGCCGGTATGAGTTGCACTCTATAAACCTCATTTTTCTTTAGTATTTTTGTCTCTTGCGTATCTTTTAGTGGAATATAAACGCTCGTCGCTGCAACAAGCGTGTTTGTTTCTTTGTCTATAATTCTTACGTTCACGATAACATTATCATCCATCTTTGAGTAAGTGCCTACCAAGATAAATATATCTTTATCTTTTAAAGTTTGCAGTCTTGCTCGGTTGAGCCGAAACTCGCCTTTTTGAGATTTACTTACAATATCATCGCCCCTATATTCTATAACAGAATAACCTTTTGAACTCATTTGTGTCATCAAAGATTCCGAAAAAAGTCTTCCAAAGTTCGAGCTCTCTTCAAAATTATTTAAATCTACTAAAGAGGTAAAAACGATTTTATTGTTTTTATATTTTGTCATCCCTCTTGTAAGCTCTTTTGCAACTACTTCAATACTATTTGGAAATGTTGACGCATAATTCAACGACTTTCTTTGGCAACCCGTAAGTAAAAATAATAAAAACATTACTATTAATAAATTTTTCATCGATTATCCCTTTTTATTTTATTATTTGATCCACTCTATGATTGAGCCTAAATGTGTTAAAAGTCCTATATTTATTCGGAGTAAATCTATAAACAAAAGCAAAAGAAGCCTGTTTTACTTCATAACTATACATCTTTTCCATAGCAATTCCGGAGATTAAATCCAAATTATCCGTCAAATTATACCCAAATTGGATTGCCCCCTTGTAAGTCAGTCCCCCGTTCGTATAACCCTTTTCAATCCCAATCAATGCCGGATCATTCGATAATGGAAACTTTTCTACATCATCCACCATAAAGCCTTCAAGTCCAACCGATAACTTAGCTTGATAATAAAATTTGTTATTTACTATATCCCCAAATTCAGTAAAAATAGAACCAAGCCAAAAATCTTGCGGACTAAAATATCCGCCATGGCCATAGGTAAATAAATTACTATTTTTTTCATAACTGTCATAGGCCAAAAGAGCACCTAGATCTACATAAGAGATAGACTCCACTTTAGGATGGTAAATTGCAGATACCGTTGATTTTACCTCGCTATTATTTATAACATTTAAACCAAAAATTTGTGGAAAGTATCCAACATTAAATGATAAGAGAAGGTCATCTTCGTAGCTTATCCCAGCTTCGAACCCTCGCTTGAGCATCCTTCCCCAGTTCACTTCCAAAGAATCTCTCACGGCTCTTTCTCCAACAAAAGAGAGCATCGTCTCTTCAATTTCTGTTTGCTTAAACTGTATGTTAAACATCAATTTATTGTAGATGTAATCAGCAGAAAGAAGCCATGTAAGTTCAGGCGTAATCTTAGCCCCTACCGGGGTGAGTCCTATTTGAGCTTTTATACTATTGTAGTCAACGCCTACTTTGGGCATAAAACCTATATCGCTTGTTAAGTCATCTTCTTTAGTCGTTGCATTGAGTCCAAAGTCTAAAGGCGAACCACCATTATCAGTCAGATATCCGTTGTATAGGTAAAGTAAATCACCGTCAAAATAAAAATGGTATTTATCCTCTTTATTGTAATAATCATAGTCTATAGGTACTATGTATTTATCAAATTTATTTTTGCCGTTAAGACCTGTTTGTGATTCATAATACATTCCAACCGATGCTGAATTATCATATTCCTCTTTTGTAAAACTTTTATTCAATTTTACAAGCATAGCATCTCTTTGTTGTGTTTGGGGCAGTTGTAAAAGTATCTTTCTGGCGCTTTCTTGTTTATGTAAATCCATATAAAGAGTAGAAATAAGTAAGGCATATTTTTCATTATCAATTAATTTTAGCCTGTCTAAAGATTCTATCGCTCTATCATATTCTTTATTTTGATAGCAGCTCAGAGCGTATGCATAAATATCTTCGGAACTTTCTCCAAACATCAAATTTATTTTTGCAAATCTCTCTTTGGATTCATCATATTTTTCCAAAGAGTAAGCGCACCATCCACCCATCCTATATACATCTTTATCATGAAGTTCATTTTCAATCGACCTTGCATATCTATAACATCGAGAATAAAGATGATTCTTGTAGTAACTAAATAATCTGTCTTTTTGATAATCTATTTTAAATTTCTTTAACTTTTCTGATTGCATTGGATAATGTTTATGAGCATACATCAACTCTTTATCCAAAGTATCGTCCTGTGTAAAATCTTTCATTGCATACAGCAAAATAAGTTCTATATCAAAATCATTTCCTCGGTACTTTTTTGCCTCTTTATATGCTCTAATAGATTCAACATATCCTTTGTTTTTATATATATTGCCGATGTCTAAATAAAATGCAGATTTTGTATTGTTATCGTCTATTTTTTCTATGGACTTCATTGCACTATTAATGTCTTTTTTTTCTGCATATAAATAAGCATCACATCTGTATAAAAGATTTTTTTGATAAGGCTGAGTCAGAGACATGTCATTTAATTTATCAACACAGGCATCATAATTTTTATTTTCAAAATCATAAAGTGAAAGTGTATATTTAGCTCCTAAAGAATTAGAATCAGCTAATAAAATTTTCAAGGCAACATCTTTAGCTTTCTCATATTCTTGATTAGCAACGTGAAGTTGCATCTGTTTTTCTAGTACATTATTGTTGTTAGGATATAAAGGAAGTAAATATTCCATTATACTTGCTGCTTCTTTATAATCTTTTCGACTTATATGTTCGTCTATTGTTAAAAAAGCTTCTAGTAAATAAGGGTTATCAATGCCCTTTTTATTTTCCGTATTATCAAACCAATATTTTGCATCATCAAATTTTTCCATTTTCAATGCGCTTCGCATCGCTACTATAGAAAGTTCATCTTTTTTATCTACTTCATACAACTGTTGTGCGAGATATAATGATTTATCATAAACTTTTAAATTGTAATAACTATACATCATTCCACTATAACAGCTGTAATCCTTTTTTATTTGGCAAGCCTCCCTAAAAAAACTTAGAGCTTCATCCGGCTGTGTTTCGACCATTTTCCAACCATTTTCCAGCGCTCTGGTATACACAATGTCATTATATAAATCATTCGCTTTGGGAGATATATTTCTATATCCGCTTAGAGTATCTAAGGCTTCTTGGTATTTTTTTTCAGAATAATAAGCATTTGAAATTGATAAAAGGTTGGATATAAGCAAATCATTTGCTTTTGGCTCTTTGTAAAAATAAGGGGCAAGCACCGTATTTGCTTCTTGATATTTTTTCAAATGAACCAAATCAAGGGCTTTAAGATAATCAATATCAAATATTTTATTTTTTAATTTATATTTATATGTTAATTCTTCTGCTTTTTTATATTCTTTTGATTTTAAAGAGGCATTTATCTCCCTTTCATGAATCATTTTATGTAATTTATCACTTTTAGCAAAATAGTTATCCACGACTCTGTGCGCTTGCTTGTAATTCTTTTTATCTAATTCTTTGTACATATATGTTGTAGCAACATCACCGTAAAGCTTATTACTATTTTTATCTTTTTTATATTCTTGTAAAACTTTGAGCGACTCTTCGTATCTCAAGTTTTTCAAAAGTGCCAGCGCATAAGCATACGCATGTTCATTATTATTTTGCTGCTTGTAGTTATATTCAAATATCTCTAAGGCTTTTTTATAATCACCTTTATTAAATGCATCATAACCGAGATAAAATTCGTTTAAAGTTTTATACTCTCTCTTTTTTTTCTTCTCATTTTTATTGATGACTACAAAAGAAACTTTTTCATCTTTAAATTTTTTTATATTCTCTTGCATATCTTGTGTAGAGCGTGAATCATTACATCTAAGCGACAAATCATCTTCATGTTTTATAATGTAGCATTCAAAACCTTTTATCTTTAATTCTAGTGCTTTTTTTTGAACAATATCTAGATAATTCTCTTTTACGTTTAATATTTCAAAACTTATATTTATCTCTTTTGCAAATACAATACTATTAATTAGTAGTAGCAAGAAGATATATTGAATACGAATAATAGTCATCTTTCATTTTCTCCTTGAACTTATTTACCTCATCATTCAATGATTCCGAATAATTAAAATACTTATCTAACATATTGTAAATACTCAGATGCGCTAGTGAGTAATTATATATATTTATATTTCCGTTATGAAGGTCAACAACACCAAAAACTGTATTAGCTTTTTTCATACTTTCTCTATAGTTTTTATAAGGTTCTAAATATTTATTTTTGTTTTTAATATTACTTTTGAGAATATTGTATGGAATACGCAATGCGTCGTAACCAAAAGAACTGTTTTTGCTGAGCATTATCTTAGAACTATTTTTATCAACTTTAATCCAGTCCGGATGCAATTGTAAAGGAGTAAACTTTGATTCTTCCAAAAGTTTAAGTCCGTCTTCTTTAATCCTCACCCAGACAATATCGTTGTCGTACTCTTTAAATTTATCAAATATAAAAAAAAGATAGTAGGAAAGATTTATTTCTAAATATTCATTTTTAACAAAACCATTTTCACCCGGCAGTAAATACAATCTATTGTTTAAATCGTATAAAAGGTATTTTTTTATACTTTTTATATGATTTAAAGCTTCATCTTTATATTTGGAATCATGAGTTTTTTCATACATTAATAAATTGTCGTATGCAATCCATAAGTCTCCGTCTGTTGCATTGTTCAAATCCAACATACGCCAACTATCATCGGAATCTTTGCCCCATTTCCAACCGAGCAATCCAGACTTATTTAGGGTTAAATTATCCTTATACCATCTTTGAATTTTATAAAAAGAATCCATATCATTATTTTTCAATGAAAGAAATAATGCATAGCCTATTGACTCACTATGAGTTATGCCCTTGTTAGCACGATCAATAACTCTTCCGTCTTCAGCAATAAAGTGCGCTTTATACTCACCCCAATCTGCCATCAAAAGAGTATTAGCTAGTAAAAATACCAATATTAACCTCTTAAGCATCTTTGTGGTGCTCCTCTTTGAATTTTAGTAAGAACTTTCTTACTATCCAAGAAGCTAACAGTAATAAAATTATAAAAACAAATAAATAACGTATTGGATGTAGTCCAACCAGTAAAGAAATTGTCTCAAACCAACTAAGATTGGAAAAAACATACTTGTCTTTTATGTTATAAGCAAGACCCTCTTCATTAACATAATCATAAATGACTGTATCACCCAAAATATTATTTTTATTTTCATATTGAAATATTGAATAAACACCTTTGTTTAGACATATAGGGGAATTTGCACTAAAGGAAAGTACTGTTTTATCATTATTATACGGTGATCTTGACATCTGCATAATCATCACATCGTCTACTAAATTTGTTTCCTGCATAGAACTTAAAAATCTATATTTTTTTAGTCTGTCCTTATTAAGTATATCTTTATGCTCTATAAATCTATTGATATAAGGATAATCTTTTTGCATACCGTTTTTATCGAATACTATAGGCGCCGATTTACTTAATTTTTGAAGCTTTTCATCATTAATTGTTCCAAATACAACTATATTTTTATTTTTATCATCATCTGTTAAGTCTGAAGTTATATTCAAATAAAATGGATAAGACTGTAGTTCTTGAGTGAGATAAAAAATAAAATTCATAGCACTCGCAATTGTTTCATTATCATTATTTGCAAGATAAATCACAGTGTCTTGTAAATCAGGATAAATAGAATAGGGATATTGCGCATTTTTTATATGCTCCATATAAGGAAGTTCTATCCATTGCTTTGAACTTGGTATGATAAAATAAGAATCATCCATGATGGAAGCTACTAGATTTTCTGTGTTATAAACTTCACAGGCACCTTTTTTCATCGGTACGAGTGATGTGTCTAATCTAAGCTCATTTAAGCCCTTCCCGATTAAATAAGCCGGTATCTTTGATGTACTTTCATAATTAAATAATCTACCGGTAAAAGTATCAATATTGGATTCTTGAGCACTCTGTGCTATATCTATTTGATCACCGAAAATATCATTTACAAAAATATTCAATACTGAATCTTCATGAATAACTATAGGAAAAACACTATGAAGATGTACATCGACCTTATCTTTTGCGTCGAAAAAATTGTCCGGATATACCTTGAATTTTAATTTAATTTGAGGCGGATACCACCCTTTTAAAAATGTTGTATCATATCCAAGCTCTTTAAAATATATTTTTTTATTAATGGGTATAAAATGGTTTGCACTGTAAGCTTTGGCAGGTTCGGGTATTTTGACACTTTTTATATCAAGACCTTGCCTGTGATACTTGTCAAGATCACCTTTATACAAGGCGTAAATACACTCTTTTTGCTTCGAGGTATCTTCAGGTGCCACCACTATAATCGCTTTATCGATTTGAGTTGGATTTTGTATCACATTAATATCATGTGCTAACTTATCATCTAAGAATAAACTTTCAGTAGCCCTATTTTGCTTATGCTTTATACTATATTGATATAATTTAGCGGCACTTAATGTTGTAATTGCGTGATCAAACATATAAAATTGATCAATATACCCATCGAACGTCAATCTACTATTTAATCCCGAACTTCCGATGTATCCGTTGTTAGAAAAGATAGCATTCGATGCTTCATAAGAATTATACATTTGCTTCAAATCTAGTTTTTCTCCATTAAGCATAATGGAATTTTTATCGACAGAACCTTTGTAAAAGGTTGCTGCAACATGGTACCACTCATTCTTATTAAAAGTATATTTCGCACCATACATATCTTTACTTGAGGTATTAAAACCGATATTTCCATTAAAGAGTAGCAAAGAATATGTATCAAAACCAAACAAAGTTGCCTTATCCGCATCCTTAGGTTTAAACCAAAATGCAACACTGATGGCATCACTATTCTTAATTTTTAAATCTTTGAGTGTAATTTTTTCTTTATTTAAATACGCACTGCTTCCATAAAAAGCATCTTGTTTTGTTATTTGAACGGTTTTATCAGGTTCTACTGTTGCAAAATGAGATGCATTTAACCAAGAGCTACAACTTTTAGAATTGAAAAATATAGAGAGTGACGGAGCTTCATCCACAATATAGTCATCACTCAATGTTGCTAACATTTCTCTTGCTTTAGCTTTTGTTGCAACTATTACGTTGTGATTTTTCGGATCCAAGGTGTCTGAAACTTTTATTTCCTCAATTCTGTACTTTAAATGAGTTGAAGCTACCGCACTCATAAGTGCATAATTTTTTAAACTATTTTTATCTTTTTTATCCACTATAAAATTGAGAGGAGTAACTGAGTATTGTTTATCATCAAAGACATCATATTTGATTGAACTAATCATCTCTTCAAGCGCTTTTGGTCTAACTAAAAGCTCTAAATAACTATTATCCAAGTCGATGTCACTCCATAATGAGGTATGGGAACCATCTTCACACTCGTATGTATAATGTTGAATTGCTTCAAATTTTAAGAAATTGTGTTCATAAAATAATATAGGATTTATCTCAAATTTGATTCCGGAATCTTGCTTATCAAATATTCTAAACTGGCTCACAACAACATCATTAAAGGAAACAATTGCTGATGAAAGCTCTTTTAAAAGTAGGATGGAGGGCGTATATTTTATATACCCGTTTGCACTTATTATCTCCCACTTATTTGGAAGAGGGAAACTAAGAGAATAAAACCCGTCTATGCCTCTCACTCTTTCTATGTTTTTCATAGTATCTAAATAATTAAAATGTATTTTTAGTATACTGTTTCCATTCTCTAAATCAATTCTTTCAATGGAATCATGCTTGATATTTTTTCCATACAAGCTCAAAAACGCCAATAAAAGTATCGCAATATATCTCATTTGTTGCCCCTCAATAAAAAGTTTTTTATCCTAAAAAATACAAAAAGATAGGATTCTTTGAACATTGCATTTTTAAAGCTTTGCTTTACAATGTAAGCAAAACTTGTAAATGGCGACATTATAGGCTTTTTATCTTCAATATCTTTCCAGTTTGTTGTATTGCCGTATATTATTTGTATTAATTTTTGTCTCACGGGAATATTTTCATAAATATCATCAAAAACAAAAACAAGTTTTTTCCCCCAATTAAATACTTTCAAAAATTGGGATGGCACACTAAATGGGTTGCCGTCAACGTCCTTAATTTCAACTTCTACCTTTTGATGTATTTGAAGCTTGTCTTCAAATTTTATACTATCATCTTTTGGTGTTATATTCACTCCGCCTTCACTTATGTCGGTTACAATTCCCGCGTAGTATTGATTATCTATAAGCACTCTACACTCTGTATAAAGCGGCACCCG
>DZBD01000011.1 GCA_022729795.1 Sulfuricurvum sp. | reverse complement strand
CATGTGCAGGTCTTCATCCGATATTTTCCACTCAAACACTCCAGACTCTATCTCCTCTTTTACCTGAGAGAGCCCTTTTGTTATCTGAGATAGTTCATCAGCAGTTAAAATACCCTGTTTTGCAAGCATTGTAGCATGTGCAATAGAGCCTTCAATGTCTTCACGATAAAGTTTTCTATCAAACATAATAGATGCGTTAAACTGATCTAAAAGGCTTGATGCACTCGCTGAAAAACGACCTGACCACATTTTGTCCATGATTTCTCCAATATTAAAAAGTTTCGTATTTTAGCTAAATTAAATGATTTTACAAAATGGCATGTAGAACAGGAGTAGCAAAAATTGCTACCGCTGCGTTGGGAAAAATGGAAATTACGGCTTAGTTACACGCGGGGACATTACCGCTATCTTTTGCATATTCAACTAAAAATTGCTTGAGATTTTTCGAATTCTTTTCATAATTTTTACTTTCAAAATAAGACCAAGAATCTTTCGCTTTTTCATTTTTGAGGTGCAAAGATGCAAGTGCTTTGCCACTTTGGTCCATTAATTCCTTCCATTCTTTTATTTTCTTTTTAGAAATAAATACCTGACCGTTTTCATGACATTTCACACATTCCTTGACAAAAACTTTTTGACCTTTATACACTGCAGCATTACTCGAAAGAAGCGTAAAAAATGCAATTGAAATAGCAGCAAGAAACACTTTATTCATTTGTTAACCCCTAAAATAACTTTTATTTATATTACATTAGAAAATATTACATTTACCTTATAGAAATTATAAATCATTCTTTTATTATTAAATGTCTACAATTGAAACTTATTGTAAAGCTCGTCATCAAAGTCCCAGATACCTCTGTGCTTTAATGAATCAACAACACTTTGCGTACAATCTACATCTGCAGGCCATTCTCTCGTAAACCCATCAAGCAGTGTTTTATTCGTACCGTCGATACCGACCATGAGTCCTGAGACAAAAACATCTCTCAATGCATCCATGTTGTTTGTCACTCTCCATACAAGCATGTAAGGATTAAATACATCATTTCTTACTTCATCTACAAAAATAACGATTCTAATATTTGTACTTAAAGAAACTAAAGCATCAAAATATTCACCGGCTTTTCTTTTTTTGTTGAGGCTAATAACAGTAATCGGATTTTTCGTGTGTCTCATATACTGATGCAAAGCAATTGTATCGGGCACTAACTCTTTTACTTTAAAAAGAAGCTCCTCATCTCCCAAAAGCTGCGGTGCGTCTACTTTATTTGCAGCAGTAGCATCAATGCCAAGTTTTCCCCCAACAAGTGATTCCGGAGAAGAGTGGTCAAGTGCATCCAATATCCCCTCGGATATAAACATAGATTTTGGAGTAAATCTATTTAATATATAAGAGACAAGGCTCTCATAATTATCGAGCTTTGGAGCATTTTCATCCAAAAATACAGCATGTTTTACAAAACTCATTTGACCGGCACCCCAAAAAACATGCATAAATTGTTTTGCATGCCCTTTGTAATGTGGCTCCATTTTTGCGAAAATAAGATTATGAAAGCCTGCATTTTCCGGCATGTGGTAATCTATGAGGTCAGGCGCAGTCGTTTTTAGTAAGGGCAAAAATATTTTTCCCGTTGCCCAACCCATATATTTATCTTCCAAAGGGGGTTTACCTACCACGGTTGCTAAATAAACCCTTTTCTTTTTCATTGTAATAGCACTTACTTGCAAAACAGGATAAGACTCTTTAAGAGTGTAATAACCGGTATGGTCTCCAAAGGGACCTTCTATTTTAAGTGTAGCAGTATCCACCCAACCTTCAATTACGTAGTCTACATCTTGAGGAATATAAAGCGGAGTTGTTAAAGACTTCACCAATTTCGCAGGCTGTTTTGTGATGAGGCCATACATTAAAAGCTCGTTCACACCATAGGGAAGCGGTGCTGTTGCACACCAAGTATAGAGTGGATTACCGCCGATTGCAATACTTACAGGCATTTTTTTACCTGCTTTTTGATACTGATCAAAAAAATGGGAAGAGTCTTTATGAATTTGCCAATGCATACCCAGATGATTTTTATCATACACTTGAAGTCTATACATTCCAAGATTTACAAGTTCACCGTCTAAGCTTTGCGTATAAACTTGCCCCATGGTGATAAAAGGACCGCCATCTTGTTCCCAAGTAGTTAAAACAGGAATTTTGTACAAATCAACAGCATCATCCAAATATTTTATCTCTTGACAAGCGCCTGCTTTTTTTAATTTTTTGGGAAAGATATTTTTAAGAGAAAAAAGTTCGCCTGCCATAGAGAGCTTATTTAAAAATCCTGCAGGGGGTTTCATATGAAGAAGTCTTGTAATTTCATCGGCTACGGATTCTATAGTTCTTCCAAAGAGAAGTTCACATCTTCTGTAAGAACCAAAAATATTCATCAATACAGGCTCTTGAAATTTTGTTCCGTTTTTTTTGTCTACGGCATGTGTAAACAAAAGAGCCTTTCCGCCATCTTTTTTCTTCACCTCTGCATAAGCAATATGAGGTATTTCAAGATAAATGTCTAGTTCATCTTCTATAATTCGAAGTTCATTCTCTTTTTTGAAAAGATTGATAGTTGTTTGCATACTATTGATGCATCTCAGTCTGCATCTCTTGGGCTTGTGCTAGTAACTCTTTTGCACCCCTGTTGATAAATTCTTGCGCAATTTCTCTTCCGATGGTTTTATAAACCTCTTTTGAAACAATTTTTGTATCAGCCAACATTTTCGTGCCGTTAGGAAGTCCCAAAACAGCCTTTACCAAAACATCATCATTCTCTAAAACCGTAGCATTTACGCCGATAGGAACGTGACAGCCGCCATTAAGCATATCAACAAAATCACGTTCAATCGTTGTCTCAATTCTTGTATATTCATCTTCGAGCTTAGCCACAATCGCCAGCACCTCTGCATCATTTATCGCTTCTATTCCTAAGGCACCTTGTCCCATGGACGGGACCATTTCATAAAGTGAAATCGGATAGCAATATTTTACGCTCTCTACAAGACCCAGTCTATTGATTCCTGCAGCTGCCAATATGATAGCATCAAATTCACCCTCTTTCAACTTTCTTATTCTTGTGTCAACATTTCCTCTTAAGTCTTTTATTTTTAAGTCAGGTCTGATTTTTTCAATCTGCATGCGACGGCGAAGTGAGGATGTTCCGACTACGGCAGCTCTTGGAAGAGAATCAATATCAGGATATTTTTCCGATAAAAGTGCATCTCTCACATCTTCTCTTTGAGTGATTGCAGCCAAAAGTAAACCCTCAGGCATTATTGTAGGAACATCTTTAAGAGAATGCACGGCTATTTGCGCTTCTCCTCTGAGCATAGCTTCTTCTAGCTCTTTTAGAAACAAACCTTTTCCGCCAATAGCCGCCAGAGGCCTATCTATAATCTTGTCTCCGGTTGTAATAATTACATTGAGTACAACTTCCAGACCGGGATTTTGCTCTTCTAGTATGGCTTTAATATGGTTTGACTGCCAAAGTGCCAATTGTGAGCCTCTAGTTGCTATTGTTAATTTTTTCATTCTCTATTTTGCCTTTTCATACAGTCTTTTTGTTTTATCTATTTTACCGTCAAAGAAAACTGTCGGAGTTCCCTGAATCATTACATCCTCAGCAACGCTTAAATCGCCTTTATTATATTTTTGTACAGCTTCAGATGTTAAATCAGCCGGCTTAATATCCGTATTGAGAGCTTTATTAAAAGCTGCTAATATTTTACTTACATCGCGCTCTCTGGCATCAACTTCGACGGTATAAAGCTTCAATATTACATCTTTTTCCCCTTTTAGCTCTGCTGCAATAGCCGCTTGCGCAAGTTCTATCGATGCAGGATGAAGTGAAGGAAGAGGAAAATGGTAATAATAAACTGCAAACATATCCGGACTTTTTTTCATCTCTTGTATTGCTTTTGGCACATAACCTCTACAAAATGGACAAAGCGGATCTGAGAAAATAACTACTTTATGTTTTGCGTTCGCATTTCCGTAGAGCAAATTTTCTTTTTTATAATACTCATTTTTAAAAGATGGAGAAACTAACTCTTTTAAACTATCACCGGTTTGTATATCCGTAAGTTCCTGAGTAATAATTGTGCCGTTGGTAAACCAAATCATTTTTTGCTTTATTTCTCTATTTTCTTCTTTTGCTTTCACCGTTGCTTCAACACTCACAATCAAAGCATCCCAGCCTTTGAGTTTTTCTAAGCTCATCTTATCTACTACTTTTACTTTTAAAGCCAGTATATTTGGATTACTTTTAAAATTTTTTTCTAAATACTTTTCCACTGCTTCATTAGACGTGCCCGCGAAAAGTACGCTATTTAAGAGAAGTGTGATTGTCAATAATTTCAACATCGATAACATTTGAATCCTTTTTTATATGATTTTTTTTGTACTGCGTTTTATGGCTCTCGGATTTTACATTATAACGGTTAACAAGCATAGATGTGAAGACACTAAATTGCATGAAAAACCCTATAATATCTGTCAGAAAACCGGGTAATATGAGTAAAATAGCGCCTAGAATCGTAAAAAGATTTAAACTTTGGAACTCTAACAAATCAATATGATTACTTGATACGGCTCTCAAATTTTCTATTAAAGTTTTTCTAAAATTCACTAATATAACTATACCGATAAAAGCACTGAGTATTATCTCAAAAAACGTCATCAAACCACCAAGATAAGATGAGATATTTACAGAAACAAGAACCTCAAGAAAAAGATATATTAAAAAATAAATCATCTAAATCAACTCTAAAATTTTTGAAAAAATTGCATCTTTATGGACTAAAATTTTTTCTGTCGTTTTTCTCTCATAGATTTGTACCAAATCATTTTCCAACTCTTTTCCTATTATGATTGTGTATGGAAAACCTATAAGTTCGGCATCATTCATCTTAAATCCGAATCTCTCTTTTCTATCATCAAGCATCACTTCTACTTTTTCTTCTAGTAGCCTTCTATAAAGTTCCTCACCAAGAATAACCTGTGATTCATCTTTTATATTTGAAATCATAATATTTACCATATAAGGAGCACTTTCTTTTGTCCATATACAGCCCTTATCATCATGGTGCTGCTCAATAATTGCCGCGACAAGTCTACTCACACCCATCCCGTAAGTTCCCATAACAAAAGGCTGTGCTTTACCGTTTTCATCTAAAAATTCGGCTTTTAAGGCTTTAGAATATGTAGTACCGAGTTTAAAAATATGCCCCACTTCAATCCCTTTTGTAAAAGAAAGTTTCCCATCGCAATAAGGGCAGATATCACCCTCATTTACCTCTGCAATATCAGCGAAATAGGCTTCGCTCATCACAGACATATCCACATTTACGAAATGATAATCCTCTTCATTTGCACCGCAAATCATATTTTTCGCATCTTTGAGGTCGTTATCTATTACATGTTTTGCACATGCCTGTTCCAGCGGTCCTATAAAACCTGGAATAAGCCCGAGTGCACGAAGTTCCTCTTCGCTCACATCTACGATATCTAGGGCTCCTGTTGCATTTTGTGCTTTAACTTCTTGAAGCGTATCACACCCTCTAATAAAGAAAAGTACTATCTCGCTATCCTCTTCATACACGGCTCTTTTTGCTACACATTTCATCGTGTAATAGCCGTCTACTTTAAAAAAGTTTTCCAAATCTTCTATACTTTTTGCATTAGGTGTTTTAAATTTGTTAAATTCAGCTTCTGGAGCTTTAGGAATCATCGCACGTCCTGAACGCTTAGCCGCTTCTACATTTGCACCGTATTCGCACTTATCACAAACCGCAATAGTATCCTCGCCGCTTCCTGCAAGCACCATAAGCTCTTTAGAGCCACTTCCGCCGATAGCACCGCTATCAGCTTCAACAATTCTGAAATCAAGTCCAAGTCTAGTGAGAATTTTTTTATACGCAGCTTCCATCGCATCAAATTCTCTATCCATATCCTCTACCGAAGCATGGAAACTGTATCCGTCTTTCATGATAAATTCACGTCCGCGCATCAAACCGAATCTCGGTCGTGCCTCATCACGAAACTTTGTTTTTATCTGATACAGATTCATTGGAAGTTGCTTATAGCTTGTCACACGGTTGCGAACCAAATCTACCATCATCTCTTCGTGCGTCGGTCCAAGGACAAACATATTATCTTTTCTGTCATGAAAGCGTAAAAGCTCTTTTCCGAACTTCTCGATTCGTCCACTTTCTTGCCACAAGGTAGCAGGCGTCACGAAGCTGAGTTCAACCTCTTGGGCACCGGCTTTTGCCATCTCTTCATTGATTACTTTTTCTATCTTTTTAATTACTTTTTTTGCCAAGGGCATATAGCTATAAAGTCCGCTCGCCACTTGAGATATAAATCCTGCACGGGAAAGATAGATATGACTAGCCAAAGAAGCATCTGATGGTGCTTCTTTACTTGTCGGGATAAATGCTCTGCTTCTTCTCATTTTTGTCCTTTTAACATATGTTCACACTTGTATTGATCGGGTATATTTTTTTCATCTTGTATCAAAAATTGCAAAGTTCCGGTAATCGTATCGGATTTTGCTTCTTGAGATACACTTCTCATTTTTTTTATCATGTCATGTAAAAATCTCTTTAATGTCTGTTCACACATTTTTTGTGCTTGAAGCTCGTATTCTTTGGGAATATAGCCATGACTCACCGCCCTTTTACTCTCAACAGAAGCGCTCATATACGCTTTTTCATAAATCTCTTTTATCATCGGCTCAATATCCAAGGTATTGAGCCACTCAAAAAATGCGACAACTGCTCTGCCTATGATAGCATGGGAAGATTTCGCACTATCTTCTCTACATTCCATATTTTCATTCACAATCGTTTTTAAGTCATCTATTACAAACAAGTGAATTTTCTCGTCCTTAGTGCAGTGAATATCCCTTGGAAGAGCCAAATCAAACCAATATCGCTCAAAATCACATACTTCGATCATTACATCCGTGATGATTGCTTCATGCGCTGATGTAGCGGTAAATAAAATTTCAAACTGATTAACGGCATGTGGAAGTTGTGAATAATCCATCACTTTGGCTCCGCAAACTTCGGCGAGATGAACTGCATTTTCTTTTGTTCTGTTCATGATGTAAACATCCACGCCGCTTGAAATCAAATGCTTGGCAGTAATTTCCGACATTTCACCGACACCGATTACCAAAGCTTTTTTTTGTGATAAATCCGGTAGCAGAGCTTTGAGTTTTGAGACTGCAACGCTTGCAATAGAAACGGGCTTAGAAGAAATATTAGTTTGGTTTCTTACATTTGCCGCACACTTAAAAGCACTGTGCATTGCACGGGAGAGTTTTTGACCGCAATAACCGTTATCAAGAGAAAATCTAAAAGCATCTTTCAGCTGACCTGCAATTTGGGTTTCCCCGACAACCATAGAATCAAGTGAGCTTGCAACACTAAAAAGATGGTGAATTGCCATACTATCGTCAAAAATATCCGCTCTCTCTTGAAGCTCTTTTTTAGAGATTCCTGAGCGGTTGTGCAACATTTGAAAAATATGTCGTGTCGCCGATTCAATGTCGTTGCAGCTACAAAAAACCTCCATTCTATTACATGTGGAAATTAAAATAACTTCATTTATAGATTCACTTTCTTTGAGTTTTTTGAGACATCCATACACATTTTCATCATTAGGATAGGATAACTTTTCCCGTATTTCCATTGTAGAATTTTTATGTGAAAAACTTATATTTAAATAGTGCATTAATAACTTCTTTGTATCATAGTTTCTAAAATCAAGACAAGTTCTTTGTCCTCTTCTACTGCTTTCATAGCTTCTTTGGAAAGTTTTTGTGCCAGCTCAAAAGATTTTTCTATACTTTTATATGTATCCATCTTTTGTTTTATCCAAAGAGCTTCACTCTGTGAGAGAGTCTTGGCATGTGCATTGCGCAATCTTTCTTTATCTGCTGCATCTAAAACATGATAAAGATAAATATAAGCAAGTGTGCACTTTCCTTCAGTAAAGTCATTCATAGAGGGTTTACCAAGAGTTTTTTCATCCGCAGTAATATCTAAAATATCATCGATTATCTGAAAAGAAAGACCGAGGTTCCGTCCATATATGCCATATTTGTGAGCATTTTTACCTACAAGCAAAGCAGCACTGATTGCGGCGGCTTCTATAAGAGTTGCTGTTTTAAGATAAAGCATATCGAGGTATTTTTTTTCATCAGTATTAAATGTAGCTGCCATTTTTACGTCTAGCATCTCCCCTTTAGAGAGGGCAGTTACGGAGGAGGCAACTATTTTTGCAATCTCTTTGTCAAATTCCAGAAGTTCGGTAAAGGCTTTTGAATAAAGAACATCTCCAAGCATCACGGCCGTCTTACTTCCATCGGTTGCATTGACCGAGGCTACGCCACGTCTAAGAGAAGCCTCATCGATAACATCATCATGGAGAAGGCTTGCTCCGTGTATAAGCTCTACTATCGCTGCCAATAAAGGAGCTTTTTCATGAAAAGGTGCTATTTTCAAAATCAATTTTGCCCGAAGTCTTTTACCACCGCTGAGCGTATTGAAAAGTCGTGTCACCTCATCATAATCAATCTCTTTAATCAATCGCGCTATCTCTTGCTCAACTCTCTGCATCCATCCCTCTTCTATTGTGGTAAATATTTTAAATTCACTTGCATTTTTTCATCCCAAAGCATGAATGCAAAAACGGCTTCTTTCGTCTCATAATTAAACTCTTTAAATTTAAGTAGCATATAAGGCACATGAAGGGGATCCGCCCCTTTTGACTTTAACTCAACTCTTAAACTTTGATTTTTATGTCTAAGATAGAGCATGTTTTGTGAGACTATCTTATCGTAGGATTTAAAAACGACTAACCCGCCGTTTGTAAACAATGTCCACCTAAATTTAAAAAGTTTTTCAAAAGATTCGTATTTTACAAGAATTTTCTTTTGCTCATCCTTTTTTAGTCTTATTTCCTGAATTTCTCTAAAATCATTCGCGCAAACAGTGTTCAAAAAGAGTGCCGACAAAAGAAATAATTGTAAAAATAATTTCACTTTTGTTTATTCACTTTGAGAAAGTACTGCACCCATAAGTTCAACATACAAACTTTTTGCTTTCATATCTACTTCATCTTGCTCTGTTATAGCAATACTTCTTATTTGTTTATCCATATCATCACCGATATATTTGCTTAAAAGAACTTCCATTGCGGCAACTTTGTCTATAAACCGTGCTAACTCTTGTCTTACAATGTCATTGTTTGCGTTAAACACGACATCCATAAATTTACTTTTCGGTGACCCCATAAATATATCATCTTCGTCTTCAAATAATCCGTACATTTTATTTCCTTTACTAAATTTATGCGATTATACAATCTGCTATCTTATACCAAATACAGCTAACTATGCATACGATAAATAAAAGAGAAGCCTGTAACTACAAGGCACATCTTTGCAGGGCTAGCATGGCTAACCCAAAAAGATGTAACGAAGTAGATGCGGGCTTCTCTTTTACCCTACGGGCGAGCATAGCACATCGTATTGCTTCGTTGAAAATACTTGAAGCTACTAGTAGCTCCTACGTCTTTTCGCCTTGCACTCCAATGTGCTATGCTCGTTTAGCGTATGCATAGTTAGCTGTATTTGGTATTATTCTTCGCATAGTTATTTTTCGTGCTTTGTTCTTTAATTTTTTATATATAATATCTATCAATAAGAGTAAAAACTCTCTCATTTACTTCCACGTGCAAATCCAAAAGTGAAAGAGGAAGGTTCATTGCTTCAAGCTTTACAAAATCTTTGTATGTCACTAAAAGAGAATCGGAACCGTCTTTTTGCAGCACACCCGTTAATTCCTCTCTCTGAAACATATGATGATCTTCAAAGTAAGTTTTACTCACGACAAAAGGCAAAAAGGGATCAAGACGGGAGGGTCTTGCAATCGCCGTGACTAAAGACATCTTTGCGCTTTGATTCTTCAACTCCACGACTCTTTCAAAATCTATCCCCTCTGTAAGAATATGAGCCTCTTTTGTTCTCCAAAGTCTTTCTCTAAAAGGTCCCGAGGGAAGACAACCCTTATTTTCACTCTTGACTTCTATAAGCAAGTCGAGTTTTTTTATATCGTGTTTTGAATATGCATCATCCAAAAAAATAATCTTTGCTCCCATCTCTTTGGCTTGAAGGATTCCTATTTTTCTGTCTTCACTCACTATAACTACGGCATGTGGAATTTTATGCGCATAAATCATCGCTTCGTCACCGCTTATACTTACATCGCACAGAATGTTTTTGCCCTCTTTTACCACAACAAGACCGCTGCTTTTTCTTCCATACCCTCGAAGAACGATTGCAACATTTTCATATCTTTGAGAGAGTGCACTCACGAGAGGTGTTTTGCCGCTTCCACCGACACTCAAGTTTCCGACGCTCACTATTTTGACTCCAAAATCAAGAGGTTTTTTACTTTGAAACCTGAGATACATAACAAAACAGTAAATCCAGCTCAAAGGAAGCAGTAGGAATGAGATACATTTTTGAAATAGATTTGGGTTGTAAAAATACTCTTCAACCCAAAAAATAAAAGCTTTTTTCAAACTCTTGTTTTAGCAATTTTCTTCATTTTTTCTATCACAAACTTCACCTCTTTATCTTCCATACTTGCGTAAATAGGAAGAGATAAAACCTGCTGAAAACTTCTAAGTGCTACGGGAAAATCATTTACGCGAAGAGAATATTTTGCCTTGTAATAACTTAAAAGATGAAGGGGAATATAGTGTAACCCGGTTTGAACTCCCGCCTCTTTTAATTCAACGGCAAAAGAATCGCGGTTTTTGTCTATTTTAACTATATATAAACAAAAAGGGTCTTCCTCGTTTTGCATACTCGGGATTGTTATGTGTGCAACTCCGCCCAAAGCTTCGCTATACATTTTTGCAATTTCTTGATGTCTTTTAATTTTTTTATCTTGCTCTTTTATTTGTGCACGTATATAAGCCGCATTGAGCTGGCTAATGGAATAATCATTCCCGATATTCGTGACATCATAAATATAATCCAAAGAATTTTCATCACGAACGATAGCATGATTACTGAGTAATTTTGCTCTTTCGATAATCTCTTCATCATTTGTAACAAGCATACCACCGTTACAGATATTTTTCTTCAAATGAGAAGAGAAGTCAAAACAAACAATATCTGCTCCCGTTGCACCGATTTTTTTCCCTTTATATGTTGTTCCGTATGCATCACAGGCATCTTCAACTATACGAACTTCATAAATCTTTGCAATAGAATACAGCCTCTCTAAATCTACACAAGAACCTGCAATGTGTGTGACAATAACAGCTTTGAGTTTTTTAGATCGGTTATCTTCCAAGTAATTTTCTAAATGGTCAAGATTAATATTGTAACTGCCAGCGGAAATATCAATAAATATGGGTTCTGCATCAAAATGGCGGACAACCTCCGGAACATTAGGATGTGCATTTACGGAACAGACTACTTTGTCTCCTCTTTTTAAATCCAGTGCAAGCATCGCCAAATGGAGTGCCGAAGTGCCGTGAGAAGTTGCCAAAGCGTATTTTGAACCTACGTAAGAGGCAAAATCATTTTGTAATTCTTCAACTTGATCAATATCCTCACCGTCTAAAACATCACTCACATTAGAGTGCTCATCCCGTCCGTTTACATATTTACTAAATGGTATTTTCATCCTATCTTCCTTATAAAGTTATATCTCTTGGGTAGTTAAAATCGTGGTTAATCGTTCGGGACGTAAGCTTTGCAATAAGAGGCATTTTTCGCTTAAAGTGATTACGAAAAATTCTTCCTACTATCATCTCTAACATTTTTTCATCTATCCCTTTTTTTACTATAGCTTCTTTACTGAGTCTCTCTTCTACATAAAGCTGCATCGCTTCGTCCAATTGCGCATATGTATAACCTAAATCCGCCTCATCACTCTGCCCATCCCATAAATCTGCGGAGGGAGCCTTATTTATGATACTTTTTGTAACACCAAGATAGGCTGCAAGTTCATATACTTCACTCTTATATAAATCTCCTATAGGATTAACGGCACTTGCAAGATCACCGTAAAGGGTGCCGTAACCAAGCATCAGTTCACTTTTATTGCTTGTTCCCAAAACCAAGGCATTTTGTTTGGCGGAAATATCATAAAGTGTTGCCATACGCATCCTCGAAGAAAAATTTCCGCGTCTGAGATTATCCATGTCGGGATTCATCGCTTCATAAGCTTTTAACATAGGCTCTATGGACGCTGTGATAGAATTCATTCCAAAATCACGGCACAAATCATCTGCGTGAGAAATCGAACTCTTTGAAGAATAATGTGAGGGCATTTTGACGCACAGAAGCTCATTCCCGAAGGTTTTATGCGCCAAAACAGCAACCACGGCAGAATCAAGTCCGCCACTCAAACCCACTACAACTTTTTGTATCCCTGTTTTGCGCACTTCATTGTCTAAAAACCGTTCGAGATAATCTGATATTTGCGAATATTTATTCATCTAATTACTTAAACCTTTCAGGAAAGTTAATAAAAAATATTATAACTAAGTTTTGTAAAAAAAGGATAAGAGAGTCAGCAAACTTCTTTTTTCGCCATAAAGTTAAGCTCTTTACAACTAAACCCTGCTTCTTTGCGAGCATCAATATTAAGATTTTTTGCTCTTAAAAAACCTTGAGGATAGTATTTGTTAATGATGTCAAAATAAACATCACTCTTTTTATTTTCCATTACACATGCCCGTTGAAACCAAACATCCCCTTTTTTGACATGGTCTGTTTCTTCATCCAATATAATCCTGAGCGTTGCTATTATCTTCTCTATTATCTGTGTTTTTGGAAGTTTTTCAAGTTTTTCAAGTATCATCGGTGTTGCATCGAGTCCGTTAGCTTCAAGATATCTTGGGACAACCGCCATTCTCTCTAACAGCGTCTGCGTTCTTTGGCTTGCTTCAAACAGAGCATTATGCACGACTAAGTCACCGTACTTTGCCCCGAGTTCATGGAGCAGTTTTTCTAGCGACAAAAAGTGACGTATCTCATCCTCTGCCACTTCAAGCCAATCGGTATAATATTGTTTGGGCAAACCCGCAAACCTATATGCCCCGTCCAAAGCCAAATCAATTGCCGAATATTCTATATGTGCTATGGCGTGAAGCAGAGTTATCTGCCCCTCTTTTGTAGTAAGATTGCTTCGCTTGGGAACATTTTGCGGAGAAACCACTTGGCATGTGGAATTATAAGAGGGCAGCACAAACTCTTTTACTTTATAATTTTCTTCAAATTCCACATGCCTTGATTTATAAGCAGCATAGAAAGTATAAAACAAATTTATCTTGGCATGTGGATTTTCAGCTTCTAAAATTAGCTCTAATTCTTTATAAAAATTCATAAACCAATCATGCTATAATCACGCTAAAAAAGGGATAAAATGCAAATAAAAATGCAGCCGATGGGTCCATATCAGACAAACTGCTACATTGTAAGCGTAGACGCAAAAGATTTCATTATCGATCCGGGAGTGGGGGCAACTGCATGGGTTTTACAAAACGTCAAGAACCCGGTCGCAATTTTAAATACGCATGGACATTTTGACCATGTTTGGTCAAATGCCCAACTTCAAAAAGAACTTCATATCCCTCTTTATACTCCCAAAGGTGACGTCATGTTACTCAGAGCAAGCGATTGGATGCCGGATTTACCGCCATCTACGCCCGATGTAGAAGTAGACGGAGATGCAGAGTTTGATTTTGAGGGTGTAAAGGTAAAATTTCGCCATTTTCCGGGACATTGCCCCGGCTGTTCTACTATAGAGATAGGAGATGCAATGTTCAGCGGAGATTTTATTTTTGAACGCTCTATCGGAAGAATAGATTTCCCTTATTCTAGTCCTGATGCTATGAGAGAAAGTTTACGGAAATTTAAAAATTTGAATTATGATAAAATAATTTATCCAGGTCACGGCGGAAAAACAACCATAAAAGAAGAACAAAAATATACAGACTACTGGATAAATAATTTATAAAGGAAAAAAGATGCAAGACCATTTTCACACAAAATCACAAACTTGGGACGAAGGAAAGATAAGAGTAGAGGGTGCAAAAGTAATTGCACATGCCATACGCCAAAAAATTGCCCTTCATAAAGAGATGGAGATCATAGACTTTGGAGTAGGCACCGGACTTTTAGGTTTTGAGATAGCTAAAGCAACGCAAAAAGTACATGGAGTAGATACCTCTGCGGCTATGCTTGCAAAATTACAAGCAAAAAATACTCCGGAGCTGCATATACAAACATACTGTCAAGATATTATTAAAAATCCGCTCACGCAAAGTTTTGACGGACTTGTAAGTTCTATGACATTACATCATATCGAAGATTTAAAACTCTTGTTTGAAACTATTTACAAAAATATAAAAGAGGCGGGATTTATCGCTATCGCTGATTTACAGAGCGAGGACGGTACATTTCACGATGATAATACGGGAGTTTTCCACTTTGGTTTTGAAGAAAAAACTTTAGTGGATATTGTCTTGGCATGTGGATTTAAAAATATAAGCTTTGAAAATATCAATACAATTAACAAGCCCCACAGAGATTTCGGTATCTTTTTACTTACGGCGCAAAAATAGCGCCTATTATATAACGTCGCCGTTTTTATCTTCATTCAATAGCTTGAGCTTCAAGATATGTTTTTCGGTAATTACGGTCTTAAATTCCCCTTCAAAAACTTTGATATCATACACGAATGCTTCGACATGGACATTTCTTTTTCTTCCCTCTTTTTGACGAACTTTGGCTATAAATTTTACCTCGTCATAAAGCTTTACAGGAGAGAGAAATTGTGTTTCACCTGCAACTAAAACAACATTCTTTTCATTTACCGCCGCCATTGCCGCATAATCGGCTGCAGAAAATATAAAGCCTCCGTGAATAAGTCCCTTCTCATCTGCAAGCATTTCGGGGGTGGTTTTTAAGAGAAGTTCTACATACCCGATTTTGAGGAGAGTAATCTCACCGCTTAAATTTTGATTTATTTTCTCATGAGTTTGGAGAATAACTTTTTCTTCGTTGTCATATTCATTTTCTATACTCAGTTCGTTATCTTCAGCACTATTATCTTTTTTCAATTTTTATCCTTTATTAGTCTCACATATACTCTTTTGGGTGCCGGATAACCTTCTACCGTTTTGCTGTTATCTTGTGGATCCAAAAAATCTTCCAGTGACTGCCCTTCTATCCACTGAGTTTTTCTTTGTTCATTTGCAGAAGTTGTAGAGGTTTCCAAAACTTCAAAACTATCAAAGCCGGCTCTGATGCACCAGTTTTTCAGAGCACTTATTGTCGGTACAAAATAGATATTGGGAATTTTAGAATATGAGGATGCAGGGCACAAACACATCTCATCTTCCCCTTCTATATAAAAGGTGTCAAGTATCACTTCCCCTTTTTTATCCAAACCCTTCAAAAGTGATTTCAGCATCATTACGGGGTCGCTTCTATGGTACAGAACTCCAAGACAAAAGATAGTATCGAATTTTTCTTCATAAAATTCAAGATGCTCAACCCCTAAAAGCTCATATACAATCTCACTTTTTACAAAATGGTTGATAAAATCAAACTGTGTTTTATACAAAGCCGAAGGGTCAAACCCCACTAGAGACTTTGGTTTATCCTCTTGCATTCTAAAGAGATAATATCCGTTGTTACACCCTATATCGGCAACACGCTTATCTTTTAAATTAAAATGTTTTCTGAGCAGATTATATTTTATATTACTCTGCCACTCACTGTCTATATATGTGTTGCAAACTTCAAACGGACCTTTTCTCCAAGGCATCATCAGTTTGGCAATCTCATATATCTTTTGCTCATCCCCTGTATCGCAGCCGCTTATTTTGACGACATCGCCAAGTTCCACATGCCAAGTACCTTTTTCTAAGGTTTCCAGTGCTTCTCTCAGCGGGGCAATATTTTTCCACGTCATCCACGTTTTTCTGATTTGTCTTAGCTCGTTTAAATTCATACTCTACTCTGCTTAATCCATATTCTATGTTATTTGAACTATAATTGTACCCTAAAAATTTATTAGGAATATTTTATGAGATTAGAGAAAAAAGCAACAGTTGTTTCCATGTCCGTAGCCGGATTACTTGTAATAATGAAAATGACTATCGGGCTTGTGAGTGGTTCTATTGCTGTTTTGGCATCGGCAATAGATTCTTTTTTAGACCTTACGGTTTCCCTTTTTAACTATTTTGCACTCCATAATACGGAAAAAGATCCCGATGACAAATTTCACTTCGGAAGAAGCAAGATAGAACCTTTGGCAGCTGTAATAGAAGGGACAATTATCTCTCTTTCTGCTGTTTTTATATTATTTGAAGCTCTTGCTAAAATTACACATAACAGACCCACACAACATATTCAAGAGAGCGTCTATGTTATGATTGCCTCTTTAGTTATAACTTTTGCTTTAGTTCTTTTTTTAAACTATGTTGCAAAAAAAACAAAAAATATGGTAATTCGAGCAGATGCGCTTCACTATAAAACAGACCTTTTCTCAAACGGTGCCGTTCTTTTGGCACTTGGACTGATAGCGTATACGCAAGAGCAGTTAATAGATCCTATTTTGGGTATTGCAATTGCAATGTATATGATTTATTCCGCATATCCGATTATCAAAGAGGGTATCATGATGCTTCTTGATGCTGCAATACCCGAAGAAGATATACAAAAAATTAAAGAGCTTATTGAAAATGAAGCTGTTATTACCGATTATCATGATTTAAAGACAAGAGAGTCTGGTTCCCATGTTTTTATCGATGTCCATCTTGTGTACAACATGCATATCTCGTTATATGCAGCACATATCGCCTCTGACAGGGTTGAAGATAAGTTAAGAAATCTTTTTGCAGACAAGAGAACACATATTATGATTCACATGGATCCATACGATGATTCTCAAATTAATGAAGCGGAAAATATGTATTTCTAGTTTTACCTTGGCATGTGGAAATTTCCACATGCCAAGAAATATTCTTTAAAAGTTGCAATGATACCTATCTTGCAAACTCTACAGTTCTACTCTCGCGAATAACATTTACTTTGATATCACCCGGATACTGAACTTTTGATTCTATCTCTTTTGCAATCTCTTTTGCCAATAAAACGGACTCATCATCATTTATCAAAGTAGCATTGACTATAACACGTATTTCACGTCCTGCGTTAATTGCATACGCCTGTTTTACTCCCGTATGTTCGGAAGCTATATCTTCTATCTGCGTCACACGCTTTAAGAAACTCTCAAGAACTTCACGTCTTGCACCCGGTCTTGCGGCAGAGAGTGCATCTGCGGCACATACGGCTCCACACTCTATGGAATTTATCTCTTCTTGCCCGTGATGCGCATAAATTGCATTAATAACAACGCTATGTTCATTATAACGGTTACAAATCTCTGCGCCCAAATCCACATGACTTCCGTCATGATCATGAGTCAAAGATTTTCCGATATCGTGCAATAATCCGGCACGTTTTGCTAAAATAGGGTCTCCCCCCATTTCAGAAGCCATAATTCCGGCTAAGTACGACACTTCAAGAGTATGAGCAAGTGCATTTTGTCCATAGCTTGCACGGTATCTTAGTCTTCCTATGAGCTTTGTGAGTTCGGGATGCATCACACCGATATTCATATCGGCAATAAGTTCTTCCCCTTCGGTAAGGATAGACGCTTCAAATTCATCGGAAACTTTCTCAAAAATTTCTTCTATTCTCGCCGGCTGGATTCTTCCGTCTTCTATCAAAAGCTGCAATGTTTTTGTAGCAATGGCACGACGATAAAGATTAAAACTGCTTACAATAATAGCGTTTGGCGTATCGTCTATTATTATATCGACACCCATAAGCGTCTCAAGCGCTTTAATATTTCTCCCCTCTTTACCGATAATTCGACCTTTAAGTTCATCATTCTCAAGATGAACCAAATTAGTCAAACGCTCCGATGCAAATTCTCCCGCAAACCGGCTTGTAGCTTGTGCGAGTATATAGTTTGCCTTTCTTTTGGCATCCTGTTTTGCTTCATTTTCGTATCTTCGAACAATATGAGCTATCTCCGCACGAGATTTTTCTTCTACTTTTTCAAGTAAAACAACTTGCGCTTCATCCTTTGTCATCCCTGCACTATGTTCAATAGTATGGAGTGCTTCATCTATCTTGGCTTCATATCTTTTTTTGAGTGTATTGAGCGATTTTTCATTTCTCTCTAAATCATTTCTTTTTGCTTGCAGAGCGGTACTTTCATCCTGAATCCGTTGATCTTCAATCTGTTTGTATCTTTTAAAACTCTGCTCTTTTCGTATTACATCGTCTTCTCTTTGAGAGAGATCTGCTTTGGCTCTGTCTTTTGCACTTTCATAGTGCTTAATAGCTTCTAATTCAATCTCTTGAGACTTTAGATTCGATTTTTGTAAAAGCATTTCAGCTTCACTTTCGATAGCATTCGCTTTTGCTTTTGCCTGTTGCGTGTAAATATCAAAATTGGCACTAGTAATTTTTTTAGAGATGAAAAATCCTGCAATTCCACTAAAGGTAGCAATGCCACCGCCTAGCAATATCTCATTTAACATCTGTATTTCCTCTGTTTGACTCTAGCTACGGGTAAAATTTTTGCCCTTGGTGTCAGTAGTAAATCACATGCGACATCATAATTATCACAAATAAATTTTTTAGTAAAACAAATTTCCGGTTGTATAAAAATAGTATATGGTCTCTTTTTAAATTTTGCAAAGAAACGGTCATACATCCCTTTTCCAAAACCGACTCTTTGTAAATTCCCGTCTACACCAACCGCAGGCACTATAGCTACATCAATATTTTTTATATTTTTTATCGTATTTCCCGCTTCAAAAATACCAAATTCATTTTGTTTAAGCGGTAGCCTGAATGGTACCATCTTAAAACTTTTTCCTTGCATAAACGGCACGTAAATATCACATTTTTTACGCATTTTAAAAAGAGTTTTTTTCAGGTCAGCTTCAAACGGCAAAGGATAATAAAATAAGATTTTTTTATTTCTTATTATTTTGAGTTCTTGTTGCAAACGTCTATTTAAAATACTATTGCGATAGAACATATTGTGTTTTGGCATATTTTTTATTTTTTGAAGACATTTTTTTCTAAATACAGTTTTTGTAAGGGACATATTTAATCTTTATGGCTATAATTTTGCTTATTTTACTAAAAAAAACAAAAAAAGGTGTCCTCAAATGTTCAAAAAATCCATTTTTTCAATCTTATTTACATTCGTATTATTTTTTCAAGGGTGTAACGAAAAGAAAAGTTCGCAAACACAAGAAATTAATGACATAATCTCGACAAAAGAATACGTTTTAACTGATTTGAATGCTGCCCAATATAAAATCAAAAGAATATCTGATGGTTTTACTCTTGAAAATGCAACGACGAAAGTAATTATTTTTGACATTTTTGCAACATGGTGTCCCCCTTGTCAAGCGTCCGCATCACACCTCAGCTCACTTCAAAAAAAATATAAAAACGACTTAGTTATCATCGGAGTTACAATCGAAGACGATATCTCCAACGCAAAATTGCAAGAATTTAGTAAAAACTATGATGCAACTTATACCTTAGTAAATTCTCCACAGAATCGTGAATTAGTAGATGCAATTGCAGCTTCACTCAAACTTGGAGACAGATTTCCTATCCCTCTAATGGCAATGTATAAAGACGGAAAACTTGTGAACCATTACGTCGGTGCTGTTTTAGAAGAGTTTGTAGAGAGTGACATAAAAAAAGCTCTTGGAAGATAGATGTTTGGATTTATAAAAAATTCTCTTAAAAAAACCGTTGAAGCTATAAGAGCCGTAGCACCCAAAAAAAAGATTACATTTTCAAAAGACGAACTGGAAAATATTCTCCTCGAAGCGGATGTAGAATACGCCTTAGTAGAGATTATCGTCAATGAAATTTACCAAGAAAAAATAACACGTGAAATTCTACGTTCCAAACTCTTGGCAACATTGGCATACACATCCTATAAAGAACCTGCTTTTAATCCCCCTTTCGTAGAACTTATCGTAGGTGTCAACGGAGCAGGAAAAACTACTACTATTTCAAAATTGGCTGCTCTTTATAAAAGCCAAGGGAAAAAAGTGATGCTCGGTGCGGGAGATACATTCCGTGCGGCGGCAATTGAACAACTCACCCTTTGGGCAAACAAATTAGATATCCCTATCGTGTCCTCCAAACAAGGGCATGATTCTTCGGCGGTTGCTTACGATACTATTGATTCTGCAAAATCAAAAGGCTTTGATCATGTTATTATTGATACGGCGGGACGTTTACATACACAAACGAATCTTGCTAATGAGCTTAAAAAAATAAAGCGCATCTGTGAAAAAGCCCATAGCGGAGCACCGCAAAGAACTCTCCTTATCATAGACGGCACGCAAGGTAACTCGGCAATAGCACAAGCAAAAGCATTTCACGAGATGATAGGCATAGACGGTATAATCATTACAAAACTCGACGGAACAGCTAAAGGGGGAAGCATTTTTAGTATAGCCTACGCACTTGAACTTCCCATCCTTTATGTAGGAACCGGTGAAAAACCGGAAAATCTCACACCCTTTGATAAATATGAATTTGTCGACGGTCTACTTGACGCGCTCTTTGTCGAAGAAGAGATTTAAACTCTTTTACACATGCCGATATGACAACACGTCATATTTTGAACTTCCACATGCCAAGAATACTATAATACTTTTCAAAAAAAGGCAAATTTATGGCTAAGAAAAAAATTCTCTTCGAATGTCAACATTGTGGATTCACCACTCCAAAGTGGATGGGAAAATGTACAAATTGCGGATCATGGGACTCGTTTATAGAACTTAGTGAACATCAGCAAGAAGTCGTAAAACAAACAAAATCTTCTCTCACTTGCACTGCCAAAGCAATAAGCATAAACGAAATAGAAGAATGCGAAGTGTATCGATACAGTTCCCTTGATTATGAACTCGACAATGTATTGGGAGGAGGAATCGTTCCGGGTTCACTTACTCTCATCGGAGGAAGTCCCGGTGTCGGAAAATCAACTCTTTTACTAAAAATCGGCTCCAACATAGCATCCCTTGGAAAAAATGTTCTTTACGTAACAGGTGAAGAATCCAGCGGCCAGATAAAGCTCCGTGCAAACAGACTGGACTCCAATCAGGATACTCTTTATCTTTTGAGCGAAATTCGATTAGAACAGGTTTTAACGGAACTTGAACATAGGATATATGAGCTGATAATCATTGACTCGATTCAAACGCTCTACTCAGAAAATATCTCCTCGGCACCCGGCTCCGTAACACAGGTAAGACAAATAACCTTTGAACTCATGCGCATAGCAAAAGAAAAAAATATAGCTATATTTATCATCGGTCATATTACAAAAGAGGGTTCAATAGCAGGACCTCGCGTGCTCGAACATATGGTCGATACGGTTTTGTATTTTGAGGGCGACTCTTCACAGGAATTACGAATTCTTAGAGGTTTTAAAAATCGTTTTGGACCTACAAGCGAAATAGGTGTTTTTGAGATGAAGGCAGAAGGGTTAGTCTCCGCCAAGGATGTAGCCTCAAGATTTTTCAGCAGAAATTCTACACAGTCAGGCTCTGCTCTTACAGTTGTAATGGAAGGCTCCCGCCCCATCATTTTGGAAGTACAGGCACTTGTTTCAGAATCACATACTTCCAACTCAAAAAGGCAGGCAACAGGGTTTGATACCAATAGACTCAATATGCTTTTGGCACTCTTGGAGCGAAAGCTTGAGATTCCCCTCTCCGGTTATGATGTATTTATTAATATAACAGGCGGAATAAAAATCACAGAAACATCCGCGGATTTAGCGGTTTTGGCAGCTATTATCAGCAGTTTTAGAGATCGTGCCATATCCAAAGAAACCGTCTTTATCGGCGAAGTTTCACTAGTCGGGGATGTGCGAGAAGTTTACGGACTCGATGTCAGACTCAAAGAGGCAAGTATGCAAAATATATCCAAAGCACTTTTAGCAAGAAAACCTTTAGAAAAAACAAAAATAAAAACTTTCATCGTAGATGAAGTCACAAAACTTCTAGAATGGTACTGATTTTAGCGCCATTCAAAGAACTTTTACTATATAATATTCGCATGAATTAAAATTTATACGAAAAGGGTAACACATGATTGATGCTCAGTTTAGAAGCGAAGAGAGATATTCGAAACTATCCATTGCCTATGAAGGAAAACAAGAAGGTGAGCTTGTTTGCTCCACAATAGAAAATATAATATCAAAATATCAAATACAGCCTGAAACATATACCTGTAATATATCAGATTCAAAAGATGTGCTTGTCATTGAGTATCATGATGATATCAGCCGTGAAGCAGGGCCTATTTTTGAAGAGATACTAAAAAAATTAGATATAAAGCAGTGTGACTGACCATGAATCTCGAAGATTTTGCGGAAGGAAATGTATTATTTAAGTCCTATTTTAAAAAAAATCAAGAATCTTTGCTGAATCTTGTCAAGACAGGGCAATCTCCAAAAGCACTTTTCATAGGATGCTCAGATTCAAGAGTTATACCCGATATGATGGTGCAATCAAATCCGGGGGATTTGTTTGTAATAAGAAATGTTGGAAATTTTGTTCCGCCCTATAAACCGGATGAAGATTACCATGCTACAGCTTCGGGCATTGAATATGCAGTAAGCGTATTGAACGTTAAAGAGATTATTATTTGCGGACATTCCCATTGCGGTGCGTGCCAACATCTTTATCAAAAGATAGAAGATTCTTCTTTAATTCATACTAAAAAATGGCTTGAACTTGGAGAAAGTGCCAAATCTTCCGCACTACTTAGCCTTGGAGCAAACGCACCTATGGAAGACTTATTACGATTAACAGAAAAATTATCCGTAATAAAACAAATCGAAAGAATATTAACTTATCCGAATGTAAAACAAAGATTTGAAAACGGCGATTTACATATTCATGGCTGGTATTACGATATAGAAACAGGCGAGATAGACTATTACAATGCGGATACTTATGAGTTTTTGCCTCTTAAAGATTTACTTGAAGCAAATATAAATTTATAGCATTTTATAAATTTCGATATACTACCATGATAAAAAAATAAGGAATATTCACATGGCTGAAGAAGAAAAAATAGATAAAGACATACCCTCAGAAAAAAAATCTAGTAATTTATTGATGATAATTATTATTGTAGTATTAATTCTTATCATACTTATCGGTGCCGTAGTCGGTATTCTTTTGATGGGTGGAAGTGAAGAGGAAGCAACCCCTAAAAACATAGAGCCTCAGGTAAAAGAGCAAAGTGCAAAGAAAACGCAAAAAAGCAGTGCAAACGCAGATTTAGAGTCAGAAGACACGAGACAGCTAAGTCAAATAGGGATTTTATATCCAATGGATACCTTTACCGTAAACTTGAAAAGCGATGCAGGACGCCGCTATTTGAAAGTTACAATGTCCATAGAACTTGAAGGTGAGGAACTGAGTTTAGAACTCGACAACAAAAAAGCCGTGCTTAGAGACAGAATCATTAGAATATTAACGTCCAAAACACTTGAAGAGATTTCATCCAAAAAAGGGAAACAAAAAGTTTCTGTACAAATTATGGATACTCTCAATGCCATGATTTCAGACGGAAAAATTAAAGGGATTTATTTTACGGAATTTGTTATTCAGTAAATGATTGGTATAGATCTCATTAAAACTGATCGTATGAATCGCTTTCTAGAGCGATTCGGCGAGAAAGCCTTACAAAAATTTTTATCTCAGAATGAAATACTACTAGTAAAAAACTATAAAACTGCTTCCGGCTTTTGGTCTGCAAAAGAGGCTTGTTCCAAAGCCCTTGGAGTTGGAATTGGTGCAGAGTGCAGATTTCATGACATTGAAATAACAAAAACACAAAAAGGTGCGCCCCAAATCAAACTCTCCCGACATATTGTAGAAAAATTTAATATTATAGACATTAGCCTCTCAATTACACATGACGGAGATTATGCAATCGCAGTTGTAACGATTCAAAGCAGATAAATCAGCCACCGCCGACAAAATCGAGAAGTTCAAGTTTATCGCCCTCACACAATACGAATGAATTCCAGTCATTTTGCTTGACAATATTCATATTTACGGCTGCAGCCATCACTTTGCCGACTAAAGAAAGTTCTTTTAAAATCTCTTCTAAAGTTATCCCCTCACGCAACTCTTGTATTTTACCATTAATTATGATTGTCATTTTTTCTCTTTTCATAAGATTTTAGCACATCAATAACTGCTAAATTATTTTTTTTTACTGCAAAATCAAAGGCACTGTATCCCAGTTTTGTCTTGAGAGTGTTATCAGCGCCTGCATTCATCAGGTACTCCACCACAGCGGGATTCCCGCTAAATGTTGCTTGGTGAAGGGGCGTAATTCCTTCATCGTTACTTAAGTTTATTTCTGCACCGTGAAGTATCAAAAATCTAATAAGTTCCATATTTTTCATATTTACGGCTATGATAAGCGGAGTATTGCCGCGATTATCTTGTGCATTTATATTTGCATCGGCATTTTTGAGTAAAATAACCATTTTTAAATCTCTTTTTTTTACCGCAATATGCAAAGGTGTTAATCCAGCAGCGTTCGTCGTTTCTACATTAGTACCGCTCTTGAGTAATTTCTTCACATCCCCGTATTGCTCATAGTAAACAAAGTTATGTAAAGCCTCTCTTCCATCGACACTATCAGCAAGAGAAAAAATTGATAACATAAGTATAATCCATATTTTCAACATAATACTACTTTCAAATAAAATAGCACAATTGTAGCAATATATATTGAAAATAAAATCAAAAAAATCAGCTATTCAAAATTTCATTCTCAAAGATTCAAAAGGGTAAAATGGCACCATTAAAGGAAAAGTGCAAAATGAACTTAATAAAAATTGACGATATCCACATGCCAGAACTAGAGATATATCATAGTTTAAGAGAAAATATTTTCAATGAAGATAATAGTTTTGTTGCAGATAGTCCAAAGGTTGCAAATATAATTTTGAAAACTTCCATGGAGATTAAAAGTATTTTGGCTACAAAAGAATATTATGAAGAATTTAGAGATTTAATTTGCCGTAAAACTATTCCAAAACTTTTTATTACAGATAAAAAAGAGATGCAAAAGATTGTCGGACATAAGATACATCATAATGTAATGATGCATGGAATCCGCCCAAAAGAGAGTTCTCTACATGCGCTTGGAGACAACATCATCATGTTAGATATCATCTCTTCGAGTGAGAACGTAGGCTCACTTGCAAGAAGTGCAGCGGCACTAGGTGTTGACTCTTTTATTCTTCCAAAACAGGCTCCACATCCTTACAATAGAAGGGCGCTTAGGGTTTCTATGGGGTATGTAAGTATGCTAAATATCCATATTTATGATGATATCTTTTGCACATGCCAAGCTTTAAAAAAACTAGGTTACAAAATTTTTGCAGCAGAAATAGTAGAAAATTCAACACCCCTTTGGCATGTGGAAGTTCCAAAAAAATGGGTACTTCTTATGGGAAATGAAGGAAAAGGGCTCAAAAAAGAGATTCTTGATATTTGCGATGAAGTTGTTACTATTGAGATGCAAGAAGGTGTGAAAAGCTTCAATGTAAGCGTTGCCGCATCAATTATGATGTATCAATTTAAAAATAAAAGCTAATCCTTCTACCGACTAATTATTTTTTCATCACCGACTTTTTTCAAAAACAATCTTTCATAGTGACCTTGCGGTATCATAGAATAATTTTGACCGGTTTTTGCATCTACAAAAACTACCTGTGTATGCCCGTCATACACCCCTTTATTAATAACTTTGGCATGCATATCCGCTTCATACAATTCTTCAAGCTGCAACTTGAGCGTCTCTAAAAATTGCTCTTTTTGAGCAATATCATCAGAAATTTGCTGAAGCTTCAACGCATCAAGTTTATACTGCTTAATTCTCAGTACATCGGCTTTATTCGGTGTTTCCCCTGCTTTGAGAGAAGCCTGCACTCTTTTTTGAAAAGTTTTAATTCTCCCAATTTGTTCTTTATGCTTTGCAATTTTTTTACTATGCTCCTCCGCTAAACTCTTTTGCTGTGAATTTTTGATTTTCACTTCAGCTTTAAGGAGTTCTATTTTATTATGGTACGTTTCAATTTTATTTGGATTAATCATTAACACGTTATGTTCACCAGAGATTGTACCTACTTCTATAGACTCTGAGGCGATTACAACTGTGTTTGCAACCAGTTCTTCAATAACTATTCGTTGTCCTATAATCTCTCCGCCTAGCATTTTTTTCACATGAATATCATCTGCTTCGACTGTGCCGTTTTCAAGTATCTCTATCTCCGCAGTTTTTGCTTTTAATCTTCCGCGATGCAGTTTAATTTTAGCATTATCAACTGCTTCAAGCTCAGATCTTCTGTGCGTTTGCTCCCCCACACTAAGTACATTCGCCTTTACTTTTGCACTTGCACCGACGGTGCCCTCTATGGTAAGCTCTTTAACATCTATTACAACACCGCTGCCTACCGAGTCATCATTATGGTCTCTTTTGGCAATATTTACCGAGATATCTTTATTACCGCCGGCATCTATAGAACCTACATTTTTAAAAGTAGCGGATTGTATTGCAATTTTTTGAGAGATACTAATAAGTCCGGATTCCTCTTTAAAATATCCCTCTTTTTTTGCATAGTATTGAACTGAATCTTCACT
Source organism: Sulfuricurvum sp. (assembly GCA_022729795.1). Classification (GTDB taxonomy): domain Bacteria; phylum Campylobacterota; class Campylobacteria; order Campylobacterales; family Sulfurimonadaceae; genus Sulfurimonas. The sequence goes on along the minus strand of DZBD01000011.1, from coordinate 6,595 downwards.
TTCTTTAGTAAAAACAGTCTCTTCATTAGGTCTATAGTTTTTATACATTATTTTTGGCTTTTGCGCTGCTGCAAATTTGCCATCACATCTACGACCGCTTATCCCCTCTTTTGGCTTTATATATTCGAAAAACATCTCACCGGCATCTACGGTGTCTATAAGATTTCGAGAGATTTTTTGCTTATTTTTATAATGAGAAATAATCTCATCATTGCGTGGTAATAGTATTGCAGGAGACTGTGCAATACTAATTCGAATATCTTTTGCAAGAGCAATACCCGGTTTTACAGCTTTTGATAGTTTAATAATCGTACTATTTAAATCTGTTTCAAAATGCTTTATCAATAAACCGGCACGAAGTTTTTTACGGTAAATTTCTTTTTTGAGCTCTTTTGCAAGATTTATTGTATCGGGAAAAACACTTCCCTCTTTGAAAACAGCTATAACCTTATTTTTTGCTTTATTTGCCAAAATATCTATTTGAATATCTTTTAATTCTTGATTGGTTTCATAAGGTTTTACCCGAATCGTATATTCTTGTCTTATTTCCAACAAAACAGATCGAAGCATCTTTTCGTCAAATAATGTTTCAATCGGCTCTTCGATAATAGTCCAATCTTTATGCTTTAGTGTTTTTACAAGAGTTTGCACGCTCAATAATTCAAAATCAACCTCTTCAGGTTGTATTTTTCTATCTTTTGCAGCATCAACAAGCACCTCCATAATATTTGTTGCGTTTTTTGAGAATGGAGTAAAATGAGCCATAATATGCTAACCTTTTCATAAATAAAGATGTTTGACTAATAAAATATTTTTTTGTGATTACTAAAGGAAAGAATCTATCACATTCTCAATAAATGTGATAGAAAATACTCGTTATTTATGCGCTTCTTTTAAAGAATCAGCAATCAAAAATGCCAGTTCTAGAGCTTGGTCGGCATTGAGACGAGGGTCACAATGTGTATGATAACGAGAAGATAAATCTTCTTCACTTACAGTAAATGAGCCACCGATACACTCGGTAACATTTTTACCTGTCATCTCCAAGTGAACACCGCCGGCGAATGTTCCCTCTGCCTTATGAATTTGGAAAAATTGTTTCATCTCGGTTAAAATCGCATCTACTGGACGCGTTTTATAATTATTGGATGATTTAATTGTATTTCCATGCATAGGATCGCAGCTCCATACAACTTTCAAGCCTTCTCTTTCAACTACACGAATAAGTCTTGCCATCCCGGTTTTTTCATCGCCAACTTTATCGGCACCCATTCTTACGATGATATTTAGGCGACCCGCTTCATTTTCCGGATTAAGAACATTTACTAACTTCACCAAATCATCTGCGTCCATTGAAGGACCTGCTTTGAGACCGATAGGATTTTTAATACCGCGCATATACTCAACATGGGCATCGTTCAGACCGCGTGTCCTATCGCCTATCCAAAGCATATGTGCAGAAGTGTCATACCACTCACCGGTCAAAGAATCTTTTCTTGTAAAAGCCTCTTCATACGGTAACAAAAGTGCTTCGTGCGACGTAAAGAAATCTGTTTCTCTTAATGTTCTATATGTCTTAGAATTAATTCCACATGCCTCCATAAACTTTAAAGATTTACCTATATCTTCCGCTAAATCTTCAAATTTTTGGCTAATTTCACTCTTATGAGCAAAATCTAAAGTCCATTTATGCACTTGATTTAAATCTGCCAAGCCCCCGGAGGCAAAAGCACGAAGTAAATTCAATGTTGCTGCGGACTGATTATATGCTTTTATCATTCTTTGTGGATTCGGTATGCGAGACTCAGGAGTAAAATCGGCACCATTAATAATATCACCACGGTAAGAATCTAGTGTCACTCCGTTAATTGTTTCCATGTCAGAAGAGCGAGGCTTCGCAAATTGACCGCCAAGACGACCGACTTTTACAACTGGAAGCCCGCCAGCATAAGTCATTACAACCGACATCTGCAAAATAGCCTTAAAAGTATCACGAATATTCACTGCATGAAATTCACTAAAACTCTCGGCACAGTCTCCGCCTTGAAGTAAAAATGCTTTACCCTCAGACACATTCGCTAACTGTTCCTTTAAAGAACGAGCTTCCCCAGCAAAAACAAGAGGCGGATAATTTTTTAACTCAGCCAACACTTTGTCTAATTCATCTTTATTTGGATAAGTTGGTTGCTGTAAGATAGGTTTCTCTCTCCAGCTAGAAGGGCTCCATATACTCATAATAAACCTTAATAAAATAATTTTCGCAATTTTACATAAAAATACCTAAAATAGCTCTGACTCAAAAGAGGCCTTTTTTTCTAAACAACAATGCAAAAGTTTTTTTTATGCTTATAAATGTATAATAGCGAAATATTTTATAGGGAAATGCAATGCTCAAAGATGATTTAAAATCTCTCGTAACTCAGATATATAAAAACTTACTTGAGCAAATTGATGAGCAAAAAGATGCGACAAAAGAATATGTCGTAGAATATTTCAAAGAAGCTGCAGACATCATTTCAACCATCAAAAATGATGATATACATTCTATAGATCAGGCAAAATTAACATTTATAAATGCTTACAAAGAGATAGCAACACGAAGTCTTTCCTCTTATGAACACACCAGTGATAGATTTGAAGAATTAGCACAAATGCATAAAGAAACTCTCAACGAATGCCATCAACAGCAAATTAACTTGCCTGTAATAACAGAAAAGTTTAATGACATCCAAACACATATGACAAATGAAGTTAAAAAAGCAAATGCAACCATTTCTGAACTTACAAAACAAATTAAAACATTAGAAGAAACATCTAATATTGATGCACTCACGAAGGTTTTTAATAGACGGGCTTTAACATCATATTTAGATGAAATTTGTTCACAAGAAAACATAACTTATGAATTTCATCTTCTCATTTTAGATATTGATGATTTTAAAAAAATAAATGACACTTACGGGCATATAGCAGGTGATAAAATATTGATCTTTATTGCCAATATCCTTAAAAAAACACTCAGAGACGGCGACAAAATTTTTAGATACGGCGGAGAAGAATTTATAATCGTACTCAACAGAATCGACAGTTTGCATTGTAAAAAAATTACTCACAGGCTCCTTGAACTCATTAGAGGCAATAAGCTAATATATAAGGGTCAGAACATTAATGTAACGATGAGTATAGGAACAACGATATATGCTCACGGCGACACTCCGGACACCCTCGTTGCAAGGGCTGACGAAGCTCTTTATCGAGCAAAACACAATGGTAAAAATCAAATACATACGGAATTAAAAAATGGAATTTAACTATTTTGATCTTATAGCGACAATCATCATCATTCTTTTAGGTTTAAAAGGGATTATAAACGGGTTTTTCAAAGAACTTTTTGGTCTTATCGGAATTGTTGGCGGTATTTTTATAGCTTCACGCGTCGGTGACAAAGTTGGCATTTACTTAAGTGAACTTATTTTTAAATTTGACAATAGCTCTGCTATAGGTTTTACAGGATTTTTGGCAACATTATTTTTATTCTGGTTTTTAATGGTTTTTGTAGGGTTTATCTTTAAAAAGCTTAGCTCCTTAAGCGGCTTAGGTCCTATAGACAGGCTGCTAGGCTTTGTATTTGGTGCAGGTAAATTTTTTCTCATCGCAGCAGTTATTGCTTATGCAGTTTACAATATTAAAGCTATAAGAGGAAATATTGACAGCGCAGTTGCATCAAGTATACTCTTCCCTGTACTTGTACAAACAGGTAGTTTTATTATGAAAATTGATCCGGTTGAAATAGCTGATGATATCAATTCTAGTATCACTAAAAATGCAAAAGTAGTACAGGAAAAAATAGAAGGTACTATAAACACGTCTCCCTTGGATATGATACAAGAAACTAAAGAGCAAATAAAAAAAAGTATGCCTGAAACTGCAAAAACACTAGATACAAATTTAAGTGATTATAAGTAAGATGGTTCTAAGTACAGTAAATATAAATGATAAAACTGTTGCTTACGAACAGCTTATTCATGACTTCAAGTCATTGCTCAAAAAGAATAATCTGAAGTTTACCATTCAAAGAGAAGTGATTTTAGGAACTCTGTATAGCTCTAATGAGCATTTAACGCCGGAATCTCTTCATCATCTTATCAAAGAAAAATATCCGGATTTAAAAACAGGTATTGCTACGGTCTACAGAACACTATCACTTTTAGAAGAGTCCGCCATGGTAACATCTCTCTCTTTCGGCGCTCAGGGAAAAAAATATGAGCTTGGGGCAAAGCATCATCACGACCACCTGATATGCACAGAATGTGGTGAAATTACAGAATTTGTAGATGAACAGATAGAAGAAAGACAGCATAAAATAGCAGATTCTTTGGGCTTTTTAATGTCTGACCACTCAATGCAAATTTACGGCATTTGCAAAAAATGCCAAAATAAATCAATTAATAATTAAAAGGAAACCCATTGGCTTTTGAAAATAAATTTATTCTCCAAAGAATTGAAAAAGTAGAATTACTCAGACGTGAGGGAATTAACCCTTATTCTAATAATTCTAAAAGAAACACTACAATTATAAAATATTTAAATGTAAACTCTGACCTAGAAAACAAAGAAGATAAAAGAGATGAAAACAGGCACTACACTCTTTGCGGCCGTATTAAACTTTTTAGAGTTATGGGAAAAGCAAGCTTTTTGCAGATAGAAGATGAAAGCGGAGTACTTCAGGTTTATATCACTAGAGACAACCTGCCGGAAGGTTTTTATAATGATGTTTTTAAAAAAAATATTGAGACAGGCGATATTATTGAGGTAAGCGGTTATCCGTTTATTACAGGCAAAGGGGAACTTTCACTTCACGTTTCTGAATTTAAACTATTAACAAAAGCTATTGCTCCCCTGCCTGAAAAATTTCATGGCATTACAGATAAAGAGACTCGATATAGAAAGAGATATCTTGATCTTATTATGAACGCTGAAGTGCGCAAAACCTTCCAAACACGCTCTAAAGTAATCTCTTTAACAAGACGCTTTTTTGAGGACAAAGGATTCTTGGAAGTTGAAACACCTATGATGCATCCTATCGCAGGCGGAGCAAATGCAAAACCTTTTGTTACGCATCATAATGCGCTTGGGATAGATAGATTTTTAAGAATTGCTCCTGAGCTTTACCTCAAAAGACTTATTGTCGGTGGTTTTGAAGCAGTATTTGAGATAAACCGCAACTTTAGAAACGAAGGGATGGATGCTACACATAACCCTGAATTTACCTCTATTGAATTTTACTGGGCTTACAAAACTTATAGAGACCTTATTGTAATTACAAAAGAGTATTTTGCATATCTTTTTGAACATTTAAATCTACCCACACTTCTTCCGTACGGCGATTTGGAAGTAGACTTTTCACAATTTACCGAAGTGCCTCTCATTCAATCTCTCTCAACAATCGGTGGCATACCAGAAACAATAGTAAATGATAAAGATAAAATTTTAGAATTTCTTAAAAATAAAAATATTACAGTTAAGCCGGGTTTAAATTTAGGGCAGCTTCAAGGAGAACTCTTTGACGAATTTGTTGAAGAAAAACTAATCAATCCAACTTTTATCACAGAATATCCTGTTGAAATCTCTCCATTAGCAAGAAGAAGTGATTACAATCCGGATATCACGGAGAGATTTGAATTATTTATTGCAGGTCGTGAAATTGCAAATGCATTTAGTGAGTTAAATGACCCTGTAGACCAGCTAGGTCGCTTTGAAGCGCAAATGGCATCCAAAGAATGTGGAGATGATGAAGCACATGCAATGGATGAAGATTTCATAGATGCCCTAAGTTATGGTATGGCTCCAACAGCCGGACAAGGTATCGGCATAGACAGACTTGTCATGCTTTTAACCAATGAGCACTCTATACGAGATGTTTTATTGTTTCCTGCAATGAAACCTATATACAACGAAGAATTAAATCAAGAAGAAGAGGTATAAGAAAATGAGTTTTTTAAAAGAGTTTGATAGTGAAATTTATGAGTTATGCGAAAAAGAGTTAGAGCGTCAAACTGACCATTTAGAGATGATAGCGTCTGAGAACTTTACACTTCCTGCAGTTATGGAAGCTATGGGTTCAGTATTTACAAACAAGTATGCTGAAGGTTACCCTGCTAAACGCTACTACGGCGGTTGTGAGTATGCTGATGGTGTTGAGCAGTTAGCAATCGACAGAGCATGTGAGCTTTTTGGCTGTAATTACGCAAATGTTCAACCCCATTCCGGAAGTCAGGCAAATGCTGCAGTTTATGCGGGACTTATAAAAGCCGGTGATAAAATATTAGGTATGGATTTAAGCCATGGCGGTCACTTAACACACGGCTCTAAACCGAGTTTTTCAGGTCAAAATTATAACTCTTTTACATACGGAGTTGAACTTGATGGACGTATTAACTACGACAGAGTTTTAGATATCGCTAAGATTACTCAACCTAAGATTATTATCTGCGGTGCTTCTGCTTATGCTCGTGAAATCGACTTTAAAAGATTCCGTGAAATAGCTGACGAAGTTGGAGCAATTCTGTTTGCCGACATCGCGCACATTGCCGGT
>DZBD01000096.1 GCA_022729795.1 Sulfuricurvum sp. | reverse complement strand
CACTTGGAGACAATACGTATTTTAGCAAGTCATTATTGAGCGAGTGGGTAATAGCGCGAGCTTCATTGACGGCATTGTCGTGATTCTGTTTGCCTTGGATATTAAACACTAAAACAAGTGTTGCACCCTCGACTAGCACGACGATGAGTGCCATAAAAACGACCAGCTGCGTTTTGATGCTAAAACCGCTCCACATGGTGAGTTTATTTCTTCTCAGACGGATTTTCGATTGGTAACACTAGGTCATTGCCCCACTCATTCCATGAAGCGTCATAGTTGGAAACATCAAATCCAAGTTCACGCATCGCAAAATAGTTTGTTCCGGAGATTTTACCTACATTACAGTAGATAATCACTTTGCTGTCCTTGTCTACACTCCGGTATAGTTCTGCCAACTCTGATATCGGTTTTAATTTCGGTGTATTTTTATCTCCCGAGAGGTTATGAACCGCAGGGACATGAAGCGCTTTGGCGATATGACCAAAACGAACCGCACTGGACTCTTTTCCAACATAGGCATTAAGATTTCTGGCATCTATAATCACTTGGTTGGGATTTTTGATAGCAATTTGTGTTGTAAATTTGGTGGCAAGTTTTTTATTATTCACTGTCGCAATATAGCCACTCTCTTGTGGTGTCACGATTTTGGTTGAAACCCCAAGAGACTTTGCCTCCCATTCACCAAACCCACCATTGAGCATTTTGACATTCGTAAATCCATACGCTTCAAGAGTCCAAAATAATCGCGCAGCATCAAAAAAATTTCCTTCATCATAGACCACTACTTTGTCATTGACCGATAAACCAAGAGTGCGAATCAATTTTTGCATCTTATTCGGTTGAGCGATTTTCCCATTTTGTTGAACATTCTCAAATGTCAATACCGTAGGAAAATTGTAAGCACCTTCAATATGTCCTTTGGTAAACACGGCAACTTCACGTGCATCTACAATTTTATACTCGGAGAGATTTTTGGATAATTCCGCCGGTTCTATACGCAATGACATAGCACTGAGAGATGCCACCGACACAAATATCATAACAACCAAAAACTTACTAACCATAACAAATCCTTTTTACCTTTAATTTAATTAATAAAAACTAATAGTAGCACACAATAGCATAATGAAGCAATCTTCAATAACTACACCAAAACCTACTCTTTGGCTTCTCTTGTATAGATTAAAAATGATGGGGAATCTCATTTGACTTCTACACTTAAGGTTTTAAAATAATCAAATCCTGCGCCACTGTAATTTCTCCCTGATACAGTTTCTCGATTATAGCGATACTTTCATCTATTTTGGACTCAGAGCGTTTCATGATATGGCTGAGAACTAGATGCTTTGTTTTGGACTCAGACGCTAAGCGGGCGATGGCAGATGGCTGTATGTGTAAATTTTTAGCCATTTCATCCGCAGCTTCGGGTATAGCAAAATCTGCTATCAAGATGTCTGCATTGTGTGCAAAATTTTCTAGTGATTTATCTTTGTTGTTCGTATCGCCTGTAAAAACGATACTTTTATCTCCAACATTAATCCGATAGGCTAATGCAGGGACTATACCGTGATGCACTCCAATGCTTTGTACTTGATAATCGCCTAATAAAGTTGTCGTTGATTTACGAGACAAAACATGCGGGAGTATTTCAAAAGATGAGCTTTGTGGTGTCAGCATGTCCGACATATACGCATAGGCACCGTTTTCTCCAAGTAAACGTTTTAGGAAAATATCGGTCGCAGGAAATATTTGACTCCCGCTTGCCCCATAAATATGCAAGGCTTCAGTACGTTGTGTAAAAAAACCCGCTTTCATAAAAGCAGTTAAATCAGCCGTATGGTCTATATGATTGTGAGTCAATAAAATCGCATTCAAATCCTCCAATCTCGCCCCGCTTTGGGTAAAACGCAAAAATGTTCCGCCACCACAATCGATTAAGAGTTTTGACTTTCCATCAATCCAGACGATATAGCCGCTCGAAGCACGTTTACTGAGTTCCGGTCCGCCCGAACCTAAAACTTGAACGCGAACTTCCGAACCGTTTAAAAGCAAGGCAAACGCTAAAAAAGCAAATACTTTTAACATGTGCCGTTATCACAGCTTTTCTTGGTGAAAAAACCATCTACGCCCCATTTCCCACCGCCGTGTGTAACGAGGACAAAAAGCATTATCATGTAGTAAAGCGGTATCTCAAAGCCATTTTCGCCTGCAGAAAAGCCGTGACTGAGATGAACAGTTGCAATTGCAACCATCATAATTACCATGAGCGGCAAGGAAATAAATCGTACTCCCAGACCCAAAAAGAGTAAGACTACACCCAGTGCTTCGGTGGATGCTGCCATATATGCGTTAAGAAGCGGAAACGGCATTCCTAAATCTTCCCCGAACCACTTAGCTACGGCACCGATATCTGCCCATTTCCCCATCATCGGCTCATAAAAGCCATACGCCAATAGAAGACGCACAAGCAACAGTGATGCATCCCTTGCTTTGTTCAGCACCATTTCCATTTTTTCTTTTATAATACACATATCACACCTCTTTTATTAAAATTTTTTTCTCACACCACTGATTGAGCAACTCTTCAAGCGGTTCTTTGAGGTTTTTTTCATTCACCCCGTAATGCTTAGAAATCTGTTTCAAAGTCTCTTGTATATTATGGTTTTCAAGAAAAATAAGTAAATCGTACCCCAAAGAACTTATCTCTTTAAAATAAACCTTCTCCTCATCAAAGTCATAAAAAAGCAGAAGTGGATACTCTCCGATACTCTCAAAATCACCTCGATAAATCGGGTAAGACAACTGCCTCAAGCGTGCCGAAGAAGAGAGTTTATACCTTCCTTCCCACTTAAACACACTCTTATTTTCTTCAAATTTTTCCAAGAGCAATACCATTTCGCTCCATTCAAGCCAAACTGTATCCTCTAAATACGGCAAGGTTTTACCAATAGGATGTTGTTTGATAAATTCGCCAAACTCACATGCCATATCGCTCATCAAAATCGATGTTGCACCATGACTTTGAAACTCTCGAATCAGTATCGGGAGTTGTTCTCCAAGCCGGCACGAAAGAATGGGATAGATATTCGTGATTGTCTCATAAAAACGGTGATACACCATATCGCGATAGACTTGATAGCGGTTATGCAGAGGATTGATGAGGGTTTCATCTCCCGCGATAATCTCGATAAATCGCTCCATAGCAGTGGTTTCGATTTTCATCATGCTCCTCCTACAATCCGTTTAAGCGTCCTAAACTCTTGCATCAAAACATCTAACTTAGGAATATTATTATCACGCTCAATCATCACGGGAGCACTATGTGTTTTAAGGGTACGCTCCAGTAAATCCCATACCTTACCGCATATCTCTTCACCATGCGTATCAAGGAGTAGCTCTTCCTCAGGATATTCACAATGCCCTGCGATATGCATATACGCCACTCTTTTGGCAGGAATGTGTGCTATGTAGGCATCCGCATCAAAGCGGTGATTTATTGAGTTGACATAGACATTATTTACATCAAGCAGTAGGCGGGTATTGGATTGCTCCAACACCTCACACAAAAAATCGACCTCTCTCATCTCACTGTAAGGGCTGATATAATAGCTGGCATTTTCCAAGATAAGAGGACGTTCCAGCGCATCTTGAACCTGATTGATTTTTGCACACAGATGGCGTACCATCGATTGAGTCATCGGCAAAGGGAGCAATTCGTAGGTTTGTTTACCATACAGCGTTGAAAAGCTCACGTGCTCCGAATAATGCTCAATTTTGTACCGATCTAAAAAAGCCTTCATTTTTTTCAGAAAGCTTTTGTCCACCGGTTCTGGCGAGCCTATCGAAAGAGAAACGCCGTGTGCCACGACGCTATATTCTCGTATAATTGGCTCAAAATATTCGTTGTATCGATGAGGAGTATAAAACCAATTTTCAGGGGTGATTTCAATCCAATCTGGACGCTCTTGTGTCTGAGTAAACTCTTCTATGAAGTCACGTCGAAGACCGATTCCGCATCCATTGATTCCTCTCATTTCTCAAACCTTATTTTGTACTTCCGCACTTGCCCGTACCACATTTGGCATCTGCTTTTTTCTCTTTGTCTGCACCGCACTTAGCATCTACTGCTTTATCTTTTGCACTGCCACATTTACTTTGCTCTTTTGTTTTACCGTCTTTGCTTCCGCCACATTTTCCGGCACCGCATTTCGCACTTGTATCTCCTGCCATTGCCATTGGTGCTGTCATTAATGAAGTTCCGAGTACTAAACCTGCTATTTCTTTACGTGTCATTTTGAATCCTTTAGATTTGATTTGTGGTGACAGTATAGAGAAGAAAAAAAGAGTTGTCTGTGATGAGCATCACATAAGAGGTTTATTGACTGCTTTTTTCTTTTTCAAGTCTAATACCAAATACAGCCAAACATGTTCATCCTTTTATTCTAGTTTCCAGTGTGTATTGATTCCACATGCCAAGCATTCAGGGATTACTTGCCCCTTGAGAACGTGTATATGTGCTTTACATGCAGTGCATTCTAAATCAGCTTCTACGCTCGACTTAGTTCCTATCTGAAACTCTGCTTTAAGTGCCGTGGCAGTGTAGGTTGTGACACTGCATAGAATGAGATAAGTAAGCAACAGCTTCATAAAATTTACATTTGCAAAATCAAACAGCATTAGACTCGCCCCTTGATTGATCAGATTGAGTGCTGAACCGACGACAAGAGCGACTTTTACAGCCCTTTTTACTACACCGCGAGAAAGTGCTATCTCACAATAAACTTTAAACCTCTACATAGTCATGAAATATCCTTGTTGTAAAAAAAGAGTATCGTTGAATTTATATTTTTTCAATGTAATCAAAGTTACATATTATTTGATAAATTTATGCAACAATGTTAAAAAGTATCAAGAAAAAGGAGACAAGATGTGTATTCCACATGGAGCTATGGGCTCAGTTAGTAACGGTTTTGTCAAAGAAGATAAACCAAAAAAAAGTATCAAAAGAATCTCTCAGGATGTTTTTGAAAAGGGAGACCCAAATTTTGTAGATGAGAGAAAAACAGAGAATAAACCAAAAAAAGAGAAAGGGTTTTTAAGTTCTCTTTTTTGAGTGATTTATTTTTATATATCCCTAAACTTATCTCTGATGGCAAGAAATTTTTCTAAATTATCTAAAAAAAGTTCTACGAGTTTTGGCTCAAAGTGTTTGCCGCTTTCGTTTTTAAAGAGTTGTAAGATATCTTCAAGTAGCCATGCTTTTTTGTAAACTCTCTCACTTCCAAGTGCGTCAAATACATCTGCTACTGCGGTGATGCGTCCGTAGATGTGAATATCCTCTGCGGCTTTGGCATATGGATATCCGCTTCCGTCCCATTTTTCGTGATGCTCACCTGCGACGATGGCGGCGGCTTGAAGGATGGGTTTATTTGAGTTTTTGAGCATGTGGTAGCCAAGGGCGGCATGTGTCTTCATGATGACAAACTCCTCAGCTGAGAGTTTTCTCGGTGCATTTAAAATAGCGTCGGGAATGCCGACTTTTCCAATGTCGTGCATAGGGCTTGCCATCTGCAGTTTGTTCGCTTCTGCCTCTGAGAGTCCATACAGCAAAGCGAGTTCTCTTGAATAGAGTGCAACTCGCTCTACATGGTTTCCCGTCTCTTTTGAGCGGGTTTCGCCTATTTCACCCATGGCGTAAATGACCTCTCTTTGCGTCTCTTCGATACCCTTTATCTCAATCTGATAATTTTTCCCCTTATGCTCATAAAATAGTGTATCTTGTCCATTGTTTTGTATTAAACCTCTATAGTCTTGTATGTTCAAAGATGCAATAGAGTTGATATTTGAGAGATTTTCTTGTGCTGATTTGTTCTCGTAAACAATCTTGCCCTCTTCGTTAAAGATAAAAACAAGCAAAGTTCTATGCTTTGGCAAAAGAGAAAGATAGTAGTTTTGGATGCTGTATTTTTCGTTGATATGAAACAGATAGTATATAAAACAAAGCCTCGAAACCGCCGTATAAAAAATGACGATAGAGAGCGCACCAAAAAGCAAAGACGACTCAGCAACACCATAAAGCAAGATAAGTGAAGCAATAAACATTCGTATAAACGCTTCTGTATTTTTCATATTGTGAGTTTGTTTTTCAAACATGGTACATTCCTTTTAAAAATCCTCTTGATATTTTTTGCTTCTTATGATTGTAACATTGTAAGTTCAATAAATCTTATTTTTAGAAGGAGGGGGGGTGTGGGAACGGTGGAGCATAGCTCTCTCGAACCGCAAATGGATGTTCAATAAGAAATGTTCAAAAATACTTGAGCTATTTTTAGACACAAAGTCTTGTAAATATCTACAAACAAAGCTAAAATATAAAAAAAGGAAAACAATGGAATCATTTGAATTTTTCAGTAAACTTGACGAGAAGAGTCAAAAAGCGTTGTTGGAAGAGGCTGTTTTTATGAAAGTTCCTTCAGGTATGCAGCTTTATACTCAAGGCGATATTTGCAGCGATATTTTATTTTTAACCAAAGGTCGAGTAAGGGTAGTGAGACAGCATGAAAATGGGCAAAGTGTTTTGCTGTACTATTTCGGTCAGGGCGAACAGTGCAATGTTAATTTTACGGCATCTTACAACTCCGCTCCCGCAGTAGGAACGGCTATCGCCGAAACGGATTTAGAAGGATTTGACATTCCCGCAAAGCTTATCGCAAGACTGTTTGTAGAAGACAAGGCGTTTCAGCGTTATGTGTTTGACCAGTATGTAAAACGTATAGATGATATGGCGACGATGATTGAAGATATACGATTTTTGAGTTTAGACACAAGACTCTTGCATTGGCTTCAATCTCAAGGCAGTAAAACCATCCAAATGACACATGAAGAGATAGGCGATATATTGGGCACCTCAAGAGAGGTTGTGAGTAAAATTTTAAAAGGCTTTGAAAAAAATAGTATTGTAAAACTCTCTCGCAAAAGTATTGAGATACTCTAAGAATGCTTTAAATGGAATGGTACAACGTGGTGAAAGTTGACAACAAACAAATACAAAAATAAAATTTATTGGTTCATATTGATGCTAAAAAAGTGTTTTCCGGCATCATATTTATAGGAAAAAATAAAACCGTGGCGCTTGATGACTTCATGAACCAGGTATAATCCTAAACCAAAACTCTCAGCCGTATAATCGTTGCAACCTCTCGCAAAGGGTTCAAAGAATCGATTAATATTATCCGAAAGAGGTTCTCCTTTATTTATGACGCTAAGGAGTTTATCTTTGTATTGTATCTCTATGAGTGTTCCATTGCTTCTGTATTTTCTGGCATTATCTACTAAATTTTTAAGCACGATTGAAAAAAGGTTGAAATCTACTCTCACAATCTCGTCGTGTACGTTACATTGAATATCATACAACTCTAAAATATCATATACATTTTCAACAATGTCTATAAGAGCGTATTCTTTTACATCTAATTTTTGTGCTTTGGAAGTGATTGCCTCAATATCACTCAGCTCTTTTAGTTGTGACTCCATATCGTTGAAGGTATCCAAAAGTTTCTTTTTATCTTCTATCTTTTCATCTAGCAGATGGGTTATTAACTTTCCTCTAGTGATAGGTGTTTTCAATTCATGCATGATGTTGCGTAAAAATATGATACGACTTTTTTGCAAATTATCAATAGTCGATACTGCTTCACAAAAAGCATTCGCAACTGTTGCTACTTCATCTGAGCTGCTTAGTTCCCCTTTTTCAACCGGCTCTCCTTTTGAAAACTTGTCTATATTTCTATGGAGTATTTGCAGCGGATACATTGATCTTTTGATAAATCGGTACAATAAATACAATAAAATCAATAGAATAGAAGCACCAAAAAAAAGATATTTTGGTATTGGTGTCATAGGATTTTCATTGATAAAATAAAACATATCCTCATTTGCTTTATATGCATAAAAATAGTGTTTGTTCTCAACAAAAATTTCAATATTAGCATCATGTAACGTCTTGTGAAGATCTTTGTCGGTGATGAGTTGCTCACCACGCTTCATAATGGCTTTTGCTTCATCCAAGCTCACCATTGTTAGATGATTGGATGTTAAATAGTGCTGTAGCCGCTCGTCTTTGTCCTTGTATTTGTGTAAATTTTCGTACAACACAATGCTTTGTTTAATCGCATCTCTTTTATCATTGAAAATGGCTATATAGCCTAGTAATACAGTGGTTGCAATCAAAAGTATTGCGCTTAAAAAACCTATTAATGTGATGGCGGTAAGTATTGAGTTTTTATATCTTATATGCAAAACGGTATCCTATTCCTCGAATGGTTTTTAGAAGTTCTGGCTTGTTTGGCTCTTTTTCTATCTTTTTTCGTATCCGACCGATAAGAACGTTGATACTTTCAACTCCGCTCTCAAATCTAATTGAATCTATCGAATTGGCAATGTCTGCACGAGAGACGGTTCGATTTGGATTTTGTAGGAATATTCTTAGTATTTGATACTCTGCTGGGGTGAGTTCTAACGCTCTATTGTTGTGAACAATTTGTGAACTTTCTTCGTCCATAATAAACGCCGCATTCTCATCTTTGGCTATTTTACCCGTACGTTTGAGAACGGCTTTGATTCGTGCTTCTAACTCTCTTGGGTCGTAGGGTTTTGCGAGATAATCATCAGCTCCGTATTCAAGGGCTACCAACTTGTCATTGATATCGCTTCGTGCACTCGATATGATGATAGGAGTTGTTGTAAGCGAGTTGAGTTGCTTGCAAAGAACGAGTCCATCGACTTCAGGAAGCGTCAAATCGAGTAAAATGATATCAAAATTCTCTTTTTTGATGTAATTTAATGCTTGTGAAGGTCGTGTTACATGAGTGAGACCATAGCCACACGTATCAAAAAATTTTTGTAAATACTCGGTAATAATCTCGTCATCTTCAACCATTAAAATTCTAATCATTTGTTTTCTTTATATTAATATTTGTGTTAAATTCTAGCAAAAAAACCTATTTTTCTACTTGATTGAAGCTCGTGGGACAAATTCCAATACGGTTGCATTGATGCAAAATCGTCTTTTTCCATTTTCATAGGGAAATACATGTCCCAAATGCGCACCACTTTTTTTTGCTATTATTTCCGTTCGCTCCATAGCAAAACTATGGTCGATTTTTTCCACCGTTGAACCATTGACTGCTTTGTAAAAACTAAGCCACCCGGTGCCGGAATCAAATCGATCTCTAGTATCAAAAAGAATCTCTCCGCTTAATTTATCCACAAAAACACCATCAGGGGTATCTTTAAAAATGTTGTATTGTTTACAAAATCTATTGTCCGTATTTTTGTCAAATGCCACTTGATAACTTTCACTTTCTTTGCCGAGTTTAAAAGCTCCCAATGTTTTGTAAAAATCCTGTGAATTCATAAAGCCCAAGTGCGAGAAAACCTCTCTACCGTTTTCTATAAAGAAAATTGTGGGGGTAGCTTTGGTATCTGTTGTGAGAGCAAAGCCACGTAAGCTTTTGGCATATACTGTTCGTAGCGGAATGCTGCCTTTATAGAGCGAGCTAACTTCCTTGGAAAACTTTTCACAATAGGGGCAAAAATTTTCTGACTCAATAACGATAACTGCCATTCACCACCCCTAACTCGATTTATAAAGATTTAAATATAAAGGTC
>DZBD01000095.1 GCA_022729795.1 Sulfuricurvum sp. | reverse complement strand
TGAACAGATTCCCCAGATTTAAGGATGGTTTAAAATTTCATCGGATTGGGCTATTAGAATTGCACTTCATAGAAAAACAAAAGAAAATATAAAGGGGATGGACTATGCGCTTTCATTCCAATATTATTACTCTCCACAAAAAAATACTGGTCTTGGCATATCTCAGTCATTTTTAGGAAATACTGAGTATCAATATGTTACCGAACAAAAAATGCAGACATACGGTGGAATAAACAACTACGTAACATCTCTGAGTTGGCGTGAGAATATATGGAAAGATTGGTTTTACTACCAAATCTCTCCAGGTGTTAGCTTTCATAAACAGTATGATTACAATCCAAATTATATATTGATTTTTTTAGTAGATATATACTTCGGTTCACTTTTAAAAACCTAAAAAATATTTTACGATTTCTTTGCTACTAAAGAGGCTATTCTTACTTTTTCACCTCTGAGATTCACATCATCTCTTTCTTCATAGTAGATAACTTCAAGCCCTATAAAAGAGTGAAGAAGTTCATTTTTTCTCAGAAGATAGTCCAGATTCATCGTTTCATGATCATAATCTCCATGCGCTACGATGAAAGTCTCAAATATAAGTATTCCCTCTTTCTTAAGTGCATCTTTCATCTGAGATACTAAACGGCGGTTCAAATAATTGATATTCACAATAAGATCGTACGTATTTGGAGCAATATTATATTTGTCCAAATCTGATTCTATCTTTGCAATAGTTGCACCTTTACGCACTCGCTCTAATGCATAATCGGAAATATCAACGGCATCCACAAAAAAACCTTTATCCGCTAAAAAATGGGTATTTCTTCCGGTTCCACATGCCAAGTCAATTGCCTGACCTACATTTGCCTCTGCAATATACTTTACAACAATCGCTGAGACTTCACTCGGCATCGGAAATTCTACGAACCGTTTATTCCATCTTTCTTTATCTGCCAGCATATTATTTCCTTAGGAGAGTTTATTTCTATAATCTTCGTATCCAAATTCTTTAACAATATTCAAAGTTCCCTCTTTTGTATAAATAGCCAAAGAGGGAAGCTTAATTCCATTGAATGTTGTATTTTTAACAAAAGTATAGTGAATTTGGTCTTCAAAGATAACTTTATCTCCAATATTTAAGGGTGCATCAAAGGAATAATCTCCCATAATATCTCCCGCTAAACAAGTATTTCCGCCAAAACGGTAGGTGTATTTTTTTTCACCTGTCTCGCCGCTGCCGCGCACATTTGCACGGTAAGGCATTGCTAAAGTATCCGGCATGTGGGCTTCTGCCGAAGTGTCTAAAATTGCTACTTGCATACCGTTTTGAAATGTGTCCAACACACTTGCAATTAAAAATCCAGTTTGCCAACCTACTGCTTCGCCTGGTTCTAAATATACTTCTACATTATATTTTGCTTTAAACTCTTTGATAAGACGAATCAATTTCTCAACATCGTAACCTTTTTTGGTTATATGATGCCCGCCACCGAAATTGATATATTTGAGCCCTTTAAAATATTTTGAAAATTTCTCTTCAAAAGCGATTAAAACCTCTTCAAGCGCATCGACGTTTTGCTCACAGAGAGCGTGAAAATTCAGGCCGTCAATATGTTCTAAAACAGCCTCGTCAAAGTTTGCAAGCGTCGTACCCAAACGGCTATAAATACCGCAAGGATTATAAATGTCTTTTGGTGAAGAGGATACTTCCGGATTGATTCTTAAAGAGAGTTCGGCATGTGGATTTATTGCTTTTACTTTATCTTTAAATCTAAAGAGTTGCGCCGGTGAATTAAAAACAATATGATCCGAAATTTTTGCAATCTCCTCTATATCTTCCTCTTTAAAAGCAGGAGAGTAGGTATGCACCTCGGCATGTGGATTAAACTTGCAAAACTCTTCTCTTGCTAAGCGAGCTTCATGAAGTCCGCTTGATGTGCATCCTTTGAGATACTTTGAGACAAGCTCAAACGTACTCCACATCGCAAAACCTTTGAGAGCTAATATTATCTTTGCTCCACTCTCTTTTTGCACAGAATCAAGAAGCTTAAGATTATTCTCTAAAAGCTCCTCTTCACAAATATAACACGGTGTTTGAACCTTGCTGAAATCCTGCATCATCTCTATTAAAGCTCTTTTACTTGCCAAGGGAGACCTTGCGTATTCATCTCTTGCATAAAAGGATCTGGATCCATTTGTTCTATATTAAATACGCCTTTGCCACTCCAGATACCTTGTAGCATCAGTTTTGCACCTATCATTGCTGGTACTCCCGTAGTATAAGAAACACCTTGTGAATTTGTTTCTTTATAGCACTCTTCGTGGTCTTTTACCTGATAAATATAAATTTTTCTCGTTTGAGCGTCTTTTATTCCCTCGACAACTACACCGATATTTGTCTTGCCTTTCGTTCTTGGACCGAGAGTTGCAGGATCCGGAAGAAGTGTTGCTAAAAATTCCATAGGAACTATTTTCATCCCCTTGTGCTCAACAGGCTCTATTCCTAGCATCCCTACATTTTCCAAACATTTCATATGCGTCAAATAGCTCTGACCGAAAGTCATAAAAAATCTGATTCTTTTAAGCCCTTTGATATTTTGAACAAGAGATTCCATCTCTTCATGATAAAGTAAATAAGAGTCTTTTGGACCCACTTCCGGATAATCCCAAACTTGCATAATCTCCATCGGCTCTGTCTCTATCCATTTTCCGTTTTCCCAGTAACGCCCTTTTGAAGAGACTTCTCTGAGGTTAATTTCCGGATTAAAATTTGTTGCGAATGCGTAGCCGTGGTCACCTGCATTACAATCTAAAATATCTATAGTATGAATTTCATCAAAATAGTGTTTTTGAGCATAAGCACAAAATACGTTTGTAGCGCCCGGGTCAAATCCAGAACCTAAAAGTCCCATAATTCCGGCTTCTTTAAACTTCTCGCTTCTTTGCCACTGAAGTTTATATTCAAACTTGGCTTCATCAGGATGCTCATAATTTGCAGTGTCCAGATAAGGAGTTTTTGTAGCGATACAAGCATCCATAATCGTCAAATCCTGATAAGGAAGAGCAACATTTATAAGGATATCCGGCTTATGTAAGTTGATAAGTTTTATCACTTCTTCTGTGCTGTCTGCATCTACTGCTGCCGTTTCAATCTCGGCATGTGGAAGTTCGTTTTTTATAGCTTCGCATCTTCCTATACTTCTGCTTGCCAATACGATTTTTCCAAATACGTCCGCATTTTGTACACATTTGTATACAACGACTCTACTTACTCCGCCTGCACCGATTATCAAAGTTGTTTTCATTAAAATTTTTCTCCTAAATATAAATAAAAAGTTTGCTCACCCGCTTCTGAAAAACCGTAAGCCAAGTAAAAAGGACCCAATATTGTGTCAGCCGCCGCATACACCGTTGTTGATTTTTTCATTATATCATAACTTACATTATGACCTTTATCCCAAGTATTGCCTATTTCGGCACTAAATCCAACATATAGCGGAGTATTCAATGCTCCAAAAAAACCTCCATCTTTGAGTTGATACCGATATCTTAAAACTCCTAGCAGCATATTACTGCCGTTTAAAGAATAAGGAACATAACCGGATAAATTAAACAAGCCGCCTAGATTAAAATTTCCGGCAATCGCTGTTATATCACTCTTATACGTGTTTCCATATTTTACATATGTTGTTACATTATTAAACCATAAAGTAAGTGGCTTTTCAAGTTCAAAATATACTTGTTCATAGTCATAATCACTTTTAAGTTCTCGCAGTTCTTTCGTCCAAATAAGTTTAGATTTGACTCCAACTTTTGGAAAATGAATGTTATCTAAATTATCAACATTTATGGATACATACATAGGCTTTGCATTATAATTTCGTATATCATTCAATAATTGTATTTCCAAAGAATCATGAAAAGACGATACTCCTGTCTCAAATTCATAATCCGTTCCGATATGGGCACCAAAAACAAATGTTCCCCCGTATCTTTCTACCCCAAGTTCATAATTTCCATTAGAAGGATTTCCCATTGCACTTGCGGGAATCACGTCTACCCAGCTACTGTAAACAACGGATGGTTTGATGTAGTATCTCTGCATGGCATCAAAAGGCTGAAATATTTCCGTATAGGCTTTTTTTCTTTTTCCTATTGCAAAATCATTTTTCCACTCACCGCCGTATTCGTTGAGCCCAAACATGGTATATCCCACTTTGAGTGAATAATTGGAGTGACCGTGAAAATCGTCTTCAAGACCTAATGCAAAACGGATTTCACCGTGATTATCCCAAGCAGGAGCTGTTGTAATGACTAATATATTTTGTCCGTTTTCTTTTTTAAGAACATATTCTACACTGTCAAACATCATCGTATTATAGATATGAAGCAAATCTGCACGAATCAAATCTTCATCAAGCGTATCTCCGACATGAACATGCAATCTTCTTAAAATAGAATTATCACTGATATACGTTGGATTATTTATCTCTATCTTGTCAATGATGTTTTTCTTATACTTTGTTTTTGCTCTATATTTTTCTTTATAGTTTTTATATTCTTCATCGCTTAAAGAAAGAGACTTTAGTTTGTTATCCACTTTTAACGCACTTTCATAGCCCTTGCTAATAATAGAAGCATACTGATCTACATCCAAGCCGCTATAACCTTTTAAATCTGAGGTAATCAATATGTCTTTATCGGTGAGAGTCGCTATGGAGGTATTAGCATTTTTTCTCATTAAAATATTTACGAGTTGATTCATTACGACAAAATAAGAGTTCACTTCCAACTCTTCGCTAAAGTCCTCGCTTACATCAACGGCAATAATGATATCCGCTCCCATCTCTTTGGCAACAGAGATAGGGATATTGTTACTAACGCCCCCGTCTACCAAATCAATTCCATCTATACAGATAGGCTGAAATCCGCCGGGGATTGAACTAGAAGCATAAATAGCTTTTGCCAATGAACCTGATTTTAAAACAACTGCATCCCCATTTTTAATATTTGTAGCCACCGCACGAAAAGGGATGGGAAAATCATCGAAATTATGAATGCTTTGCACATGCTGCGTTTCTTTTAAAAACTTATAAAGTAAAGGTTGGCGCTTTAATACGCCCGTAGGCAGAACAAGACGGTTTTTAATATCTACGCCCATCCCTAATTTTCCCTGATAAGTGTATTCGTTTTGTTTTTTTCTCATAGGTATATCTTGACGATTAAAATCAGCCTGAATATAATCATTCCAATTTGTAGAGATTAACATTTTTTCTATTTGAGAAGGGGTCTTTCCTGAGGCATACAAACCGCCTATAAAGGAACCCATACTTGTTCCTACAATCAAATCAATCGGTATCTTTTTCTCTTGTAAAACTTTTAATACACCGACATGTGCGGCACCTCTTGCACCACCGCCGCTAAGCACCAATGCTATCTTAGGTCGTTCATTTGCTCCAACAAAAGTAAGAAGAAGAAAAAAAACAAAAAGCGATTTCACCTCATTTCCTACACCAAGTCAAATGCCGCTATTAAAACAAATATCCAGATTAATCCTGTCAAAATTAAACTCAAAAGAACCAAAGCAGCGCCTGCATCTTTGGCACGTTTTGCCAAAATATGATAATCTCTCGTTATCAAATCCACTGCTCTTTCTATAGAACTATTTGCAATCTCTGCCATGATAGGGATAAATAAAGATAAAAACAACATACTTGCATACCCAAAACTAATAGGCAGTTCCCATGCTACTATACTCATCACAAAAAATAAAAGCAACTGCATTTTAAAAGAACTTTCAGTTTCGATTATATCTATCAGTCCATCAACAGCATAGCGTCCGTTTTTAAAAAGTGAATATTTTGGTTTATTGAGCTTCATTCTTTTCCTTTAGACTTATAATAACCTCTCGGAGTTGATCCGCTTTTATATCTTTTGCAACAGGAGGAGCAAAATAGACGCTTATCTCCCGTCTTTTGAAAAAACTTTTTTTCCCTGCTTGCTTTGTTTTGGAAAAAATACTTCCACCTGCACCTTCTATATAAAAAGGAACAATTACCCCGTCGTAATTTTGCGGTATAAGTTCATAACCTCTATAAAAATTTCCTATTGCATCTGTTTTTGCAATAGCACCCTCAGGATAAAGTGCCACAATATTCCCTTGTTCCAAGCGCATATGTGCTTCTAATAATGCATCTCTTGAAGCTTTGGGAGATACGGGAATTGCTTTGCCTTTTTTGAATACGGGATGCAAATATCTCCAATGATAAATATCTTTATCCATCATAAAGTTTATCCTTCTTTGTATAGGAAGCTGAATTATAAACCAGTCAATCCAACTCACATGATTTCCCAATAGTAAAATAGCCTTGGCATGTGGAATGTGCTCCAAACCACTATAATTATATATATGGCGTGTTCGCAGTACAAGCTCAAGAGCTGCCCAAAATGTCATAATAAGATATCTTTTAAAAACCATATAACTAAGATACAATCCTGTAATCCCCATGAGATAAAAAAGCACTTTGGCATTCATCCCGTAATATGCAAAAAAAGTTGTTAATAATAAAAAAGATACCATGAATATATTTTGAATAAAATTACTGCCCGCCAAGATTGTACCTAAGTGCACTCCGGGAGAAAGAAATTGGATATGTGCATTCAAGGGAACCATAAAAAGACCTGCAAAAACACCAAAAAGCATAAACATGACCGCCATCATACTCATCGAAGTAACGAACGGCACACTAAAAACAATAATTGTTATACCGATAGAACCCAGAGCTATCAAACCTGTATTGATATAATATTTTGAAAAATTTGCAGCCATCAGAGAGCCTATTACAATCCCTACCCCCGCCAACGCCATAACGCCTTGGACAAAAATAGTGTTTGTAACACCTAGCTCACTTTTTGCGTACTCTCCAAAAATTGCTAAAACAACCTGAGAAATAGACCAAAAGAGGCTCAGAGCAATAATAGCTTCAAATATCTCTTTTTTTCTTTTCATAATTTTGATATTTTTATGAAGATATGTGCCTTTAAAATATTTTTTGAGTTTAAAGTTTTTTTCACTGGATTTGTGCATTTTGTTTGGCAATTTGGATGCTAAAAACCACTCTATAATCGAACCTGCTACAAGCAACCAGCCAAGGGGTGCGACAAGAAGCAAGATATCTTCTTTCGTCTGAAAACTATTATCAAGCATATTTTCAAACAAAACCGTATAAAAAATGATTCCGCTTAAAATGGCAACCGTTGTTGTAGCTTGAACGACACCGTTTCCTGAAGTAATAAACTTTATTCCTACCAACTCTTTGATGTATCCATATTTCGCTGGTGCATAAAGAGCACTTTGAAGTGAAAGTAAAAAAGTCATAGCAAAAGCCGTATAAAACCAGCCCTGATAGTAAGAATAGGTAATAAAAAGTGTAATAACAACAGCAAATGCCGCCGAATATTCCATAATAATATTTTTAGGAAACCTGTCTGCCAAATAACCCGATGGAGAGAACATCATAATAAAAGGTAAAAGGACAAGAGCGTTGACAATGGCTGTCAAAATAATTTGCAAATCGCCGTCATAAATCTTAAAAACAGTATTTTGAATAATAATTTTATGTCCGAGATCTGTAAAAGCGTTTAAAAAAACAACCAAAATATAATGAATAAGTCCACTTATTGCGAAAAGTTTGTCACCGTTGCTTTTTACTTTCAGCATTTAATTATTTTCTTCTTTATCTGCCAAAGTTGTACTCCAGCCCTCATAAAAACCACGCTCTTTTTTAATAAGTGCAAACAGCGTTTCTACATTTTTCTTTACTTCTTCTTCGCTTGGCATGTGGATTTTCACCAAAGCTACTCCATGCTCGTATTCATCGGTTGCAATATCATCTTTAAAACTAAAACCAAGTTCCAAAGCACTGTTGACAAATCTATTTTTCTGTGTGCTTGTGTCAAATACGGCATAATGTTCTACCTCTCTTGCAACACTGATATCATCACCCTCTTCTTCGAGTAAAAATATAATTTGCGCACTCTGAAGATGATGCGATTCCAATTCAGTCGGACAAAGTTGAAGCTCATAAAAACTCCATTTTGTATCCTTTACTACATTGCTTTCATAAACATAATTTGCAGGTGCTAAAATTGCAGACACTATAGAACTAAGCTCCTTTGAAGAGGAAGCATAAAAATAAAACTCACTCCAGCCATCAACAATTCGGCTACCGGCATAATGAGCACTTTGATTGTGTTCGAGCGCTATAATCAGCGACTCTTTCGTCTCTAAGAACTCCTCGTACTTATCTTCACTTTGATTGACTGCATCATACTTAATAAAGACGCTAAATAACCAAGGATTCTCCCCTTTGTATTCATGAGCCTCTGTTTCTGCTTCAATACTAATTAAACTACCATCTTCTAATCTACTAAAAATTTCTCTCATTTTTTTCTCTGTTTTTTATTTATTGTAGCTAAACTATATGAACTTTAGTGTTCTTCTAAATGTCTATCACTTCATTCACTTCCAAGCCAAAACCGCTTAAACCTACGAAATCCGTCTGCTTCAAAGAAGTGATAAGATTCATTTTAGATATACCCAGTGATTTGAGTATCTGCGCACCTATTCCAAACTCTTTCATAGCTGCATTATCTTGATGATTGGGCTTATTTATAAAAACTAAAACACCGCTATTTTGTTTCAAATATTCTATGGAGTTGATTAGGTTATTATATTTTGCCTGATTTAGAAGAAGTTCTTTGTCTGAAATAACATTATGTACCCGTACATTTGCTATTTCACTGGCTTTATAAAATACGATAGCCGTATGTTCTACTCCATCATGGTCTAAAAAGGTGTGCTGTTGTACTTTGACACCGAAAAACTCTATCTCTTTTAGCTCAGTCTCTTTAACTAATCTCTCATTTGCCAAGCGGTATTCAACGATGTCGGAGATAAAAACGGTTTTGAGATTATGCAAATCAGCGAAAACATCAAGATCATCGCGTCTTGCCATCGTACCGTCTGCTTTTATAATTTCACAGATTACGGAAGACTCGTTCAAACCCGCCAAACGACACAAATCCACCGAACCCTCAGTATGCCCTGTTCGAACCAATGTTCCGCCGTCTTTAGCAATAAGAGGAAAAATATGTCCGGGCTTTACTAATTCGGTTGCATGAGAGATTGGATTTGCCAATATTTTTATAGTTGTATCTCTCTCGGCGGCAGATATCCCCGTAAGTGCATTTTTTGCATCTACAGAGACCGTAAAAGCTGTTTCATACGAAGATGTGTTAGAGCTAACCATTGGATTGAGTTCTAGTCTCGTTGCTATAGACTTGCTAATGGCTACACAGATTAAACCTCTGGCATGTGTAGCCATAAAGTTTACATGAGCTGGAGTCGAAAACGCAGATGCATAAACCAAATCACCCTCATTTTCCCTGTCTTCATCATCCACCATGATGACCATATTCCCTTTTTTTATCTCTGCTATTGCTTCTAATACTCTTTGAGTCGGCGTCATAAATTCTCTTTTTAATAATTTGATTTGATTATATAAAAATATTAATTAAAAACAGTTCAAATAATATTCATAAATTCAAGCCAAATATCCTTGACAAAAAAAAGTAATTTACCTATAATTTCGCTCCAACAAACATGGTAAGCAAGTTTGTAAAATACCGCGGAATAGAGCAGTTCGGTAGCTCGTCGGGCTCATAACCCGAAGGTCATAGGT
>DZBD01000010.1:28703-33904 GCA_022729795.1 Sulfuricurvum sp. | reverse complement strand
GTACCATCTGGCATGCAGACCATGGCGTTTATTTATCTTATCTTATTTTTTAAAAAAAAGCCGTTATACCCACAGGTTACGGCTATATACCTGTGGGGCAAATACTACAACGCTTTCACGTAGTTATATTTGCAATCTGTAGATACGGCAGATGCAACGATAGCATCCTTTGGTAAGGTTTTGCGAACACTCCACAATAAATCGTATGTGTTCTTGAACGGAACTCGACCATCTTCTTTAACCCCCTGTGGGGTTTCTGTTACTGTTAAGCCCATTGCGTTAATATCCCATGCTGAGATAGATACTTTTTCTCCATTCTGGGTACTTGCGTCAAAAAGTAGGTAGGGTTTTCCTGCCTTACTTGTTCGTTCTTGGTAACCTACCAATTGGATACTTGTTACTCCGGCTACATCCCCTAAACCAGACGACATAGGAATAGCTGACTTTAATAATTCATTTGCTGTTGCGTCACTGTTGAAATCTGTAATGCTTTTCATAATCCTAAATTTAAATATTTTTACATACTGTTCGTCGTATGCGGCACGGGCGTGTGGATAATGACTCACATGAAGTTCACTTCCCCACGGCAAACAGGACAGGGGATGATGCATGGTACCCCTCCCTATAAAAAATCCTATGTAAAAAAAATCAGATATAAAAATTTTAGGAGAAAATAATTAAATAATTAATTAAATAGATATCCTCTCATATAAAAAATCAGATAGGAAAAATTTTCAGATAGGAAATAATTAATTAGAAATAAATAATTAATTAAATAAATAGACACCCTCCCTATAAAAAATCCTATGTAAAAAATTTAGATAGAAAAAATCCTATATAAAAAAATCAGATATAAAAAAACATAGGAAAATAATTAAATATAAATAATTAATTAATTAATTAATTAAATAAATAGACCCCCCCCCCTATAAAAAATCCTATGTAAAAAAATCGGGGATAAAAAAATAAATAATTAGAAATAATTAAATAAATAATTTTCAGATAGAAAAACTGATAAATAAAAAAAGATGTTTGGGTGATTAGACAAATATAGTGAGGTGATATGATTGTGGATATGTGATGAATAGTTATATTTGTGTAAAAATATTATGTTATGATAAATTTCAAGATAAGGGAGGGAGTAATAGTAGTAGATTACAACATGTTAATGGTACCGGAGTTTGTATCGATCATAGACAGTTTAGGCATGAAGCGAGGGTTATTGGGATTAAGGTATATTTATTTAACGTGTGATTTAGGGATAAACAATCCTTTACGACACATTGATTATTCGATAAGGGAGCAGGAGGCTGAGCGGTTAGTTTACGGCAGTCGGTGGGACAAGCGAGGGGATGAGTATCCGTTAATAGAGAGGGGTATGGCTGCTTATGAGTTATATGGGAGCAGTGAAGAGGAGCGCATGTTATATGTATATGACAAGCAGATAGACGACATAAGACGCAAGATAGATGAGATGCGCGTAGATGACATAGAAGATGGGGAGGATAAGATTATGAGTGGGAAGAAGTACAATGACATATTGAGTGGCTATTTAAAGAATTTAGATTTATTATACAATGCTAAGAAGAAGGTAAGGGATTTGATATTAAGTGGGACGAGTGGTAATAAGTTAAGGGGTAATAAGAAGAGTTCGTTAATAGAGAGTGGTACATTACGGAGTATTGGTAGTGAGAGTGGGTTATGAGTTTTGGGATAAAGAGATGAGGTAAGATATGGATAAGATATATTTCAACGAGGGAGATTTAGTTATAGTGAAGCGTTTACCTACGAGTAGGGTAATGTTAGTAGAGAAGGTAGAGCGAGCGAGCAGTGGCACGAGTACTATGTTGGTAGGGGTGAGGTGTGTATGGTTCAATGATTATGGTGGTTTAGAGAAGCATACTTTCAGCACGAAGGATTTGGGTCATTATGATGTATCTGTGAGGGATTTTTTGAGGGATTGATATGTATTTAGGGTGTGAGTTTTTTTGGTATTGAGGGAATAACTATATATATATGTGATATTATTCACGTCGGTACAAGGCGGATTGAATGGAGGGCTACGAGTTAGCCTTCTTTTTTTTTTGTGTTATATATTTTGGTGTTATGAGTTTTATTGATATGATTAATTATTGATATGATTTTGTGGGTGGTGGTGGTATATTTTGGTGTTATGAGTTTTATTGAGTGAGTGTAGTTCACAATAATAATGGATTAAGGTTGTAATGATTAGTGTTAAGTTACTATATTTGTATTAAAAAGGGGGTAATAAGTTATGGCGATGACATTAAAGGAGTATTTGAGTCCTATTGAGGTAGACAAGCGGTTATTGAGTGGTCGCACGCCTTTAGTGGGTGTTAGTATAGAATTAGAGAGGGAGTGGTATGAGGAGCAGACGTATTATGTAATGAATGGTCGTCGTGTAGGGAAGGTTTATTTCAATCCGTTCATGTATCACTTTATGAATTTCCATTTATTTGAGATACCTATGGTTATAGGTGGCAAGATAAGCCACAATAGTTTCCACATAGGGAATCCGATATACAGTCGTGTAGATCAGTACATTATGGACACGTTATGGGAGGCTGCCGTAGGTGGTGAGATATATGCGTTAATGGGCAGTAGGGGTATAGGTAAGACGCATTATTTTGTAAGTGTAATGAATCGGAGGTTTAATTTTTTCCCTGGGAGTGTAAACTTTATAAGTTCGAGTATGCCGAGTCATGCGGATGCGAGTTGGACCTACATGGATATATCGATGCGAGAGTTTTACAAGAAGTATCCGGGTTTTGCGCATAAGTTAATCAACGACAGTGATGTATTGAAGTACAGTGGTGAGATAAAGATGGGTGAGTATGGGGCTATAGAGAGTGGCTATTTGAGCATAATGAAGAAGCAGGTTTACGGCAAGAATTCGGACAAGATAAGGAGTACTAGGCCTCATACTCAGTTAATAGAGGAATTTGGTGCTTTTCCTGATGGCAAGAATTTGGGTAATTTAAAGGATGTATTCACTCAATCTAGGGGAGCGTGGGCAGTAGGAGGCAGTAATAAGAACAAGTGTTTAGTTATGATGGCCGGTACTGGAGGTTCTGTAAGGAATGACTATGCCAAGGATATATTTTTTAATCCGAGGGCATTTAACATATACGCTGTAAACGAGTGGGATGGTATGGATAGTGGGATATTCATACCAGTTCAGTACAAGAAGATGGGTACATGGGAGGCGACAGGAGTCCCGAATGTAGAGGTGGCTTTAACGGAGAACAATGTTGACCGGTTAGTAAAGATGAGTGATACTCAGAGTTACATGAACTTCATACAGGAGTATCCTCAGAATTTGAGGGAGGTATTTTTAAAGAAGGGTACTAATAGGTTTAATCCGGAGAATTTAGCGGAGGCGTGGAACCGGATAGAGCTGGGGCTGACTCGCCCTGTTATTAGGGGTAGTTTATTATGGAAGCGTAATGGGAACGGTGATATTAGTGGGGTAGAGTTTGAGAGGAATAGGATAGGCAACATATACATAGTTGAGGAGCCTGAGTTAAGTCCTAGTGGGGCTATGTATGAAGATTTATACATAGCCGGGATAGACAGTATAGACGTAGGAGATTTGGACTCTGTAACTCATGATGGTAGTAAGTTGAGTGTATTAATAAAGAAGAGGGTTATTGATGGCAAGTTTTTCAGTTCGAGCAGTAATTTATACGTAGCTTATTACAATTACCGCAGTGGTGATGTAAGGGATGACTATGAGAATGCGTTAAAGTTGTGTTTATATTACGGAGCGAAGGTAAATTTGGAGTGGACGAAGATAAAGATAGTTGAGTATTTCAGGCAATACGGGTATTACCATTTATTTTTAGAGCGAGCGGGTTTATTACTGAGTGACAAGAGTGGCAAGAAGAAGAGTAAGTACATGGGTACACCTGGTAGTACGCAAGCGCAGGTACATATGGATGAGAAGGTTCGGGAGTATGTTTCGGACAACTATTTAGATTTAGACATAATGCCATTAGTTGAGCAGTTGCGTGATTTCAACGAGAATGACAGGCGACGTTTTGACATGGTTATATCTATGGGTTTATGTGAGATAAGTGATGCGGAGTACATGGGAATAGGAGCGAGGGAGCAGGGGGAAGTATTAACGAGTGGTTTTAAGCCTATGCGATATTACGTTGATGAGAGGGGGAATAAGCAGTATGGTTATAGGCAGGCTAGTGCAGGTGAGCAGTTAATTAAGGGTATGTTAGCCTCACAGAATAGTGGCATAGTTAGGTGGGTAGATGAGAAGGGGGTTAATAGATTTGACGAGGATTATTACGAGAGTAGGGGCGGTGAGAAAAGTGAAGAAAATGACAAAATAGATTTTAAAATGTATTAGTAATGCCTATATTTGTAGAAATTTTGTAAAATTAGCATATTGTAAAATTAAGAAATAACATTATGAGAAGTGGAATAATTAAGACGAAGATAGGAGCTGCACAGACAGGCCGGAATATTTTAAATTCAGCTGTTGTACCTTATAAGGTTACGACTGCAACGGAGTTTCCGATCATGATTAATGGCAAGTTAAATGAGTTTTTAGCTGAGGGGCCGACTGACATTGTGTTACGGAGGAAGGATTCTAACTCACCCTATACGGCATATAGTTATTCAGCGCAAGGTTGGGTACCTATTAAGACTGACATTAATGCTACTGATGCGGATGCTTACATTATTGGTTCGAAGAAAGCTGGTAATAATACTGTTTTATGGGATAACATGACATCTGGATTACAGGATCATTTATCAGCTGTAAGATTTACTGATTATAATTACCCTAGAGCGGCACGTAACAAATTTTACTCTAATAGTTTATGAGAAGTGGGATAATCAAACCTAAGATACGAGCTTACCAGACAGGCAGTACTAATCCTGTTGATGTTAAGCGTGTAGCGGATGTTGCTGTTGATAAGAAGTATTATAATTACAATTGGACACCAACTGATTATGATAACTTTGTAAAGGGTCAAGAGCGTGTTAATTTCAACACAGACAATAGTGTTTATTACCGGCCTGTAACTAATGGCAGTAATGTTGTTGCTTATGCACCACACACTTACAATAGGGGTGTTGCTACAAAATGGACTAATCCAGCTACAGGTGTTGTTGAGGACACTTATGGAGCGTGGGTATCGAGTGGTGGTAATATACCAAAG
>DZBD01000010.1:0-28603 GCA_022729795.1 Sulfuricurvum sp. | reverse complement strand
CATGAGGTAAATGTTAGGACTTAGCGGAGTTCTGATTTAATATAGAGCTAAATAGAATAGCTTGTAAAATGAATGTTTAATTTATAAAAAATAATATGTTATGTTAAAAAAGATTTCGTTAGGTACTATTGAGTTATTGAATGATAATATCTTAGTTGGATTAGAGGTAAAAGAAGTTAAGAGTAAGTCTGGTTTAATTTTAGGGAAGACCAACGACCAGGAGGTTGAGCGAGATTCGAAGGGGATGTATAAGTTGAAGCATTACGTTGCTAAAGTACTTGACAGCACGAGGGAAGAGATTAAGAAGGATGAATTTGTGGTTTACGGTCAGTTAGCTGGCACGAGGGTATTATCTCATAGTGATTACATATTTGAATTTATCAAGTGGCATAATGTATCAATTGTGTGTAGTGATGAAAATATAAGTAATCCGAGGGTTGTATTTAATCGGATATTAGTAAAATTAAAAAAGACATCAGAGCGTATTGAAAATGGTATTATATTACCGGAGAGTGAATTTGTTGAGAGTGATAATCGGATGCACGACAGCGGAGAGGTTGTTTCTGTATCTGATGAAGCGAGGGCAATTGGGATCAATGAGGGTGATATGATATATTGGGAATACGGCATTGGTGCCAATATGGAATTATTAGAAACGGCTGAATATACGTTTCGAACAATTGATTACAGGGATGTAATTTTCAGAACGAAATAAGAGGAACAATGTCGAAAAAGGATAAGATACAACATGTACAAAATAAATTAGATTACTACATTGGTAATTACGTGTGGGATAAACAAGAGACACGTAAAGCAAGGCAGTACTCTATGGGTATAAGAACCAATTCTGATTACAAGTATCTTGAAGATAACTTTGGAATTGGCACGCCTGCCAGCCTGAAATTTTATCCATTGATTACCCTTCGTATGAATATATTGAAGGGTATTCTTCTATCTAAAGAATTGAAATCACAGGTAACTGCTGTTGATGATTACACCATTAAAAAGGAGCAAGAAGAGCGATCTGCACGTAATCATAAAAAGTCCAAAGAGATTTTCAATTCTTTAATGAGTGCTAAAAGCGAAGAGGAGTTTGCGGATTCTCATAAGAAAATTGAGGGTCAATATGCGGAGAAAGTGGATAGTTCTTTTCAGTCAGCGGCACAGCATATTGTTAATTTTATTCTTAATAGTTCTGACTTTGACATTCAGGATAAATTAGAGAAGATATTTGATGAATTTTTGATTGCCAATGAATATGCGATTCGCAAATTACCTAATGTAAAGAATACTATACCCATGGTGGAGGTATGTCCATCGGAGGATTTCTTTTTCATGAAAGGGAAGAGTAGCAATGACATACAGGACTCTGATGCTGTTGTTTACAGACGTTACATGACTAAGCGACAAGTCATTATGGAGCTTGGTGGTTATATGAGTAGAACGGAGAAGGAGGAGTTTTTAAAAGATAATGATATTATTTTAGGGGCTAACAATTCATATATAAAAGACTATAACATTTCGAGATACGGATATGATTCATATTTTATGGATGTATCATTATACGATGCTTACTATAGGAATTTGAATGATGTTGTGGAGGTTTATCACGTACAGTATAAGGAAGCTGAGACCATATCGAGGGAGCCTATTACCTTTGATGAAAAGCTCATGGCTTTTGTCTCTGGGAAGAAGAAGAGGGAAGATTCTATAGAGCAGCTTTATGAGGGTTATAGAGTTGGTGTTAAGTATTATTTAGGTTTAGGTAAGAAAGTGTATCCTGACAGGGATTACAAGGATTACCGACGAGTACGATTTGATTATCAAGGGGCGAGTTATAACAATTTCCGATCTAAGGTCAATAGTGTTGTAGCTAATACTATTGACATACAGGATATGATTGACATAATGATTTTCCACAGGGAGAATCTTACGGCCTTATCTGGTGTTCGAGGTTCGAGGGTAAATATAGCTGCTATACCTAAAGCATTTGGAGCCAACTTAATGGACAGGCTAAAGGTATTTAAGGCTTTAAAGAAGAATGGGGATGAGTATTATGATTTTACGCAACCCGGAGCGGAGTTATTCCAGCAAGCTGGTGATTTCAATAACAGTTTAGATGGTAATGCTGTATTAGCATTAAATAGTATTGTTCAGTTATTAGAGCAAGAGGCAGATTCGGTGTTTGGTATTAACCCTGAAATGCGTGGTCAAATTGAGCAAAGGGAAGCTGTTAGTAATGTTAGAGCTGGTATTAAGTTCATTTCATATGCTACCAAGAAATACTATACTTATACTGATAGTGCATTAGAGAATATACTATTTATGTTGCTTGATGGCATTAAGAAGTCTTATCCTGATGGTTACAGTGGTGTTTATTATATTGGAGAAAGCAGGGAGATATTCAAGGTATCACCGCAGTGGTATTCTGTTTCTACATTTATTGTAAGCATTAAGTCTGAGGATTCTGATATTATTGACATGGAGAAATTACGTGCTGCAATAAGGGAATTTGCATCTGCTGGATTAGTTAAGCCAGAGCTTGCTATTATGGGTGCTACTATGACATCCAGACAGGAGATTCACGACTTAGCGCTTAGGGGCTTGAAAGAGCGAGAAGCTGATGGTAGTGAGATTCAGAAGATGAAAGAGTACATTGGTCAGATGGAGCAGCAGATGGGTCAATTACAGAAACAAAGTGAAGCTTCTGCAAAGGAGGTAGAGCAATGGAGAAAGCGTAATTTGGATATACTTGAAAAGAAATTAGAGCTTGAGAAAATGAAGATTACTGGTGATACTAACACTGCTAATAAAGAATTAATTACTAAAGAGAAAATAGAAACTCGTAAGCTAGATGAAATAAGCAGAAGGACTAATCTTGAAAGGGAGCAGATTTATGCTGAGAACGGAACGGCTAAAGAGGTTAAAAATATATAATTATGGATAGATGTTTAGATAGAGGTGGATGCAGTTGTGGATTACTTGGTAATGATGATTCTAATATCTTATCCAAGGGTGTTTACGGTGTATTAAATAGTACTGAATATAAAGTTACTGATTACTCGCAGCAATATGCACTTCAATTAAGTTTAGATGAGAGTACACATGAGATAGTAATGTCAGATGCTAACATTAACTATATTGGTGATGGAACGACAGTGCGTGATTTGTCATTTGCTGCTTGGGGGAAATTATTGCTATTGACTTATTTGTCATTTGATAAATACACCGGCAAATTCATCGAGCAAGTTGTGTTTAGCAGTGCAAGTGATAATAGCGTACATGAGTGGCGATATAAAATTGGGGAATATAACTGTTTATACCATAATGAAGATGGATGCGTAACGGCAGAGGAGAATTTCACTGATGTAACAATATATGTTGAATACGTAACAGGCTTTGGGAATTTCATGGCTGCAAGAGCTGTTTACCCTGCTCTTTATAATGGAGCTATTAACGTAGAGGATAACAAGCCTAAGATTGATGGAGTGTATAAGTCATACATGATGATTATTCCTGATTTGTATCAGTTGATAGGTGGCATGGCTGGTAGTACATGGTTATTTACCGTACCAACATATTTCATGGTTCCAAATGGGAGCGGTGGGTATTATATTGTTTTATTTCCTGCTGGAACATCTTTGATTGCTGATGATGATTACTTTAATTTCTCTTTAATTATAAATGGAGAAACAGTTGAGTATGATGAGGGTGCGAATAATAATGCTTCTTATCTAAGTGAATCTTACAGCATGTCTAATGCGGAGGTGCTTAAAAATCTAAGGTATATCCCGAATACAGTAAGATCATTTGTGGATTCAAGTGTTGAGCCTTATTATGCGGAAGATGTTCATTTGATTACTTATCAGGTAAGAGATTCTATTGTGGAGTCCATTAAGAGCTGTAATATGTCTTGTGAGAAGCAAACTATGGATGAATGGATAGGCTTAATGCAGAAGAAGAAAGCTGCTAAGTTTCATATTTGCGAGAATAATATTACCGAAGCTGCGAGAATTATGTTTACATTAACAGAACGTTGTAAAAGTTGTAAGTAATGCCAAGTTTTTTAGATCCACAATATAATACATACATGGAATTGTTCAGGTATTACAATTATGGTAGTATTGTTCATTCACGTATGATATTAAGGCACAGTAATGATGTAATGTTTATCAGCAACAATAAAGAGATGATGACATTATATTTACAGTCATTACGATTATATGGTCTATTAGAAACGCTTAACAACCTTATAGCTGATAATCCTTTGTTTAATTGCGAGGTAACACAGCTTGATTTTGACGAGAATAATCTATCTATATTAGAAGGTGTTTCGGAAGATGTAAGACAGAAATACCAAGAGTATTTTTCTGTTATATTTTCTTGTTTGAAGACTTTACTATCTAAGATAGATAATCAATATAAGAGAAATCTTAATGTTAATGATTTGCATTGTGGTGATACCACAGAATTCGAAACATCATCAGGAGGTTCTGGTTTATATCCGGGCGATTATGGAAACGATTACAATACTGACTTTTTAAATTAAAATATATGAAACAAACACGAATAGTCTTTAAGACATGGCTTGACAATAATATAAGAACGAATGGTTTACGACAAATTACAGGTGCTATCCATAATACGGAGGTTACTGATGTTATTAATAATTCCGTATGGTATGATGAAAGAACCAACTGTAAATATTTCCCTGTAGAGATTAAGCAAGCCGATGGATTTGGTGGTAGTGCCCCGAGTTTGGTAGGTTATGCTGGTGAGCGATTTGTTCAGTTATGGGATAAGACTGCTACTGGTATGAATGCTGACTATGGTGATATTGTTTATCACGATGGCACTCAATGGACTATAGATTTGAATTTTAGTCTAAATGGTGGGCAGACATCAGATTGGTTGGTTTACAATGTACAAACAAATAGTCATTATAGATTAGATAAAAAGAAATACGAATACAATATGGAGGTTACATTACCAGCTGATAAGATTTCGGCATGGAGTAATGGGCTAGATATTGCTAAGGTTATTAGACACAATGAGCTTAATGGAATTGAGGGTGGTGATGCTAGTCATAAATACCACCTCACACAAGCGCAGTTAGATAAACTAAATGATGTTTATAATTTAAAGTTAAGGTATTTATCCGTTACGGTTAAGGAAGTAAGGGCAACAGCTCCTCCTACTCCAATTGATACGGCCCCGTGGTATTGCGTTAATAATAAGATTGTAAAGTATAGCGATAGTATGAATCATATGCTGTATTCTTATTTAAGCCCAAGCTGGAATCCTCCAAGTTATCCAACTGTAAATTATATCTTATTAGAAACATCAACAGGGCATAATTGGATTTACAACACTAATACTCATGTTTTTGAAGATATGGGTATTAATATACACGCAGACCATAGTTATCTTTACAATCGACTTGGTGCTGGGGATTATCACTTATCACAAGATGCGGCTACATTTTCGGAGCAAGGAGTAACAAGAACCAAGAAATTCTATGCTTATGCCGTAGAGTCTTATTATTCTTCATCAGCATTATTGCCTTTGCCCGGAGTAAACGGTACTCGTTATTTATGTGATAATGGTATATATGAATTTGGTGGTGGTGCTTATTCACGTATTGTAGACACTACAGCAGACAATAAGGAGCATTGGGTACTTGTTAAGAATACCAAGATAGTTTATGTCAGTAATTATAATAATACAGCATTTGTAGCAACTGGTACTAATAATCCAATGATTATAGACCATAATAGCGAATATGGATTACAGGGAGGTATTAGTGGAGAGCGTTATCATCTTACATTAAATGAGGTGCAAGCGATTCAGAATATTAGTTCTCCGGCTATTTCGCAGACGATTTATGTAGATACTGTTAATGGAGATGATATGTATAATGGATCACCTAATATTGGTGATAATTCAGCTTATCCCGTAAAAACTTATGCTGGTATTGCGGCTGCTGTTAATTCAAAAAGAGTTACCTTGTCTATTGTTCCTAATAGCACTATACTTAATCTTAATCCTGGAAGTGTTTTTTACGATGCCCTTCTTGCTGCTGGAACTAATTATTTAAAGATAGGAAGTACACAAGTTGATCAGGACTCCATTAATTATTTAAATCATAGGTATAATGGTGTGCACGAGTTTACCAGTGATGTATCTGCACACGCATGGGGAACGGATAAAGGCTCAGGCTTGTATTATCTGAGTGGTTCGTTGATGATGGGAGTAAATACTTTTTATGATAGTACGTTTACGAATCAATCATTAATGCTTTCAAGTCCTACTACTTTTAGTGCTCCTCCTGACCTAATACGGACTATATCGAAAATAGTACAGCGTGTTGATTTCACTACATCTGCTGATATGAGTCATTTGTATGTTGAAATTGAATATATAAGATTAGCATCTGAGTGCAAGTTCGGTTTCTTAAAAGCGTTATATTCTAATATTTATACAGGCCAGTTATTTTGTGATTGTGAATTGGTTAAATCTTCAATATTAGCAACTTCTTACTATCTTATATTATATGGTAATATTAATTTTGATGATTTATTGGTATCTTCAGCTGATATTGGATCATCTTCAACTCGTTTGGCATGTAATAAATTACATGGGGATCAGCTTGTGATGTCTGGGTTTAATTATGGATTTGTAGAATATTCAGCTGGTTTCGGGCGTTTATGTTTCCCTGATGTTAAAATTAATGATAAATTTAGAGTTACAGGATTTAGATATATCGGTGATTTACGTCATGGTAAAGGGCTAAATGTTCAATTGCCTACTGATACATTGGTAGCATGTGATAAAGACCATGTTCATGCTACATATCTGATATATGATGATACATCTAATTTGGCAAGTAATGAGGTTGTTATCAATGTGCCAAATCGTGTACTTACTCCGGGTACAACATTTGATTACAGGAATAATACTTTATCATCTTCATCTCCTTATATCAATACAAGAAACACAAGGAATGTAAATTTGATACACTCCTTAGAGGAGATGGAGTTTAACTCTAAATATTTTAAAATATCATCTCTTAGTTCGTATTCTGAATTGTTGTCGAACGCCACGTGTACTACCATGAAATTGACGCTTTTCATTAGAGAGGAAGGAGGCAATTCATATGTAAGTGATGTTTCTATATCACCAACGGCAACTACATTTATTACTGATGGTGTTGCTGGTGCTTTACCTGCTGGTATTGCAATAGCAAGTTCTGTGGTGTCGGGGCAAACTTTTCTTAATTTCACATCATTAAATAGTTCGAAAGTATATCACGTGAAATATTTCATTAATAGATATTTCATTTAAGAAAATAAATAAAAATAAATTTAAGTTTAATTATAAGTTATAAGTTATGAGAGTAGATGAATTAGCAAATGAACAAGGATTGATAAGTGAGATTCTTGTTTCTAATGGGATTAACCCCGAGGAAGTTGTTATTGGTGATGATAAATCGAGATTTGATGAATTACCAAAAGAAACAAAAGTAAATATTTTACGGTCTGTATTAGCATCAGAGGAGAAGTTTTCAGAGGATGAATTGAGAGCGGTAAGTATTTTGAGAGAGTCTAATATGGGGCTGGAGGATTTTGTGAATAATCAAATTAATAAATCTGTAATTGATTTCAATTCGCAGAATTTATTAAAGTTAGATGATTTATCTGACAGGGATATTTATTCATTGCATATGCGTAAATCCAATCCTAATGTTAGTGAGGATGAGATTACGGAGCGATACGGCATAATGGCGGAGTCTGGGATTATAGATTCTAAGATCAAGACTATTCGTGAGGTTTTAAAAGAAAATGAAACATTAGAATTACAAAAGGCCAAAAAAGAAGCCAGAGCTAGTTTAGAGAAGGCTATTGATAAACAACGTAATTTAATGGTAGATTCAATTAAGACATTAGATAGTGTTGGAGGATGGTCAGTAGATAAAGACACGACCAATGAGGTTCTTACTGACCTTATGGAGACTGTTGAAGATGAGAACGGCAATGTGATGTCTGTATTTGAGAATGAGGTATTATCTGATCCACAAGAGATGTTTAGGTTAAATTGGTATCGTAAATATGGTGATATTTATTTTGATAGATTAAAGCGACTCAAAGACAAGGAGAATCGAGAATCTTATCAAAAGGGATATGAGGATGCTTTAAATAAGATAAATTCTGGTGGTAATAGAGAAAATATTATCAAAAAAGATATTAATAAAGAAAATATTAGTAAAATTAGTCATGCAAATGATTTAATTGATTAAATAAATAAGTAAATTTAGAAATATGAGAAAACTTAATCGCAACGTAAATTTGGAGAATATGGGCAATACGCTCACTATTCAACATGTTGGCGAATACTTGGGCGAAAATAAAGAACGCTTAGGAACATTAGCCACGTTATGGCCTGAACATGTTATTACCGCAATGACAGATACTTTAGCAAATGTATTTTATGGTGAGAGTAAAACACGCAGAGGCTTTAACCCTGTAAAAAAACACATCATTGAATGGGAGATTGAAGTGAATGAAATTCCTAAAGTATATTTCTCACAAGCACCTACTGTTGTTAATGGTTCAAATCTTGAAGTGTTTACAGTTTATACTGACCGCAAGTATTATGATCCTAATGATGTAATGGGATTGGAAAACGGACAGATGCTTCGTGTAATTTCCCCTGTGAGACGTATTAATAATAACGTATGGGCTAACCGAGTACAGCTTGTTGCTGATTCATTAGGAACTACTGTTAATACAGCTTTCTTAGCTCCTACACGCTCTAGCATCTATCGTTCTAACTATCAGCCAGAGCTTGCTCAACGTGGATATGTTAAGTTCATGTCGGATACGCAGACACATAGAAATTATATGTCTAAGCACTATCATTCAATTTCTTGGTCATCAGAATACGCTCAACAAGAAGATGTGTTCTTAGAACATGGAAAGAAAGATAATCAAAGTGTATTGTTGAAATTGAAGAAAAAAGAGTTGATGGTATATGAGAATTTCATGTACACTAGAGAGAGTCACTTGATTTTCGGTCAAAGCAACTTTGACATCAATGGTAAATGTTTACACCAAGATGAATCTGGACAAGATATCCCAATGGGAGATGGAATCCAAAAACAAGCTGAGCGTTATGCTTCTCGTACTTTCTATTCTGTATTGGATACTGATGTACTTGATAACATTGTAAATGCTATGATTGCGAAGTCTGGTAAGTCTAAAGGTAATACATGGGCATTTATTACTAACCAACGTTTTTATGGTCATTTTGCTAAGGCTATCAAAGACGATATGCGTATTGCTCAATCAACAAATAACATGTTGTATTCAATGAAAGCAAACAAAGAGATTGAGATCGGTGGTGATTTTATTTCTTACAATGTTATGGGTAATACTTTAATGTTCGCTCCTAGCAAGGCTATCAATATTGATTCTCGTTACGAAAACAAAGGATATGCTATCTGTATCAATGTTACTCCAGACCCACAAACTGGTTCACCTGCTATTGCTAACTACACTATTGAGGGTGGAGAGTTGATTTCTGGTACTTTGATTGGTATGGGAGGTAAAGATGGAAGAACATCTGGTGATGTATCAACTATGGTAACTGGTAGTCAGTACGGTCTTGTAGGTTATTCAACAGCAGTATTGTCAAATCCTTATAATACTCACATTATTGAAGAATCTGTTCTTTAGTAGTAAGCTATTAAAAAAGAAAATCGCATTATTAAATTAGTGCGATTTTTTTTTGTTTTACTAATTTAATTGCTAAAAAGATATATATTTGTAATTAAATTTAAATTTATATGTTATGAAATTTGATAGAGAGACATTCCTTAAAAACCTTGAATCCGAAGAAGATGTTATCGTATTACGAAATGTATATGGTAACACAGGTCAAACCGTTGAGATTTATCCCACAAAAGATGCTGGTGGGCGTTATATGGGTATCATAGAAAATCCAACAAGAGAGCAATTAGAAAGTGGACAGATGCGTTTTACTTTAACAAAAAAATCATCATCTAAAGTTAAGAATGGTACTCCTTTTAATTTAAAAGATGAACATGACAAAGCTTATTGGGATATGATTAAGCATTCACCAGTAATTGCTTATTCATTTGAGGAAGCACAGTATTCTCCATCGGCAATGTTTTATATTTATATTGAATCTAAAGTATCAAAAGAAGCTGTATCGAGAGAAAAAAGAACACATGCTGCTAAATCATTAATATTTGATGATTCGCTTGATAACTTAATTACACGAGCAAGAGTAATCGGTATTGACTTAAATGGGGATACATTAGAAGCTGTACAGCAAATCTTCTTGGAAATGGCAATGAAAACACCAGAGAAGATAGAGCAGTTGTATAGTGCTAATATAGCTACTAACATATTGTTTTATAAGGCATTAGATAATAATGTTATCTTTAAGGGTAAAGATGATTTGTATCGTTTTGAAAATATCATTATTGGTGCTACCATAGAATCGGCTATTGAGTTTATCACAAGAAAAGATAAATTAGATGTTCTTGCTTTGATTAAGGATAGAGTTGAAGGTAATACTGGAGGCAAATCTATTATCAATATGAGTAAGGAGGAGCTGGTTGATTATATAAAAGAAACAAGAGAAGAGTATAAAAGTGAAGATTTAACTGCATTAAAACGTCCAGAATTAATAAAATTAGCAGCAAACAAATAGGTTGTTAATTTAATATTTAAGCCATGACGATACGACAAGCATATGAAGCCGCATTTATTAATCTGAACAAAAAGAAAGCAGCAGCTTTGTATTTGGAGGATTTCTTGGTATTGTTTAAGCACGCAGTACAAGACCATGTAAACTTGTTATATGCTTTGTATGAAACTTCACAGCAGTTATCTGATGACTTACAGAACTTGCATAGGCACCTGATTATTGATGTATCAGGTGCTACTGCATTTCCAGATAATGTTAAGAACTTTGATGGTACTCCTTTTGTATCTATGGACTATTTTGGTAGTATGTCGCAAGTTGGTACGCAATTCTATAATCAAGCACAGAATGGAGAATTGACTTGGATTGGAGATATTAAGTACACGACTATTGGTGTGTTATTTGGTAATACATGGTTGCAGTCTGGTGCTTCATTAACGCATAATGCTTATCTTGACCAAATAAGGGGAGGTCAAATAGAGCAAGGTACGATAGTGAAAGTAAGTCATAGTGTATATAATAAATGTATAAAATTACGTGACTACAGGATTGTAGGTACACGTGAGAAGGTTCAGTATTCAATAGATTTAAAAAGTGCTACTGAGGTTTCGTCATGTGGTCATGGTTTGCTTTTGATATGGAATGGATTTAATTGGGAGCGGTATAATGAGCTGGGTTATTCATTTTATAATAACAAATGTATATTGTCATCACCAACAAATTACTTTCATCTGTTGGGGTTAAGATCAAATTATGACTTTAGAAAAAGTCTTACTTGTGAGAACTATTTATCAAAATCCGTAGGGGTTACTAAACTTACGTCAGAGAAGGAAGTTAGTATTGGCCAGAATTCATATTTAGCGGTTAAAAGCAATAGGCAATATTTTTTAATTAAAAACAAAATAAATTCATCTTATCCTAATATTGAAATACAATATAGAGCTGATAATGAAAATAATTTAGTAAAATTAAAAAGTATTGAGCTAATTTATTTGAAAGAACCTAAATTATATTCTTTGTCAGATGCACAATTAGATGGTATGGATACTTCGGATGTAATAGAATTCCAAGAGTACATATGTCAAGAGTTGGTCGAGCAAGTTGTTAAATTGGTAATGGAGAATAATTCAGACGCTAGGCTACAAACATTTAACGCTGTTAATGACAGTAATAATTTAAGTAGGACTACGGGCGGCTCACAAGGTAAGAGATAAATTAAGTTGTTTTAAAAATTAGAAATTATGTTTACAACAGGAAGAAAAGAAGCTATTATCAACCCATCTGTACAAATGGCAGTTGTGGGTGGTACTGATTTGCTTATTGAAGGTGTAGGTCGCTATCCGCTTACTCCAGACTCATTGATTAGGATGGTATATACTCCCCCTGTAAATGCCGTTAATGGTGTTTATGATGCTAATGTAACCGCAGTTTCGGGTGTTACTTTTGCTGCCGGTGATTTGATTACTGTAGGTATTACATTTAAAACTACACGTAGAGACCCTGAGTTTATTCAGATGTTTGATTATAACAATGGAAAACATTTGATATTTAACGTAACATCAACAGGCAATAGCGTTAATACGTTGGCTACAGATATTCGTGCGGCTTTAACAGCTATGAGTAGCGATACTAAAACCGATTATCATTTTGGTACTATTAGTGGTTCAGGAAGTCATGTTGTTATTCCGATGCTTGATGAATTTACTTACATTGGTTTAATTGAGATTAATTCAGCAAGTGGTACTAAACTAGCTACTGCTCCTATTGCAGCAACTCCAGCGGCATCACAAGGTAAAGGTTTGCCTAAGCAGTTGGAAGAGAATGTTCGTGGTGGTTCATTTGGTAATACAGGCCCTTACGAAGCTCGTAGAGATATGCAGATTAACTGGAGTACCAGATATGCACAGATTTCTTTTGAGACTCAATCTACAAGTGATGAGATGCTTAATTCTAGTGTTGTTAATGGTGTAAGTGCAAAACGTAATGAGTTTGTGATATATGTTGATGAAAAACATCCTATTTTCACCGATGCTATTGTTGGCTGGAATATTGCTAGTACAGGAACACAGGCGTTAATTGAAACAGCTTATGGAGCTGCATTTAATGCTGCTTCTTTAGGCTCGGAGGGTGATGATATCCAATTCGCAAATGGTTTATTTGAGATTTCGTAGGCATTTTAAATTGATTCATAGAAAAGTTTAGGAGGTATTTATTACCTCCTTTTCTTTTTGGGTTTCGTGGTATTTTAGTAAAATTAGCTATATTTGTACTAAATAATATTATCATGAAAATCATTGAATTAGGAAGTGCTATAAGGAATCACATTATAGATGGATTAGGTGGTGAAACACCCAACACATCATATAGTAGGGATCAACTTATAGATGAAGCTTTTATATATAGAGATAGGCTTATTTTTGAATTATCAATGAAAGGGAGACATGAGCTTTCACCTTTCTATCAAACATTAGATGCTATTCCTATTATGGAGGCTGATTTATCCACTAATCCAATAATAAAATCTGGTATATGTAGGAGTTACATAAGAATACCTATTCCATCCGTAACATATAGTAATGTATCGATAGAATATATTGGACCAGTAAGCAAAGCAAA
Source organism: Sulfuricurvum sp. (assembly GCA_022729795.1). Lineage (GTDB taxonomy): Bacteria > Campylobacterota > Campylobacteria > Campylobacterales > Sulfurimonadaceae > Sulfurimonas. The sequence continues at coordinate 15,256 of DZBD01000010.1, read as the reverse complement.
GTCATTTAAACTATATTTTGATGATAGATTTAACCATCATACGTTTAGATTAAGGACAAGTAAAGAGCCTTATGCTTATGTTGATTTAGATAGTGCATCTGATGGGTTGATTGATGTAATGCTTTTCAACCTTAATAAAATAAAAGATTTGAGGTATTTAACGGTAAGAGAAATTATTTCCAATCCATTAAGTTTTCAGATAGCTGATTGTTGTACTTTGGCGGAGGAGGATGAGTTTCCGGCTCCATTATATGTTCAAGACATGATTATAGACAAGATAGTACAGCGATATGTAACTCAATATCGACAATTACATATTCCTGATTTCCCAAATAAACAAACTGATAAGACGTAATAATTATGGAAATTAAAAGTAATTTACCTAAATATACATTTCTTCATGCTAAGGCTATGTTAGATGAGCTTTATGATATGCGTATAATGGAGGATTCATTTATTGAGAAAGCATATATTAGTTACAAAGCCATAGGTAATTCATATTCATACAAGCATGTATTTATTGGTATTGTTGGGGCGGATAACAAGCTTGAGCTACCCGATAATGTTGAATATATTAATATGGTTAATTACCCGACTTATTTTTATGATATTCTGGCATATGATAATATTTTCCTTTATGTTAATGGTAGTAGATTGTTTTCGGAAGTTAGTGATGAATGGGCTTCAAGATTTGGTGATAAATCTGTTTCTGATAGGAATGGGCATAATTTGACATATAATCTAAATACTGATGGTACGATATCCTTTCCACAGGGTGATTTCGCTGGTAAGCAGGTAGCGGTATTGTATGATGGATTGCTAGTAGATGAAGATTGCAACCCTATGCTTTATTACAGTGAAGTAAAAGCGATAGCTCATAATGTAGCTTATATAGAAGCAAGGAAGAAAGCATTTAGTGGTGATCAATTAATGGGTAGTTTAATGCAGTATGCTAAGAAAGAAGCGGATACCGCAATAGCAAATGCTACTATACCGGAGCGATTTACATATAATGAGTTAGACCAATTATTAAATATTAATGTATCTTACAATAGGAAAGTATATAATAGGGCTTATAAATTCAAATCGTGAAAAGAGGAACTTTAAATATTATTGAAGATAAGGATATTTGTAAGGTAAGGCTTGACTCTGATAATGGTCTGGGATTAAGGCAGAATATTAACATTACCAGTAAATTACAACTAGGCAGAAGGATATATAAGTTTTACCTTAATGCGATATTAGAGGAGTTAACAAAAGGAAACGCTGTATTTTTTTATGGTAATAGGCTCAATATGTGTGTTGATGTGATGAAATATCAGACCACTCCATACGAAACTGTAATGGAGGATATCGTATCAAATGGAGAGATGCCTTATGTAGTGTTAAATTCATCAGTCTATTACAACAAGAAGAATACGTTTAAAGTATATCCGAGTAAGAAAGTAAGGGAGAAGTTGTTAGATAGAAAAGGACAGGGAGGTAGCTTTAGTAAGATATTGAGATGGGGTTATTAAAAGAGAAAGACATATTAGAGAAAGTGTATAATGAGTTTCCTTACCTTAATAAGAAGCAAGTAAAGGCACTAATAAAGATAGGGAATAGTAAACTTATTCGGTCATTATCGAATGATGTTGATGTTATTATAAAAGGTAATCCACGTGATGATGATAGTGTTATATTCTTTTCAAGTATGCTTTATGGTGATTTATCATGGAAGAGGGTTAAGGATAAGCATTTAAAAGAACAGAACAGGAGGAACGTTAATAATTGTAAAATACGTAAGAATGAGCAAAAAGATATTTAATAATTCATTTCATGAGGGTTTGTCATCGGATTTGAATTATCTGGTAGAGGGGAACACTTCATATACTGATGCGGAGAACGTTGTATTAATGCCTAATGGTGGTGATTCATTTATACTTCAAAACCTAAGAGGAAATGAGATTGCTGCATTCTTACCACAAGGACATATCCCGAGAGCTATAAAAGTATATAATAATATTGCTTATATTATAAGTAGCATGTATAGCGAAGATGGTACATATCAATATACAGAGATAGGAACGTACCCATCTCCTAATTGGGATGTCCTTAATGCCGAAAATATGGAGTTAGAAGTTGTTGCGGTAGGCATTAATGAAGTTGTCCAGGAGAGTGTTACTTATAATCAATCTACTACATCTGGTAATTTAGAACATGAAACAGAGGAAATATGGGCAATGACTTTCGATAGTTTTGTTGCGAATAAGAATCTTGCTGATAATCAGACCCTAGACGCTGCTTTTACAGACACACTAGAGTGCTCTCCGTTTGATTGTCATATAAATAATGGTAATGGTAGAGACATAAGAGTAATTCAGAATGTGTCTACAGATAATAATCATAACTATTTCTATCATGAGATAAGTGACTATTTAAGTGGTGGAATAAATGCAGGGAGCACACTATCTTATCAATTAACGTTTTTTGATTTGCCTATCAATGGCTTGTTCTCTGATATAATAAGCGGTTATAAAGATTCATCAAAAGATGAATTGATGGTTGATATTCTTCGATATGATTCTGATAAACGTGATGGCTATAATCATGATCTTGTGCTGAATACTGGATTCTCATTGTACAATTGCTATTTTAAAAAAGCCACTGCCAATGTCCTGACTGCGAGAGAATGGAATTCTAATATCTCTAATAGTGCATATGCAGATCAAAGCTTGGTATTAGGATTTGATGGTGTATCTGAACGGGATCAGGGGCGTGCTATATATAAAGCTTTATCTTTAAGGAATTTTAGTTTTGATCCGGCTACTGGAATTGGTGATTATAGTGAAGGAGATAATTATTTGCGTAAACAATACGCTAGTACCAAATCCAAATGGGTTTTTGTATTTAGGTATAAAGGAAGCCAGAGAATGGAATTTAAGAAAGATTCATTTAAAGCTAAAGTGAGAGTTCAGACTGTGATTGTTACTCCGGCTAATTCTCACTATACAGAGTACGAAGGTATGTTAGAGCCTACATCTGGTTCTCTTCAATTTTCCCCATATTATAATAGTATTACTGAGATAACGCTTACCAATTTAGATTCAAGGGCATATAGTAATGCTGCTTCTCATGTCAATTATAACAGAATTAACGATTACGAGCATTTTGTACCAAACATGTATATTGATCAGGATACGCATTATTATTGGCATTGGAGTGGTCATAATGGTGCGCTAGTGCATCCTGTTTCCTTCCCTAGGTTAATGTATAAAAGGATAAGATATAATATTCAATCGTCAGTTGCGGAACCATGTGGGTTCGGGATGTCATCACGAGGAGATTATAGATTTATTGGTGTTAATGCGTTTCCTGCATATGTTAAGTATTTAGAGAATCAAGATGTTGAGCCAACCACATTCTGGCAAGAAATATATGGTTCATATCTTTCTCATCATGAATATTCCCAAAGGGCAACGCATATATTAAATGATTCCGGTGTTGTGTATGTCAATCATAATCAATATACACAAAGTTCAGGATTGAATTATAGTAAACGAATGTTTATATTAAAAATACCAAATAGTTTGGGATTTTTAGATATAGCATTGTTTAATGAGGAGTTGCGTGATAATGATAATGCATCAGTATATCTGTATCCATTCAAGAATACATTGAGTACAACATTGCCAAGCGGCACCAGTGATGATGTTAAGTTTGCTCATGGATTTGGATATATTGGATATAATATGTTATCTTCATGGGAGAATATTAGGCCATTATATGATCATGTTCGGACAAATTCATCAAACAGCACGAGTGAGGAGGCTTATTCTAATGAACATAAAAGAAGCCAATTGCACAATGTAGGGTTGGATTTAATATTAAGGCTCGTGCATGAAAAGTTTTTATTGGTAGATTATTGTTATAATGCATCAGACGCTTCACTTCAGGGAATGACTTATGCTTGTCCTTATGATAATTCAGAAACATTTATCAACTATTACTCTGGGTGGACAGATTTGAAAAGATATAAAACTAATTTCTATAATAGGAATCCATATATTGCTAATAATGAATTAAACAGAACGGAATCTGGATTGTCATGTATGAACGCTTGTATCTCGCAGTATATTAACTCGGTAGATGCCACGAATACAGACCTTGATCAGATACTTCCTTCTTCTACTTTTATTTCAGAATATGTACACAACTATCTTCTAACACAAGGTATTGATATAGATATTACCGGTAATGCGAATACGGTGATACTTGTATCAGGTTGCGAATTTAATGGTTCGAAATATTCTGCAAATACATCATTTCAGCCTGTAAGTTGTTGCTCTGGTATATTTAACGTATATGCTAAATTGACAATTGCATTATTGGGTAATAGATTAAGTGAGGGCGATCAATTTGTGGTGTCTAATCCTTATCTTATTGGAAATTCGTATATTTATACCATTAATGAAACTGATGCTAGTGATGGTACTGTTGATATTGAATTACTGTTTAATAATGTACCATTAAATCAGTCTGCTGGTAATATAGATTTAAATCTTACTTTTACATTCTCGGATAATATTGCTCTTAATAACTTATCTTTTGATGCAAGCTCTCGGTATTCGTGTATTAAAAATAACACATCAAATGTTGAATGGTGTTATAAGCCGTTGCATAACTTTACTAATGGATTTGTTAATACCGATAATGACGATATTGATGATACGCAATTATCAGATATTCAATTAATTGGTACTAATTATTATAATGAACCATTTAGAAGTTCGCATCTTATTATTGACAGACATCAACCAATAGATTTGTTGTTACAACCTCATTATGATTCTACTATTAATCTTATCATTAATGATGGATTATCAAAGTTGAAGATGATTAATTCAAGAATATCATATGATCCATTAACAAAAGAATTTAGAGTACCACAGAATGATGGTAGGAATGATAATAATGTTTATACTGAACAGCATCCTAATCGAATGGAATTGATACTCCGAAGTGAAAAGGTTATGAAGGTTGAGTTGAATGGTGTCTTTGCTGGTGGGAAAGTCCTTGCTGGTGCATATATTTTCTTTTTTAGATATATTGATGCTGATGGCAATAAGACAGATATTGAAGCACACACATTGAAGGTTAATGCTGTAAATATTTCGCAAGGGATTTATATGGGAGAAAATCCGGGAAAAGAAACTAATTCTAAATTTTCCTTTAGATTATCCAACATTGACAAAACATATTCATATATCAATGTGTCTTTCATGTTGATTGCTGGTGAGTTAAATCCTTCCGAGTCTTATTATGAACTCACAAATACTATCCCTATAAAACTTGAAGATTTTGTAGACTTTGAATATACTGGATTAGAGCAAGTTACACAAAGAGAAGGGTCGGCTATTAGCTACAGTTATAATCATCATAAATCTATTGGTTCTATTGAGCAATCAAGAAACGTATTGGCTAATGCAGACATAAGAATACCAGAAATCAAAATGTATGAAGATATACAGCGTATTGCCGTTGAAACTTTATATATTGAAGAAAATAATGATCCTCAACATACTGGTGATTTTTATGGTAATCCGAATTCAGCATACGGAAATGAAGGTTATTGGAGGGGAGAAACTTACCAGATAAGATTTGGTTTGAAATTAATTAATGGTGGTGAAACGCCTTTATTTTCTCCAAGAGGGCTTGATAATATGGATGGCAATGCTACTTATACATTTGAATCAAATAACTATATAGATGATTTTGTTGGTTTGTTTTCTGAAAATCCATATGGTATTTATAGAACAAATTTAAAACAGCCTATCTTTATTGATTCCGAAGATGAATTTGGTGGTTATAGATATATCCTTAAACTAAATATAAAAGGATTTGATGCGTTTTTCCAAAAGCTAGAGGAAGCTGATATTAAGAAATACATTAAAGGGGTTGTAATATATAGAGCTGAACGCATAAAGGATGCCGTAATTCAAGGTTATATTTCACCTACCACAAAGATAGAGTTCGGTGTTGGCGTGAGTGCAGAGGATCCCTCTGGTAGCGGTGCTGTAACATATAAAGCTCAAAATGATTTAGATAATGGTAGTGGGCCATCTGTATGTAGCTGTACATTTGTAAATCAAGATATATATGAGAATGTTATTAGCGGAGCTGTAGATGATGAAAACACATCACATGGGAGTGATGAATTGAAGATAAAACAGCGGCAAGGTTATATTGTGGCTGCTCCTTTTAGAATGATGCAGATATATTATCAATCAGATTCAGTTGATGATGAAATGTATAATGTTCCTCATCTTTATGGAACTGCAAAGCCAAGTGCGACTAGATTTACAACATTATTAAAACAGAAATACGAAAATAAAAGATTTGCTTTTATAAGTGGTGATATGAATGTAGATGCCGAACATATAGCTGCTGAATTTAATAATTCACCGAAGTATTTTATGGTGTCTCAAAATCCTACTTATTTATCATTTGGGTGGAGTACTGTTGGTAATCTTGGCGCAGCACAAGCTATATATGGTGATGATGGTAATACAGGGGGATATAATATAGCTCGTATGCTTAAACGTAGTTACATTAATGATGTTGTAGCTTCGTTTTTAAACACAAGGACAACTGGTGTATGTGAAACATACTATATACCAGAAAAGTCAATATCTAATACTGATAATTTCTTTGCAACTAAAGTTGATAAAACTCATTTGAATTTCACAACATGTGCGATAATAGGGGCAGTAGAAACCGCTAATTCCGGCTCTTACGTTGCGAATAGTTCAATTGCTCAAAGTATTAATGAAGAAGTTCCTTATGGTTTATTATCTAATATCTATAATAATTCAGGTCCATTAAGTAAATCTAACTGGCAGTCAGTATATAGGAATGTAAAGAATACAGGGTCGTATTTTCCAGTATCGCATATAATAGATATTAATGGTATTAATGATGATTTAGAATTTGGTGGTGGTGATTGCTTTGTATCTAAAACATTTATGAAAGTAATATACAAGAATGGATTAGATGATAACTTTGATAACTATTCAGATTTGTGGGATTATGTAGGTACTCCGGGTTCTCGTGATTTCATGAATAGAAAATTTGATATTAGAAAAGATAATCCTGCTGCTGAAAGTTGGTTTACAGATTCTTCATATACCATGTTGCAGCGTGCAAGGCTTGTGCCTAAAGGGTTATGGGTGCAAGTGTACCATGAAAGTAATTTCAATCTTGAATTAAGAAGCTCACAGTTCAAAACACCAGAGGAAAGAGCTATATTTGGTAAAGATAGATTATTCCTTAGTTCGGAAGTCAATGCAGATGCTTATATGTCACAGGAAGTTAAGTCATCTCAATTAGAAACAAAAAATCACAATAAAGGTTACTCTAGTGGTAATAGTATTCTTAGAAATTACCCTGTAATGGATTTCGAAAAGATATTAACTACATTTTATTCACGTATAGAGGTGTCGCAAGTACATGCTGATTTAGTATTAAAAAATAGATACAGAGAATTTCTTGGTCTTAATTATAGGGATTACGATACCAAATACGGTGTAATTACTAAAATAATAGAGTTTAACAATGAATTGTATTGTATTCAAGAGAGAGCTATAAGTCAAGTGCCATTATATGAAAAATCAATGGCATCTGATAGTTATGGCGGTGTATATACATTACAGAAAGATGCTTTAGGTCCTGTACTTACTGTTATTAATAATTCATATGGTTCTATACATAAAGATAGTATTATAAATACTAAGTCTGGTATTTATTTGTTTGATTATAACAATATGGCTATTATAAATGTAAGCGGACAAGGAGCACAAGATATATCATCATATAAGATAGAGCGGTTTATTTATTCATTCATACGGAAATTCAATGCTCTCGGTAGCGGATATAGATTAAATGTAAAAGCTAATTATAATGAATTATCTGGTGATATTACATTCACGTTTTATGTTACTGGTGAGTTGTTAGGAGAAGCCATTTCTTGTAGCATTGCAGATGATGATTATACTGGACTTACTGCTATAAATATTCCTGATGAAGAATATGAATGTTCACTTGAAGGAATAACCGAAATACCTATTACACCAGCAAATGTCGAGGCTATTTATACAGATAATGAAGGAAATGATTTGTATGCTATGACATTGTACTATAATGAGCGTTATCAGAAATGGGTATCTCGATTAACATATCATCCTGACTTTGAATTTACTATTGCTAATAAGACCTATTCCTTTAATCTTGTTAAAAATAGAAACAGAATATATGCTCATAATTCAGAAAATGTTAATTTCTGTTTCTTCTATGATTCACAGCATACGTTTAACTTTGAGTTTGTAATCAATAAGGAGAATTATTACCAGAAGATACTTGACAATTTAATGGTAATATCTAATCGTCGGATACCTATCTTTATAAGGTACAATATGGATGATAAATACCAAATAGATACCTTGACTAAATATGATATTGATAGCAGAGAAGCTATTAAGACTAGAAGACAAGAGCTTAAAGTAATAGGTATTGCTATTAATGATTACTTTTATTTGAATGCTTTAAATGTTAATCCTTCTGATGTAGTTGGTTCTGAATATACAAATGATAGTGTAACGTTTAAGATATTATCAATGGCTACAGACCCATTATTGGATGGAACTATTTATTCTGGGTTAAGTAAGCTGACTATTCAGTATTCAATTGATAATGGTACATCGTGGACTATTTTGGATAGTAATTCAATTTATTATGAAAAAGCATTTGGAATTACATTTAAAATTAATAAAATTAGTATATTGAGATTCAATGCAGATTATGTAGAGGATATGTTATATATCCAAGTACAATCTGAACATGAGCTTGATATAAGAGATAAATATTTCAAAGTTAAGGTGGAATATGATGGTATGGATCATACTACGGTACACGGAATAATAACAAATGCTCGGATGAGTTTTAATTAGAAGTTATGGACGAGAGAATGATACTAGAGTTGTTAAGAGAGTTTTTTCATCACAAGCCTGTTGCTACCGGAATGGTTGATGTGGCTACAATACGAGATGATAATGATGATAACATATCTAATGATTTAATGATTTTAAGAATTAGGAAAGATGTTGATGATGCAGCTACTATTAAAATTAGATATTCAAGTGGTCAGATAGCAACTATCCCTGCTTGGTATTTGAAGAATCTTGCAACAGAGGTTACTAAGGTATATGCTACACCTGCTGATATTACTGATGATCAAATTTATTTAGCTAAGTAATATGAAGACAGATAATAGTTATTATTGTGATGATGGCGGTGGAGCCGGTGGGGAATATACTAATGCGAATCCAACACCGGCAAACTTTCCTTCTGATGCAATGCCAAATGTACCAATAAATAGTACGTTTGATCATGTTAGTATGCAAGAAATGTTTGATATGATGCTATATCCTGAATTATTCCCAGTTCTTGTTGCTCCTAATAGTGCGTTTACATTAACAGAAGCCGGTCTACAAGAAGTGGGAAGGGTTATTGCTACACTGCATTTTAATGCTACGTTTTCTAGGGGTTCTATTACCCCAGCTTATGGAACTTCTGGGTATCGTTCTGGATTACCAAATAATTACAACTATACAGGGAGTGGACTTCCGGCTGATGTGGCTAGTGTCGCTTTATCAAATGCACAAACAGTTAATACTTATACTGTATTGAGTGGTATTCAGAATTGGGTTAATAGCGTAGATTACGATGGCGGTGAACAACCATTGAGTAGTAAGCATAATAACTTTGATAGTCCTCTTGCTGCTGGTACAACAACTAATAGGACTGTATCAATTAATGGAGTATATCCTTATTTTGCCAAAACAGTAGATATTACTGTAATGACACAACAAGCATTATCTGTTATGAACGCTACTTATGTTCAAACCGATATGGTAGCAGAAGATGCTGTAAATAAGCAAGTTATAGACTTGCCTGTGGCATGGAGTGCAATAACTGGTGTACAAGTTTTCAGCACTATTGCAGGAGCATGGGAATGGTTAGGTGGAAGTAAAGCAAATAGTTTAACTTTGTTCGATGTTACGGCAACAACACATAACGTGCAAGGCAGTGTTATTAACTATAATAGATTTACACATAACAGTGTAATGACAGGAGCAAGACAATTAAGGTGGTACACTACATAATAGAAAAGAAATGGCAAGGATAAAAGGAGATATACCATTTTCGGGTAATTTTGAGTTGCAGAAATCAGCACCATTAGATGCTTTTTTCTGTAATACATTAGCTGATATGTTAGATCCTGTGCAACAACAAGCACATGATGGTATAGCATATATGTATTATTATAAACGAGCTATTGTTTTTAATGATCCTGCACCCGAGAATAATGGAGAGTATAGACTTATAGATGTGGGAGCTCCGACGATTGCAGCTTCATGGGTTAAATTATCCGTAGGGTCTGATATTGCAAGCGTAAAACGAATAGAAGTTGATAGTATTAGTTCAATAGTATATAATGCTGGATTTGCTGTTGATGATGCTACTAAAATAGGTGCCAAATACTTCCCTAATCTTATTTTTTATTTTAATTTGTTTTTATTTGAGTTTGAGCAAGAAGGAATTGCTATGACTCATAAAGATAAAATATTTTCTGATTTAACAGAATTAAATAATTTCATTTCTACAGCTGGGTTTGTTGATGGTATTAGTTTGATAATAAGATGTTATTACTATGAAGATTCCTCTACGCAAGCAGCTAGCATATTGAAAGGAAGAAATCATGCTTTTTCTATTTTAAAAGCTCCGGCAGGATATTTTGGAAGTAATCGTTCTCTCGGTATTGCGTATGATGGCAATAAATGGTCATTAAAAGATTTATTTGTTAATACTCTTATGAATGATTTTTTCGCCATAGATTCATCATCTGATCCAGAGTCATACGCTAACGTCATATGGTTTCCTAGTAATCAACGTAAGTATTATTCTCATCATAGAGATAATGTGTCGCCTCCAGTTTCTTTTTTGCATGGAATTTCTGCTACGTTAAGTAACAGTAGAGGTGTAGTCAGTGATGCTGGCGTTGTCGATTTGGTTGTTAATAATATTGGAGTATACGAGCTTGTATCATCTAAATTTTATAATTTTGATTTTGATTACCCATCAAATTTTCAGTTATTAGATATTAGTAACTTAAATTACTACGATATGACAACAGCCAATCAAAGTGTTATTAGGGTATATCATTTTAGACATAAGGATTCTGGTGTTAATTATTTACTTGTGAAGCCGGTTGGGGTTGATAAATTCTATGTTAATGGGGTTTCTAATAAATCTATTGTTAATTTAGTTGGAGTTTCTAAGTCATATGCTCATAGAAATATATACAAGCAAATTGGATATAGTAAAAATACATGGGGTGAAGATGTGTCATTTATAATTCCTAAAGACGAATTACTTAGCATGCGAGGTGCAACAATAAAAAGAAAATATGATAATATTAATAAAGTACATATTTCGGTAATGTTTAATTATGGGAATGGTGTATTTTCTAAAAAGACAAACAATGCAACTATTATGGCTAACTCGTCTGGAGTATCGGGTTTTGTAATAGTTTAAAAGATACTGTTAAATCGTTCATTACTTCCAGAACGATTATATTTGAATCATTTATTACTTCCAGAATGATTATATGCAAATCGTTTATTACTTCCAGAACGATTATATTTTTTTAATTAAAAGATTAAGATATGTCAATAAAATATCCTAATGGCAACTTGCCATTTATGCAAGTAGATAACATTGCAGAAAGAAACTCAATACTTCCCAGATTAAGGAGTGAGGGTATGCGGTATGTATATGTTAAAGATGAACAAAAGACATATTATCTTAAAGGTGGGATATTGAATATTCATTGGACAGAAATAGGTTCATCCTCATCTCCATACGTTAACTACACCGCAGTAACATATGCGGAATTAGAAGTGTTAGTTGACGCCAGCGCTTTGTCTCCTGGTGCTTGGTATTTGATTACAGATTACAGGACTTCTTTTGACCCATCAAGCGGAACAGGATATGTCGGTGGTATTGTATTACATGGTGATGTTGAGCAATTACTCGTTCAGGCATTAACTATTAATACATTTATTAACAAGGCACTTTCATTAACATCAAATGATACTATATTTTATGATTTTAATGATAAATATGTAGTTAACGATGCGGAAGCTGAAATGCAAGATGGTGTAAATACACCAGGATATAATTCGCTATTTACATATATCAATTCTAATACTGTTGAGATAAACAGGATATTAACGGAAGACAATTTCGGTATATCCGTTAATGATGGTACGAACTTTTATAATTACAGCAGTGTTGATTTAGGAGTTGGTGTTACGTTTACTCATGGTGCTGGAACTACTACAATAACCATATTAGACCCTATTGATTTATCATCTCCTTCATGGGGTATTTATTTTTATGGTTATTATTCAATGTATAATAGGACTGGATATATTACAAGAAGGGAAAACGAGGAGTATAATATCATAACTGCTTTTGACTATAAGGAATATCGTAGAACAAGATTTAGAATAGACTCTACAACTGTTCCAGATTATGATTCTGCAACATTTTATAATAAAAAAGACAAAGTAAAGCAAGGGTCTACTATATATATGTGGATAGGCCTTGATAATTCAGTAAATGGGAAAGACCCTTCAAGTTCATCTAATCAAATTTATTGGGTTATATTTTTAAGAAGTTACGCTAATGATTATTATTTTATAAGTGATCATTTTAGTGGTACACCTATTGTTTTAGACTTTGCTAATCCTGTATATCATTATGCTTTAGGATATGGAGATAGTACAAATGGAACATTTAAACTTAATAATGAATACTGTATTAATATTGAAGTTTATTCACAGGATTGTGTTATTAGTGGACTTAATGAATTTTCTGGATATAGGAATATATTAGTTAATGACTCTAGTGCTATATCATTAATGGGTAGCCCCAAATATATAAATTTAGATTCTGGAAGTTATAATTTCATAATAGCTAAAACAACAAGTATTAACTCGTTTTCTATGAGATTATCAGCATATAGCCATGTGCTTATTGATGGTTCACTGTATTATTCTGAAATTGATTATTTTTACGAATCTGTATTAAATAATTTCTCTTATTCTAAAATAGGATGTAATTGTGGTAGTTTATATATTAGAAATGGATCATATGTTGAACTTAAAGGTTTATCAGGGTCTATCTATCTGGGTACGGTTTCGAATTCTAGTTTTGGCGAAGACAACAGTACCATGACTATTCTTACTGGCTCGTATATAGAAACAGGGAAATCTTGCGCTAAAATATATTCGACAAATACAGCGATTAATAATTTCAGTAAAGTTAAATTTGGTGAATATTTTTATGGTTATGGATTTAGCAGTCCGATTTCTAAGGTAGAATTTAAAGGGTACTCTCGTGACAGCACCGTAAACACTTACATAGCTATCGCTTATCCTATAAACAATTCAGTTATAGGAAGGCAATTCTCTGAAACAGCATCAAATATAACGGGAGGTATATTTAGTTGTGTAATTGGAGATCGTTTTAATAATATAAATATTACCGGAGTTTTAAATAAATGTATTATTGGAGATGATGTTGTAAGTATTGTAGGGGATAATGATTTTCTTAATTGTAAATTTAATGGTATAAATGACAATATTACAGTTACTTCACCAACATACAACATTGAATATATGAATTTCGAAATAGGAGCTGGTAATTTTACTATTACTGATCAATCGAGAAACTCATCGTTGTATAATAAATACATAGAAAAAGGAAGGACTGATGGTTCTTGTGTCATGACTTATTACAATGATTTAGATGAACGAGTATTCCTAGATGATTCAGAGTTTTAAGATATGAAATTTGTAAAACAATATATCCTTATAATTTATTAAAAATATGAAAATAGTTAAAAGCATTTTGTTTCAGGACAGATTAACTGAAACAATGAACGAAGGTACTCCAGCAGAGACGGTAATTGAGCTTATACCTGAAAAGAGGGTTATTATATATTACATTGATGACCAAGAAATTTTACCTCCTAACGAGAAGGATTTTACCATGTTATCAAAGCTTGTTAAACTATCAGATATGAGTTTGGGAAATCCAGAGAGTGCTGATTTAACAAAGATCGGAAGTCAAGATTTATTGGTACAGTTATTAGATAACATACAAAAGATAGTGTAATCATGGAAGTAGTAAATGGAGTAACTTATTTACGAGATGATGGTAGGCTATTAGAATTAACCGAGGAGCAAGTTTCTTTATTAGATGTTAACACAGTGCCTAGCCTGTGGCATAATACTACAAAAGATATGATTCAATTTAATGGCAATAATGGTATTATTGACATAGGAGGAAGTGGGCTTATAGTTGAAGACCCAACTGGAATAGTAGATGCTGACAGGGGTAAGATTAAAATAGACTATGACAATGTTGCTCGTTCTTTAACAGTTAGACCATACACAGAAAATGGGTACCCTTCTTTTCAGGTTTTAGATGAAGGCACACTGCATATAATTTCAACACCACAAACGGTAACAGTACCAAACGTATACGCTGTTTATGTGTTGTATTATGATGTATCCTCTGGCGTTCCGGTGTTAATGATTGCTGATTACGATGGGTTATCAGATGCACAAAAGGGAGATTTGTTCAGAGAATATATTATCCTTTATTTTGCAATCTATGATGATGTAGAAGCTGCTTGGACTTCCATAATGACAGAGCTGCACGGCAGCAGTATGCCGTATTCTGTACATAAATATCTACACGACCACTTCCATGCAGTTTATGGATATGGATTATCTTTATTAGATTTTACAAGTGGAGATGGCTCTAGTGAAAATGACTGTAGTATTGGGATTGAAGCCGGAATGTTTAGTGATGAAGATATACCATTCCATACTCCGCAAATAGCAAAAAGTATATTTGCTCCAGCCCCTTTATCAATCGAAAATGGCAAATGGAAAAGATACCCAGATACTATATCATGGGGTATTGCTGGATTTGGTGGCAGACCATTATATAATGATGTATCAACTGCTGGCTCTGAATCAATGGTAGAAATGGCTTCGGAGAAATTTGGCTACTATATTCTGTATGCCACTAACGACATGTTTAATACATTTAATTATGTCATTGGTCAGGGAGAGTACAATTA
>DZBD01000094.1 GCA_022729795.1 Sulfuricurvum sp. | reverse complement strand
TTTTAGGTTTGGATTTAGGAACAAATAGTATTGGATGGGCGTTGGTGGAGATTGACCACGAAAAAGGGATAGTCAAGATATTAGGACTTGGTTCTCGGATTTTACCTATGGATGCTGGAGAAATTAATGATTTTGAAAGCAAAGGAAAAATTAAAAGTTCTACATCTCAAAGGACTGATTACAGAGGAGCAAGAAGAAATATTGAAAGATTTCTATTAAGAAGAGACCGACTTCACATTATACTTAACTTACTCAACACACTACCAGAACATTATAAAATAGAAATTGATTTTGAGCGTAATGGAAAAAGGTGTGGGCAATTTAAAAATTACAAAGAACCAAAAATTCAATATATACAAAACAAAGTAGACAAAAAAAAATATGATTTTCTCTTTGAAGACACTTATAAAGAAATGCTATGTGAATTAAATATTGAACATAAAAAAAAGAATTTAATTCCAAGAGATTGGACTTTATATTATTTACGTAAAAAAGCATTATCTAAAAAGATTTCCTTAGAAGAGCTTGCATGGGTGTTATTAAGCTATAACCAAAAAAGAGGTTATGAAAAAATTGAAGTTGAAAATAAAGTTACGAAAGAAAACGAAATAATAGAGGAACTGGATTTACGAGTTAAAGATGTAACCGAACAAATAGATATAAAAGGAGAAAAATACTTTAAAGTGGAATTAGATGGAAATGATAGGTTAACCTACAATGAATATTCATCTCTTCAAATGACCTTTAAAAACGATTTAAAAGAGGTCAAAATTATATCTCAGATTGATGACTCTGGAAATATAATAGGTAAAGAACTTACCATAGTAGATATATATCCATTAATGATAAAAGATGTAACATATGAGAGGGATGGCGAAAAACACAATTATTCCCTTACTTATCAAAATGGATGGCAAGAAATCAAATCTCCCAAGAAATATACATCTCGTTATACAAATGTTATCAATAAGCCTTTTGAATACATTGTTGAGACTATATATGATGAAAAAGGAAATATAAAAACACAGCTAGGAAAAGATCGCAAATTGAGAGAACCTGACTTTAGCGATAATTCTAATGACTGGACTTTGTTAAAGAAAAAAACAGAAAAAGATGCCCTTACTTTTAATTGGGATAACAATTATATAAACGAAAAGAATGAACCTCAGAGATTTATAAGTCCTAAAATATACGATGTCCTAAAAAATGATTCACTAAGTGGAAATCGCACTAAAATCATAGGAGGGATGTTTCAAGTAGTTGAACGTGATTTTTACAGAGAAGAATTAGCACAGATTATTAGCACACAAAAGCAATTTCATATAACTTTAGAAGATAAGAAAATATTTGAAGAATGTGTTAATGTGCTTTATCCAAATAATGAATCACACGCAAGAACTTTGTTATCGAATAAGGATGCAATACAGCATCTGCTAATTGAAGATATCTTATTATATCAAAGACCATTAAAAACAAAAAAATCTGAAATAGCTAACTGCAAATATGAAGTTAGTCAATTGAAAGATGTAATTGATAAAAACACTGGCAAGCCTATTGAAATAGTAGATACAGAAACAGGAGAGATTTTCACAAAGAAAATACCGATTTATCATAAAGTCGTTTCAGCTTCACATCCTTATTTCCAGGAATTTCGGATATGGGACAAACTGCATAATTTACGCTTAATTCAAATTGAAAAAGAAGTAAATGGGAAAATTAAAACCAATGTCGATGTAACTGAAGATTATTTTTCAACCGAAACATATCAGAAACTGTTCTTACTGTTAAATAATAAAAATTCATTAAACCAAGCTGGTTTATTAAAATTTCTTGACGATAAATTTAAAGAAAAGAAGGAAAGTAGTAAAAACTTTATATGGAATTTTCCTGAAGATGAAGAGTTGAAAAGAAATGAAACAAGAGTTAGCTTTGCTGTACGTTTTAAACGTTGTGGCTTTACAAACTATGCCAATTTCTTAACACAAGAAAAAGAAATCGCTCTTTGGCATTATTTGTATTCGGTAAGTTATAAAGAACGGAATGCAGATGATTATAAAAGCATTAAATCTTTCCTTTCAAAATTCTTTGAAGGAGCGAATATTCAGGATAACATAAAAGAAAAGCTCGTTAAAGACTTTGCATATTATCCGAAATTTGCTTCTAAATACTGTGCATATTCTGAAAAAGCATTAAAGAAATTAATAACTTTTATTCGTATGGGTGAAAGTCAGTTCAATAGTCAATTTGATATTACTGAATTCAAGTCCGATTTGGAATTAATCAATTATGATAAATCAAAGATCTTATCTCATATTGGATTTAATTCTGATAATAGAGCAACGCTTACAATAGTTGAAAAACAAGATTTAGAATTAAAAAGGCAAAAACTCTATGAAGCTATATGGAAGCATTCAATTAATGAGAGAATTCAAGAAATACTTAATCGGTTAAAAACAATTAATTACTCAGCTGATGAAATTGATTTTTCAAAAGCTATAAACAACGATAATCGTAATAGGAATATCCCTTTCCCAAAAGGTCTATTCAATACTTTCATATCATTTGACAAACAAGAAGATTTTACTAATTTGAATTTGACTCAAGCGTCATATTTGGTTTATGGTAGGCATTCGGAATTAGCTGAAGCTAAATACTGGACTTCTCCAAAGGAAATCAGAGATGAGCTACATCAAGAGCTTAAGCAACATTCGCTAAATAATCCCGTAGCCGAAAAAGTCATTTTAGAAATGATGCAAATTGTTGCAGATATTTGGGATTATTATGGAGAAGGAAAAGAAAAATACTATTCAGAGATTCATTTAGAAGTAGGACGAGAACTGAAAAAGTCAGCAAAAGAAAAACAAAGTATATCAAGTAATCAAAGTGATAATAAAGCTCAAAATAAAAGACTTAGACAAACATTGGAAGATTTTTTGAGTAAATCGCCTTATAATGCAATATCTCAAAATTCAGATCATTTTGAACGCTTAAAAATCGTGGAAGACGGTGCTTCCCATACTAAAAATTTAGACAAAACCTTTTTTAATGATAAACCGTATACAAAAAAAGAAATTGAAGATATTCTAAAAAAACCATTCATTTCAAAAGAAGATTTTGAAAAATACAAATTATGGATAGAACAAGGATATAAATCACCTTACACTAACAGAATGATAAAAATATCAGACTTGTTCGATGGAAAAAAATATAATGTCGATCATGTATTTCCGCAAGCCTCTGTTACAAATGATTCATTGAGTAACAAAGTGGTTTGTGAATTTGAGGTTAATAAATTGAAAAGCAGTCAAACAGGAAGAGAATTTATAAATTCACCAAAACAGAGAAGTATATATTGTTTGTCCCACAAATCTGAAGTTGATATTGTTAATGATGACACCTATGTAGCCATTGTAAAATCTCAATTTTCAGGAAATAAAAGACAAATTCTTTTATCTAAAGAAATACCATCCAATTTCACAAATAGTCAATTAAACAACTCACAACATATAGCTCGAAAAGCTATGGAATTATTAAGCCACATAGTTAGAGAGCTGGGCGAAATTGAGTTTCGTTCTAAAAATTTGCTACCTGTTACTGGAGAAATAACAAGTAAATTGAAAAGAACATGGAAGTTGGATGAAGTTTGGAGAGAACTCGTTTCTCCCCGTTTCGTAAGAATGAATGAACTTACGAAGTCCAATTTGTTCGGGCAAGAACAAATTTCAAAGTCAGGTGAAAAATATTTTGATTGCAATATTGATAATACAATCAGAGAAAAAGATCCTTCGTATAACATTAAACGAATAGATCATCGACATCATGCTTTAGATGCTTTGGTAGTTGCACTTTGCACAGAAGAGCATGTTAACTATATAAACAACATCAATGCGAATGCAACTTCAGACAATTATGGCAAACAAAAGCAAATTGAAAAATACCGAGAAACATTGAAACGGAAAATAATGTTTTCAAAGCCAAATAAAGAAAACCCTAACGATAAAGATTGGTTTTTTATGTATCCTGGTCAAGTAAGAAAATCAGGAGTAGATAAGTTTGGTATCGAAACAGTGCTAAAAAAATCATATTTTTATAAAGATTTAGAGTTTAATGAGAATTATAAAGAAATGGTTTTATCTGCAATTCAACATACCATTATTACATTCAAGCAAAACTTAAGAGTTGTCAATAAAACAGTCAATTTATATAACAGCACATCAAATAAAAATAAACTCGAAAAACAAAAGGATAAGGAAGTCGGCAATAAATACAATTGGGCAATAAGAAGAAGCTTAGGAAAAAACACATATTATGGAAAAGTATATTTAGGAGAAACAGAAAACAAACAGTTGCATAAAACATTAAGAGAAATATATAACTCTAATGAAAGAATCATTGATAATAAATTACGAGAAAAAGTCATTGCAATAAAAAACACAAGCAACGGTTTTGATGAATTTGAAAAGCAAGTAAAAAGCACGTTTAAAAACATAATGATTGAGTTAAAGGTCTATAAAGTTGCTTCAAGAGAGTTTTTATCTGGAGAATTTAACAAAGAAAAAATCTTGAAAATTACGGATACTGGTATCCAAAAATTATTACTCAATCATCTAAAACAGTTTGACACAGTCAAACTCCCATTTGAAGATGCTTTGATATATTACGATTATCTTTTAGAAAAACCGGAGATAGAAGCAATAATAAATAATAAAGACTCAAAATTTGAAACAGTGAATGATTTTGTGGCACACTTGAGATTGAATGGTTATAAATACAACAAAGTAGAATACAAAACACTTAATGTATTTATAGCAAAGATAACAGAACGAGATTTTAGAAGTGAATTTAAAGAAGCTATTGACGAACATCCAGAAATTGCTTTTACTATTGACGAGATTGATATAATGAATCAACCTGAAAACCTCAAAAAGCTTAATGAAGGAAAGAATCATACACCGATTATAAAAGTAAGGTGTTCAACTGGATATGGAAAACAAAGACAAGTAAGCGATGAACCTCAATCAGTTAAATCAAAACAATATATAGTTAATGATGCCGGTTCAAATTTGTATTTAGGGTTTTATGAGAGACATTACATTGATAAAATTGGAGATAAAAAAACCGAACGAAAATTTCAAGATATTGGATTAATTGATTTAGTGGAAAAACTGAAACAAGATAATGATAATAGAAAAAATCCACTACCAGAAAAATTCTACGACGATAAAAAAAATGAGTACAATTTGAAATTCACCATATCTCCTTTAGATTTAGTTTTTATCCCAAATGAAGATGAAATTGTAAATCCCTCTTTGGTAGATTTTAACAATTTAAGTAAAGATCAAATAAATAGAATCTACAAATATATAGATGGTAATGCAAACTTTCTTCCTTATTCAGTTGCACAACCTATTTGGAAATTTCATGATGACAAAAAGAAAAAAGAAATTTACAATCAAATCAACGAAAAACATTCTATTCAGGTATCTGAAAAAGAATTAATTAAAGATGAGTTTGGATTTGGCAGCCAACAAACTAAAAATCAAAATATGATTGATGGAGAAACTCAAATCAAAAAGATTTGCATTAAACTCAAAGTCGACCGTCTTGGTAATATCTCAATTTAAAAACTAATTATTTCAACAAGTGAGTATTAACAAACAGTTTGCATGGATGCTTTTTGTCATACTTTTGGTGTGTCACCAAAGGTGTGATAAAATTCAAAATAAATATTGTTTATAACTCGAAAAAACATCAATATGGCATTTAAGCCGAATCTATTACAACCAGAGGGCGTCTCTTCAAGAGACATCCTCTGTTAGCAGACAAAACAAATAAATACCATGTCGAAAAGCAAAACTAAAAAAAGAGCTTAACAATCTGACAAAAGAGCAATTGGTAGAGCAAATTTTGGATTTGTACGATAAAAACAAAGCAGTAAAAGAGTTTTACGATTTTTATCTGAATCCACGTAACGAAAAGGAGTTGGCAGAGAAGTACAAAAAATTGATTATTAAAGAATTTGATGTAGCCCGTCCTGAACGTTCCGGATTAAAGTTTTCGGTTGCCAAGCGGGCAATTGCCGATTTCAGAGATTTACAGCCTTCGCCCGAAGTATTGGCCGATGTAATGCTAACATTACCCGAATGTGCCTGCAAATTCACTTATATTTATGCTGATATGGAAGAAGCATTTTACAACTATTATAGCGGGTAGTTTAAATTTTATTGGTTAGGTTATTTGCACGAAAACATAACACTTTTAGTATGACACCTTTAGTGTGATACCAAAGGTGTGATACAATTCGAAAGAAATATTGTATATTTGCACATTAAAACTACAATTCTACAAATATGAATAGAGCATTTAATCCCTTTTATACAGTAAGTTACAAATCGGAAAATTACTTCTGTGACCGAAAATCTGAATTGAAACGGTTGTCTTCGAATGCAAACAATGGCATAAACACTACCCTTATTTCTGCCAGAAAATACGGAAAATCGGCACTTATTTATCGACTTTTCGAAGAATTAAACAAACAAAAAGAGTGGATTTGCATCTATATTGACATTTATTCAACTCAAAATATCAAAGAACTTACCGAATTATTGGCAGTTAGCGCTATCAAAAAATTTCCTGAAAAACAAAGTATCGGAAAGCGCTTTATGCAGTTTTTCAAGAGTTTACATCCTGTGTTGAGTTACGATGCATTAACAGGGCAACCTGAAGTACGTTTTGAATTTACTCAGGCACGCGATTACGAACGCACACTCGGAGCTATTCTGCATTTTTTGGAAGAACAAAAAGCACCGATATTGCTAGCCTTCGACGAGTTTCAGCAAGTGGCAATGTATCCCGAAAAAAACACCGAAGCAATTTTGCGAACCATTATACAAACGCTGCATAATGTTCAATTTATTTTCAGTGGAAGCAACCAACATTTAATGATTGAGATTTTCAATAGTGCAAAACGTCCGTTTTTTTCAAGTACCCAAAGCCTGGTGCTTTCTGAAATTCCTGCCGATTTATATTCAGAATTTATAAGGCGACATTTTGTGGAAAACAAGCGAACTATCGACACCGAAACAATTGACTTTATTTTAGAATGGACATGCAATCACACCTATTATACCCAATTTGTATGTAATAAACTATACGCAAGCAACTTACGCAACCCCGACCTGATTGAAACAAAATTGATTTGCAGCCAGATATTGGAAGCCGAAAAATCAACATTTCTACAATACCGAAATTTACTGACCGACTATCAATGGCAACTGCTTATTGCAATTGCTAAAGAAAAAAAAGTTTTTCAACCACAATCGAAAAATTTTATACAAAAACACAAATTAGGAGGTGCATCCACCGTTAAAAAAGCAGTTGATTCGCTTGTTGTCAAAGAAATGTTATTAGTACATATAGAAAAAGACCTAAGTTATTATCGGATTTACGACGTATTTTTAATGCGCTGGTTACAAACAACTTATTGAGAATATAGAACTGAAAATGTAGAATTTAACTTTATTACTATGATTAAACGCACGCTTTATTTCGGAAATCCGACTTATCTGAATATGCGCAATGCGCAGTTGGTAGTTCATTTACCAGAAGTGGTAAAAAACGACGATTTGCCCGAAAGCTTTAAACGCGAAGCCCAGGCAACCATACCTATCGAGGATATTGGCGTGATAGTGCTTGACCACAAGCAAATAACCATTACACACGGATTGCTGGAAGCTTTACTTGCCAATAATGTAGCCGTAATAACCTGCGATAGCAGCCGAATGCCTATAGGATTACTATTGCCACTAAGCGGCAATACGCTGCAAAGCGAACGATTTAATGCTCAGATTGAAGCCTCGCTCCCACTCCGCAAGCAGCTATGGCAACAAACAATACAGTGTAAAATTGAGAATCAGGCACATGTACTGAAAACCATGCGTGGCGCCGTTGTAAAAAACATGCTGGTATGGGCAGGCGATGTAAAAAGTGGCGACAGTGATAACTTAGAAGCACGTGCGGCTGCCTACTATTGGAAAAATATGTTTCCACAAATTCCCAATTTTACAAGAGGCAGAGAAGGCGTACCACCCAACAACTTATTGAATTATGGATATGCCATACTTCGGGCAGTAGTGGCTCGGGCATTGGTGGGAAGCGGACTTTTACCAACATTTGGCATACATCATCACAACCGTTACAATGCCTATTGCCTTGCCGACGATATTATGGAACCCTACCGTCCGTTTGTAGATAAATTGGTGGTGGAAATAACTGATAGCGGGGTTGACTATACAGATTTAACCAAAGAACTCAAAGCACAACTGCTTACTATTCCGGTGTTGGATGTAGAGATAAACGAGCAGCGAAGCCCACTTATGATTGCTGTTAGTTTTACAACTGCCTCACTTGCTAAATGTTACATGGGAGAAAATCGTAAAATTGCTTATCCGAACTTTGTGGAAATGGAGAAATGAAAAATGGAGAATGGAGAAATATGGGGGAAATGTATTGAAAGATAAATCATATAATTTTGCCGTCAGATGTGAAAAAATCATACAAATATTTAGCGACCTAACAAAAAGAATTTGTTCTTTCGAAACAAATTTTACGTTCAGCAAATTCTATTTGAGCAAATATAGAGAAGGCAAATTCTGGACAAAGTAAAAAAAATAATTGCAAAAATATCTATTCCGGTGAAAGAAGCAAAAGAAACTCAATATTGGTAAAAACTATTATTTGATTGTGATTACATCAACAAAAAACATGTTCGATTCATTATTAGCCGACTGTAATGAAATAATAGTATTACTCACCAAAATTATTTTAGAATGAAAAATGGAGAACTATGAATTCCATTTTTCATTTCTACATTTTTCATTTCTACATTTCTACGTTTCTACATTTTTTACATTTTCTACATTTTTTACATTATTTTGGAGCGTTTTAGCGAATATCGAATTATGTGGGTATTGGTATTTTTCGATTTGCCAACCGAAACTAAAAAGGAGAAGAAGGCATACACCGATTTCCGCAAGAAATTGATCGATGACGGTTTTACCATGTTTCAGTTTTCAATTTATTTACGGCATTGCCCGAGCAGGGAAAATGCCGAGGTACATATAAAACGTGTAAAAAACATGTTGCCCGAACTCGGCCAAGTAGGTATTTTATGCGTTACCGACAAGCAATTTGGGCAAATGGAACTCTATCATGGCAAAAAAGAAAAAGCAAAAAACACGGCAGGACAACAATTGGAACTTTTTTAACCCAAAGTCGGATTACTATTCCAAATTGCACTCCGACCACCGGTACAGAAACAAAAATCCCGCCTTTCGAGCGGGATTTAGTTTTGATAAACAGCTTATTTTTAAAACCTAAACATAGCGATAAGCCTTTGAATTTCATTGAATTACATATATCGTGTTGTTTATCAATGTCAAAGATACAATTTTTGAAAGCAAATCACAACCGCACCATCCGAGGTTTCGCTTTTTATAAGCCACATTAGTTAGCCATGAGGTTGAATATGGGTAATACTGTAAAGACCTAAAACCCATGAACCATCAGCAGTATAATTTTACTGATAATGGCAGGTAGAAACATTATGGACAAGCCTACAATAAGCATAATTTTGCCTCGTTCGTCTTCGTCCATATCAAAAATAATACGGCATCCTTCCCAAACAATATATACAGTATAAATATTGAGAATTTGCAGGAAAAACAGACTTGGAATAATGGTGGTTATCAGCTTAATAGGAAACACAACGGCAAATGAATAGGCTACCATTTTTTGTATTAATACCGGATTGCTTTTGTCGACA
>DZBD01000093.1 GCA_022729795.1 Sulfuricurvum sp. | reverse complement strand
TCACCCTAAAATATAATCTAAATCTGCACTACTAAGCTCTTTGAGCCCACCCTCATCACCACTTATAATCATGTCCGTCATATCTTGCTTACGAGATTGAAGTTCTAAAATCTTCTCTTCAATGGTGCCTTTTGTTATCATTTTATATGAAAAAACAGTGTTTTTCTGTCCCATTCTATGACTTCTGTCTACTGCTTGATTTTCAGCAGATTTATTCCACCAAGGGTCGAAGATAAATACATAATCTGCTTCTGTAAGATTTAGCCCTACTCCGCCAACTTTGAGTGTCATCAAAAAGAGTTTTATCTTTTTGTCATTTTGAAATTTATCTACCAGCTCTTGGCGGTTTTTTGTACTGCCAGTCATAAGAAGATGCTCATATCCGAGCGCATCTGCTTTTTCACTGATAAGGTCAAGCGAACCCAAAAAGTTCGCAAAAATGAGAACTTTATGGTTGTTGAGAACAATATCTTCAAGCATCTCAAAAAGATTTTCTATCTTTGATGAAGCGATTGTATTTTCACTTTTGAGTTCTGGCGCAGACGCAATTTGTCTTAAATCATTAAAGGCTTGCAAGATTATGAACTTCGATTTCTCCATCCCGTTCATGGCAATCTGCTGCTCTAAAAGTTGTTTATAATAGTCTCTTTTTTGGTTGTAAAACTTCTTATGTTCATCATCCATCTCTACATAAATAACTTGCTCTTGTTTAGATGGCAAATCTTTGAGTACATCTTTTTTCAATCTTCGTAGTAAAAATGGTGATATTTTTGCTTTGAGTATTTTTGCTACATCTTCATTTGCATCACCCTGAATAGGAACTGCATAATCTCTTTTAAAATCATTTACAGTAGAAAATAGCCCTGCGTTTATAAATCTAAAAAGGGAGTACAACTCAAAGAGAGAGTTTTCAATCGGAGTTCCGCTGAGTGCGAATTTGTGTTTGGCATTTAAAAGCATTACCGATTTTGATATTTGAGACTCTATATTTTTTATATTTTGAGACTCATCTAAAATAATCGTGTCAAATTCTATCTCTCTAAAGAACTCTATGTCATTTCTCACAAGCGCGTAAGTAGTCAATATGACATTATGATTTTTAAACTCATTTATATCTCTATTTGTCGCATAGTAGAGATAAAAAGAGAGAGAGGGGTTAAACTTTTCCAACTCTTTTTGCCAGTTGCTCACAAGAGATTTTGGCATCACGATAAGGGACGGCATTTTTGTTTTAGGGTAAATAAAAGACAAAAGAGAGATGGCTTGAAGTGTTTTTCCAAGACCCATATCATCGGCTAAACATCCTCCAAAATTATTATCGTAAAGATATTTCAACCATCGTACACCCTCTTTTTGATAATCACGCATAACCACATCCGCTAGCTTGGGCATCTTTGATTTTGATGATTTTAAGGAGTTAAACCCTTCATAAAAAACTCTAGAACTTTTAAATATCTTTTGCTCTTTTTGGTGGATTAAATCTTCTATCTCCGGCAAATCAAAAAATGAGATTTTGATTTTTTTGCCCTCTTTTTTAAAGATACGCTCCAATTTTGAGATATAAGATTTGTCGATGATAGATTTTTCACCGTTACTAAGAGGAATATAGGCATGTTTTTTGTAGAGGTTAATCATGTCAAAAACATTAAATATCTCATCGCCGATACTTACAGTTACATCGCCACCATCGAGAAAATCTATCTTCTCTTTAAATGCAACATTGAGTGTTGGTTTTGTCGTGTTGTATTTGTAGGCTTTTAATTTTTCGCTTCCAAAAAGTTCAGCTTTTTCTAAAAGGGATTGTAGATTATTTAATATGAACTCACGGCTTAAATCCTCTTCTATGACAAAAAGCCCATCCTCTTCGCTAAAGTTTGTCCCTTTCATAGCTCTTTTGAGTGCATTGAGTTTTGAGAAAATTGTCCCGTAAATCTCAAAAACATCACTAAAATCACATTCATAGATAGTTATATTTTTCTCAAGCTCGTTAATAAGTACAATTTTTGAGACATTAAAATCATTAAAAAACTCAGGGCTTAGTTTGCCCACTGTTGCAGAGGTTCTCAAAACAAGTTCATTATCGCTTGTGATTTTTTCAAGAATAACAGCTGGTTTTATGAGCTTTTTCTCATCTTTAAATGTAAGCTCATACTCTTCATATTTTATATCTATGTTCTCAAAATGAGTAAATAAGATTGTAAGAAACTCTTCTAATTTCTCCTCTTTAATAAGCGTATCAAAACTTTTAAGTCTGTTAAAATTTTCACCGATACTGTTTATTTGAAGTATCTTGTTTTCAACTAAGACATAACTTGAGCTTAGAAATTTAAATTTATCTTGAGAATTTATTTTTGAAAAACTAAGAAGCTCTTCGCCCTTTTTAGTTAGAACCAGCTCAACACCAAAAAGACCAAGCTCAAAATTTATTTCACTGCCATCCGAACTATAAACTTTGCCATATTCCCGCAAAAGCTCCAATAGTCTCGTATGCTTAGCGAGATACGTGTACTCTGCTTCGCTCTCCCAATTTACATTAAAAAAATCCTCTTCGCTAGTCTGCTCCAAATACTGCAGTATCTCTCTATCGAGTCCGTTGTAGACACGAAAATCAATATCTTTAATCAGATTGAGCTTACCATCACAAACTTCCAGATAAGCTCCGATATCATCAAATCTAATCACATACTTTAAAGAACTCTTCTCTTTAGCTCTTGTCAAAAAACTTTTCTCTTTTTTGAATAATTCTAACACTTTTTCCCCTTACTCATTTTTAAATATTAAACCTAAGAAATAATATCCACATGCCCATTATCTTGCAATGCCATGATAATTTTGCTATCGACTCTTATAGCCGAGTCAATCACTACGTTGTGAAGCTTTGAGATGATAGTGATTTTCAGTTCTCTGTGACCGGGGTTTTGTCTGATGAGAGTGTATAAATCTTCCAGCACTTTCATATCCGTATCGAGTCGTAGTGCCAGATTAAGAGGTTCTTGAGGTGTTTCTCTTACTTGTGTTTTTGTTTTCTTCGTCTCTTTTTTTGCCTCTTTGAGCGTCATAATTTTAATAACGCTTATACGGGTAAACATCTCCGTATGAGCTATTTTTACTTTAAAAGCGATAGGTTCGTTAAGATCCATCGTTGCGAGTTCGTCGAGTTTGTCTGCAAAAAGCATAATCTCAATATTGCCGTGAAAATCCATAAGACTTACAATTCCAAACTGATTCCCTTTTTTGGAAGTTTTTTTCTGAATCTCTTCTACTTTTCCGATAAAAATTGCAGTTGAACCGTCGCTGATATTTTCTATCT
Organism: Sulfuricurvum sp.; assembly: GCA_022729795.1. Classification (GTDB taxonomy): domain Bacteria; phylum Campylobacterota; class Campylobacteria; order Campylobacterales; family Sulfurimonadaceae; genus Sulfurimonas. The sequence continues at coordinate 6,539 of DZBD01000093.1, read as the reverse complement.
CCGAAGACAAACTATATTTCAAATCATCCAAAATTGGTCTATACTCATCTAAGGGGTGACCGGAGACGTAAAAGCCCAACGTTTCTTTTTCAAATTCTAAAATCTCTTTGAGTGTATATTCGTCCGAATTTGTAAGATTCAAAGGTACCGTAGTGATCTCTGCATCATCCCCAAAAAGGCTTCCTGCTGCATTTTTCTTTGCATCACTTGCTTTTTTGGCCGTCTCCACGATAAGCTCAATCTGGTCAAGCAATGCTTTTCTCGAATATCCAAACCTGTCAAATCCGCCTGATTTTACAGTGGATTCTATAAATCGTTTGTTTACTTTTGAAGGGTCTATGCGGTTTACAAAATCCTGTATGGAGGTAAAATCACCCTCTTTTTCCCTTGTATTGATAATAGAAAGTACGGCAGATTCCCCCACGCCTTTAATAGCACCCAATCCAAAAAGGATAATATCTTTATTGTTTTTCGTGATAGCCGAAAACTCTAAATAGGAATCGCAAACATCGGGAGGTGAAAGCTCAATCTCCATTCTTCGAACCTCATCGATATAACGGACAACTTTATCCATGTTATCTTTGTCTGAGGTTAAAAGCGCCGCCATAAACTCGTTTGGATAGTAGGTTTTGAGCCATGCAGTCTGAAAGGTAACCATCGCATATGCTGCAGAGTGGGATTTGTTGAAACCGTATCCGGCAAATTTTTCAATCAAATCAAAGAGTTTGGATGCTTTGTCATAATCATATCCCTGTTTTTTCGCACCGCTTGCAAACTCGTCGTTGTACACGCTCATATCTTTTTTCTTCCCCATCGCACGGCGAATAATGTCAGAATAGCCAAGAGAAAAACCGCCTATAGTCTGAACGATTTGCATAACCTGCTCTTGGTATACAATCACCCCGTAAGTGTTTCCAAGAATCGGCTCCATAGTGTCAAAAGTATAAGTAATCGCCTGACGACCGTGCTTTCGCTCGATAAAGTCATCAAGCATCCCCGACTCCATCGGTCCCGGTCTATAAAGCGCCAAGACTGCGATTAAATCCTCAAAATTATCGGGTTTGAGACGTTTGTTCAAATCTTGCATCCCCGAACTCTCTATTTGGAACATTCCGACCGTCTCACCCGTTCTGATAACCTCATATACTTTTTTATCGTTCTCGTCTATCTTATGCCAGTTTATCTCTTTATCGTATCTTCTTTTGATAAGTTTGATAGCATTGTCGATAACATCCAGAGTTTTGAGTCCCAAGAAGTCGAATTTAATCAAGTCCACATCTTCGAGGAAATTAAGCGAATACTGTGTTACGAAGGTAGTTTCACCCGATGGCTTGTAGATAGGTGTTTTGTACCAAAGTTCTTCATTGGAGATAACTACACCTGCGGCATGCATCCCTGAATTACGCTTGAGTCCTTCAAGCTTTTTGGCAAATTCCCATACTCTTGAAGCATTTGCATCCCCTTCGATGAGCTCACGGAGTTTAGGTTCTTTTTGAAAAGCACCCTCAATAAAATCCCCGTTTTTACTCTTACCGTTGAGAGTGATGCCCAACTCATCGGGGACAAGTTTTGCCATTTTATCTGCTTGACTTAACGGCATATCAAGTACACGCGCCACATCACGGATAACCCCTTTTGCCAAAAGTGAACCGAAAGTGATAATCTGTGCGACCTGATTACGACCGTACTTTTCTACAACATAATCAATAATCTCTCCACGGCGCGCCTGCATAAAGTCCATATCTATATCGGGCATACTTACACGCTCAGGGTTAAGAAATCTCTCAAAAAGCAAATCATATTTCATAGGGTCGATGTCGGTAATATCCAGCGAATAAGCCACAAGACTTCCCGCCGCAGAACCGCGTCCCGGTCCCACTGCAATCCCCATCTCTTTGGCAACTTTGACAAAATCCCAAACTATAAGCATATATCCCGGAAATTTCATATCGTTGATAATCTTCATCTCAAATTCAAGTCTGGCTTTATACTCCTCATGCTTGGCATGTGGAACATGAATAAGTCTATTCTCAAGTCCGATGCGGCAGCGATAGATAAAATACTCTGCATCGTTTTTATCAATTGCACTTTTCCATGCACGTTTTTCATCTTTACCCGCTTCAGGCGGCAGAGGTGCATCATCTTCGTTATGGATATCGAGCCCCTCTTTTTTTGCATATTCGGGGGTAAACTTAAAGTTTGGAGGGGTTGGGTCTCCGAGCTTGAGCTTCAGGTTACACTTATCCACAATCTCCTGTGTATGCTCCAGAGCTTCGGGAATATCGGCAAAAAGTCTTGCCATTTGTTCAGGGCTTTTGAGATAGAACTCATGTACGGAGTGGCGCATACGGCTAGGGTCATCATAGAGTTTATTCATCCCAATACACATAAAAGCCTCATGGTATTGCGCATCGCCGGGATAGGTGTAATGGGTATCGTTTGTAGCTACTACTTTTATCCCGGTTTCACGTGCTATTCGAAGAATTTGTTCATCTATAAAAAGCTGGTCGCCTATGCCGTGACGCATAAGCTCCAAATAAAAATCATCTCCAAACATCTTTTTATATTCAAGTGCCACGGCTTTTGCGCCCTCATATCCTAAAGCACCGTTTTTTACATTTCTGTCATTGGAGAGATTAAGGTGCCAGTTTACTTCACCCTGAAGACAGGCAGAGGTACAGATAAGTCCCTCAGAATGTTCACGCAGCTCATTTTTATTAATACGGGGAAAATAGTAAAAGCCGTCAATAAAAGCTTTTGAAGAGAGATACATCAGGTTCTCATACCCTTTTTGGTCTTTAGCATACAAACAAATGTGAAATCTTTGTTTGGTAGTTTTGTCATCCAGCGTATCGCCGTTATGAATATATCCTTCCATCCCGATTATAGGCTTGATTCCCGCCACAGTCATCTGCTGATAAAAATCAATCGCTCCAAACATATTGCCGTGATCCGTCATAGCAATAGAAGTCATCCCAAGCTCTTTGACACGACTCACAAGGTTTGATATTTTGTTAGCCCCGTCTAGAAGGGAGTATTCGGTATGAAGGTGTAAGTGGGTGAAAGATGGTTTGATGCTCATAGTAGTACCTGCAAGTAAAAGTTTCGTATCGTAAATAATTTTTTGATTATAGTAAAATTGGCTTAATATGGCATAATTTTTTAAGTAAGTTCATCCCCTTTGGAACTTTCCACATGCCAAGACGTAAGCGTTGAGAGCTAGTTTTTCGTTAAATTTCATCTACTATTTCCCAGTGACCTGCTTTTAAGCTGCCTACTCTTTGAAGTCTATTTTCATCTTTAAGCTTTTTAAGAATTTTTTTGATTCCGGATTCACTCATCTTTAATTGAATGCAAATATCTCTAATTGTTACATCTCTGTTTTTAGCAATTAAAGCCAATACTTTTTGGTCACTTTTTTGGTCACTTTTTTGGTCACTTTTTTTACTTTCTTTTATGTAGTCTTTCAACGATTTGATTATAATCTCTAACATAAACTCTATAAAAGGGGTACTTTCACCTACGCTTCCCGACGCTTCTAAAGCGTGATAATATTTGGCTTGATTCTTTCTAACGATACTTTCTATAGGCATGTAGGCAAAAAAATCTTTCAATGATGTCAAAATAACTGTTTGCCAAAGTCTTCCTATGCGACCATTGCCATCATTAAAAGGGTGTATAAATTCAAATTCATAATGAAAAACACAACTTGCTATAAGAAGATGTTCATCCGTACTTTCTAGCCACTGGAATATCTCTCCCATAAGTTGTGGTACCAAATATTGCGGCGGCGCTACATGCGTAACACCATCTTTGCCACCAACTCCAACATTGCTATTTCTATAGGTTCCAGCATTATCTAAAAGATTTTTCATTAAAAATTTATGAGCCAATAGCAAATCTTTTTCATTTTTGTAATCGTATTTTCCCATACAGACATCAACATTTTACTTGTAATAGTATAGGGCGGTTTATAACTGCTCATGGAGCATCAACCTCTTCAACTCTTGCAAATCATTACTGATACTCACAAAAAGGAGTTCAATATCCCCTAAAATCTCAGCTGTTGGCGGATACTCTATCTCTTCATATTCAATGGTTTTATAACGATTGATTGATAAATCATAATCATTTGCCACTATTTCAGCGACATCCACAAAAAAGTGTTTCTTTGTAGATTTGTATTCGCTTTTCTCTTTTTGTTTATAGCTTTCTATAATGTTTGGTATGTCGTTTAACTCTTGTTTATTTCTTTTGTCATCTAAGCTGTATCCGTCTGCTTGCATATCGTAAAACCAAACTTTTTTGCTTGAACCGCCTTTTACAAAAACTAAAACAGCAGTCGAAACCCCTGCGTAAGGTTTAAATACACCGCTTGGCATAGATATAACAGCTTTTAGCTCATTGTTCTCTAAGAGGTTCTTTCTGAGTGTTTTATGGGCGTTGGAGCTTCCAAACAAAACACCATCGGGAATGATAACTCCGCATCTTCCGCCGACATCTAAAACCCTTGTAATCAAATCCACAAAAAGAAGTTCCGTTTTAGTCGAATCTATACCAAAATCTTCACTTTTATCTTCTTTGTCGATACTCCCTTTAAATGGCGGATTGGCTAAAACAACTTGATATTTGTCTTTTTCAGTATAACCTTTTCCCAGAGTATCGACTTGTTTTATATGTGGATTTTCTATATCGTGAAGCATCATATTCATCATAGATATGCGTATCATAGATATATCGCTGTCATTTCCAAAAAAAGTATCGTTTGAGAGTTTATCCCATAGGTTGCTATCAGTTAAGTTCGCTCCTAATCTTCCTTCTTTCTCGGTATATGGCTGAAGCATATGCGTATAAGCACCTACCAAAAATCCTGCCGTTCCTACACTTGGGTCAAATATTCGCTCCCCGATTTGAGGACTCACAAGCTCGGTAATCATCTTTATAATGTGTCTTGGAGTTCTAAACTGTCCGTTTTTACCGCTTGAACTTATCTCACTTAAAAGATACTCATACATATCTCCTAAACTATCCATAAAACCCTTGTCGTCCTCTTCAAGAATACTAAACACCTCTTCAAGTGCTTCAACTGTTTCACTCAGCAGTGAGGGCTTTGTGATAATAAATGCTAAATCTTTGAGCGATTTGTTAAACTCACTTCCTTCGTTGTATTTTTTGATAAAAGGAAATGCCACATCCCGAACTCTCTCAAGCATACTTACACTGTCTAACTCTTTGAAGTTATCCCATTTTGCACGGCTGTCATTTTCAAAGATGGAAACATACGCTTCACCCGTAAACGCAGCCTGTGAGATTTTTTGTGTGTCTTTTTCACTTAACATTTTTAAAAATATCAATGCTGTTATCTGCTCTATGGCATTAAGAGGATTAGCAATCCCGCCACTCCAAAATTTGTTCCAAATACTATCTATTTTACTTTTTACTTCACTTCTTATGAACATCTATTTTACCTCTAAAAGTAGTTTGTCAAAATCAGAGAGATACTCTCTATCTTGTGTGATTCTATATTTTTCGTATTCACTTTCTGCTTTTAGTTTTGCTTCAAGTGCAGAAATCTTACCTTTATCTAAAAGTATTGGATAATCTGAAAGTGCCAAAAACTTATCTAAAAACTTTATCCAATCTTTCATATTCATAACAATCCCACGCAATGCTCTGTTTTCTGCCAAATCCAAATATGCCGATACGATTCTTTGCAACTGCTCAAGATGATTTTCATTAAGATAGTTTTTTGCGATGCTTACATCTGATTTTAATATTTTTTTCTCTGGTGATTTTTTCCAACTTTTTAAACCCATAAATATTTTAGTCGCATCAGCTTCGCTATAAATAATTTCAGCCGCTGTTTTGCCACTTATCGCCCAGTGCATTTTATTTTGTACTGTTGCAAAAAACTCTTTTGTAAGAGTGTCATTTTTATCATAATCAGCACTTAGTGCATAAATATCTGTAATCTTTTGATAAAATCTTCTCTCGCTAACACGAATCTCACGAACTCGCTCAAGCATCTCATCAAAATAATCTTGACCAAAATGTTTTATCTGTTTAAGCCTCTCATCATCCATAACGAAGCCTTTAACAATGTACTCCTGCAAAATCATTGTAGCCCATTTTCTAAACTCTGTAGCTCTGTGAGAATTTACTCTATAACCTACTGCTACAATGGCGTTTAAGTTATAAAGTTTTATTTTTCTTTGTATATCTCGATTGCCCTCTTTTTGAACTTGTAAGGATTCCTTACAAGTTGAAACTTCATTCGCTTCATTTTCTTCATATATGTTTTTTAGATGAAGCGTTATATTTTGCGGTGTTGTTTCAAAAAGTTCTGCCATTTTCTTTTGCGTAAGCCAAAGTGTTTCATCTTCAAATAACACATCTATATTTACTTTTGAATCATTGATTTTAAAAAAAACAAAATTTGTCATTTCATTCATTGTATCTCTCCCTTAAAAGCTTTATCCATGAGGCTTTTATGTAAGACTCTCAAGTGTTGTAGTTTTTTAGTTTCTTGCTCTTTGATT
>DZBD01000092.1 GCA_022729795.1 Sulfuricurvum sp. | reverse complement strand
TAACGGTGTGATTTATGGACATGATTTCGTAAATATTGAAGAGTTTGATGAGAGTAAAATTACAGAAGAGATTGACCGTGCTTGGTATAGCGGTGATGCGAGAGAAAATGAAGTATGCTATACGGATTTAAATGAAGACGGAACTCTTAAAACGGCCAAAAACGATGATAAATATTCATGGGTTAAAGCTCCAAGATATGCGGGTAAAACAATGGAAACAGGACCGCTTGCAAGGGTGCTCGTGAGTTACTCCAAAGGGAATGAACTGATAAAATCTTTTGTGGATGAATTTTTACATGAGACAGATTTGGAGCTTATAGATTTATCCACTACGGTGGGGAGAAACTGTGCTAGAGCGATAGAAACAAGTTATATTTGCGAATATATTTTTAAGCTTGTTTCACGCCTTATTCAAAATATCAAATATTACGATACCGACACTTGGGTGCGGTTTGATTTCGATACGTTGGTACAAGATACTAAAGGGAGAGTATTTTTGGAAGTTCCACGGGGAGTTTTGTCGCATTTTGTCAATATTAAAGAAGCAAAAATAGAGAATTTTTCAGTGATAGCTCCAACCACTTGGAATGCGACTCCCAAAAATTTTGACGGTCTTAGAGGGGCGTATGAAGAGGCTTTGGTTGGACTCAAGATAGAGGACACATCTAAACCTCTTGAAGTTTTACGTGTGTTGCACTCTTTTGACCCTTGCTTGGCATGTGCAGTGCATATTATCGACACAAAGGGCAAAGAGCTCGGTAGATACAGGATTAAAACTTTATGAGACTCAAAAACTTATCGGTTATTGCATTTGTAATGGTTTTAAGTGCTTTGAGTCTTGGAAATATTTTTGCATACGGTGTCCCTTTTGAGATGAACTTACCGGATGTTTTTCATAATTTGTTTATTTTTTTGGACGCAGTTGTTCTTTTGTATTTCCTTTGGCAGGGTATCCTCTTTAAGCACTCTTATGTGATTCTTTTTGCTCTTGTGCAAATGCTTCTTTACGGTGCTGTTATGTTATTATCCCCAAGTGTCGTCTCCAGCGATATTTTGGTAGATAACATCTCTTCTGTTATGTATCTTGTTATTAATATTGTGGGTGGAATTATCATTGTGTTTGCCTTGGAATATATTGAGAGTGAAACGTTTACAAGAGTAAGGAAAAATAGCTTTATTGCAATGTTGTTTTTCTTTTTGGCGGTGATGAATTTTATTGTCTCAACGAACAATATTGAGATTTTCTTTTTACTTTTTGAGCTTACCACTCTTTGTTCTTATGTTCTTATTGGGTATCGCGGTGATGAGCTATCGAAAAAAAATGCACTTCAAGCACTTTGGATGAACCAAATAGGAGGTGTAGCTATTTTAATGGCTTTGATATTCTCTATCCTTCAATATGACACCATTTACTTTGATGTGCTGATAACAAACAGTGAGCCTTTGTATCTTTTACCTATAGTTTTTTTGGTTCTTGCAGCCTTTGTAAAAGGTGCAAGTATCCCTTTTGAGAACTGGCTTTTGGGTGCTATGGTCGCTCCGACACCTGTAAGCGCAATACTTCATAGTGCCACTATGGTAAAAATAGCACCCTTTTTAATGCTCAAACTTTTCCCAGCGATGAGCGGTTTCGTTTCTCTTACCGTTACGCTTATAGGAACTTTTGTGTTTTTCTCAGCCTCACTTTTAGCTCTTAGCAAAGATTATTTCAAAGAGATTCTTGGTCTTTCAACCATAGCACTTCTTGGACTTATGATGGCTCTTGCAGCGATTGGGACACCTGAAGCTATCACGGCATGTTTGGTTCTTATCGTCTTTCATGCAATCTCAAAAGCACTCCTTTTTTTGCAAGCGGGAATCTTGGAAAAAAGTTTTCATTTGAAATATGTGGATGATATCGACGGTTTAGTGAACCGCTCACCGCTTGTAGTATTTTTTATCATCATCGGGTTTGCCTCACTCACACTTCCCCCCTTTGGAGCCTTTATAGCAAAATTTATGGCGATAGAGTCTATTGCAGGGGAGATACATAATAATCCGTTGTATGTTTTTGCTCTTATATTTTTAGCTCTTGGAAGTGTATTTTTGACACTTTTATATTTTAAGGTAATGACAAAACTTTTTGCAAAAGAGGCGGATAACAAATCTCAATACGTAAAAATATCAAAATATTACACTATTCCCTCCTTTTTACTTTTGGCTTTACTTGTTATCGGGGTATATATCAGCTTTGAGAGGGAATTTTTAAGCTCTTTGGAGCTTGTCGTGCCGCTGCTTTTAATAGCCGTTGTTCCTTTGCTTTTTGCGACACTTTTGTTTCAAAAAGCCGATCGTGTCAAAGAATACAACTGCGGAGAAAAAGATGAGATACAGTTGAGCATGTACTATTTCCACATGCCAAGAAATGTGCAACTCACCATCTCGGTCTTGGCAACTCTTGGCATGTGGATACTTGTTTTGGGAGTGTTGTTATGATAGAGATGTTGCTTATATTGTTTGCCCCTTTGATTGGGGGATTGCTTTACGGATTTGAGAGAATAGTTCGTGCAAGGATGCAAAATCGTCAAGGTCCGCCACTTTTACAGCCTTTTTACGACATGTACAAACTAATAGATAAACAGGCTTTTATAGTCAATCCTTACCATAGTATTTTGGGTATTATGCACTTTGTAACACTTTGGATTGTCGTGGCATTTATAATCCTTGGGCAAAATCTGCTTTATGTGATATTTTTACATCTTTTGTCGACGATTTTTATTATCCTTGCAGGATTTAGTGTAAAATCTATCTATTCTCATATCGGCGCAAACAGAGAGTTACTGGCAATGCTTGCATATGAGCCGATTTTAATTATGATGGCTGTGGGTTTTTTTATGCTCAACGGAAGTTTTGATATCTCTATCATAAGAGAAAAAGAGGCATCGCTATTTCCTCTATTTTTGCTCTTTTTGGCATATTTGACAGTCATACCTATAAAATTAAAAAAGTCCCCTTTTGATGCTACCGAGGCGCATCAGGAGATAGTGGGCGGCGTGGAGATTGAGTTTAGCGGCGTATTTTTTGAGTTTTTGTATATGGCAAAATGGCTTGAATATATTTTTGTCTATCTTTTGTTATTCTTGTTTGCAGGTAATAATATTTTACTTGCAACAGCTTTGTTTTTGATAGTATTTTTGTTACTTAATTTAATAGATAATGCAACAGCGAGGATAAAAATGAACCACCTTATAAAAATCGTTTTGGGAGTTGGTATCACTCTTGGCATGTGTAATCTTTTAGGACTCTCGTATGTATGAAAAATATAGAAAAAAATCACCTTGGATACTCCATTATAACGCAGGAAGCTGCAACGGTTGCGACATAGAGATACTTGCAGCACTTGCACCCAAGTATGACTTAGAGAGGTTTGGAGTGATAAATACCGGAAATCCTAAGCAGTCTGATATATTTTTGATTACAGGTCCGGTCACACTTCGAAGTAGAGAGAGAATTGTAGAGCTTTATACGCAAATACCCGAGCCAAAAGTGGTGGTGGCTGTTGGGAGTTGTAGTTGTACGGGCGGAGTATTTCGGGATATGTACAATGTAGAAGACGGTGTCGATAGATATATCCCCGTAGATGTTTACATCCCCGGCTGTGCCGTTTCTCCTGAGCTTATAATAGACGGAGTTGTCAAAGGTTTGGATATTTTGGAGCAAAAGACAAAAGAGATGGAAAAACCGTTCAAGTTGTTCCAAGAAGCAACTACGAAGGATGGGATAACCAGCAGAAGAGAGACACCACTGAGAGTAGGGGAAGATAATGAGAAAAATTGAAGTGACGCTTGAAAATGTAAGAGAAGAGATTCAAAGTTTTTATGAGTATAATAAGTGGCATTTTTTGACAATAAACGGGGTTGCGCTTGCAGATAATATCCTTGAAGTGCAATGGATATTTTCAAAATATGAGGCTATGGATGAGGTTATTATCTTCTTTGCACATGCCAAGTATGCAGATCTTATCCCCTCAGTTGCAGATATAATCCCCTCGGCAATTATCTCACAAAGAGAACTTGTAGATATGTTTGGGGTAGTTGTAGAGGGAAGCGAAAAGGGTTTATATCTTGATGAGGATTCTCTCCAAGCTCCTTTGAGCGGGTGTCGAATATGAGTAAAAAAACCATAAATATTCCTATCGGCTCACAGCATATTGCACTTTTAGAACCGGTGAGATTTAAGTTTGAGTGTGAGAACGAAAAAATTATCACGGTAGATTCGGACGTAGGATTCGTGCATAGAGGAATTGAAAGAGCTTGCACGACGAAGTTTAAGTTTGACGGAATCGGCTACGTGGTTGCTAGGGTTTGCGGACTTTGCGCGATTACCCATTCTCTTTCTTATACTGTGGCAATAGAGAAACTTTTAGGCACTGAGATAAGCGTAAAAGCGAAATATCTCAGAATTCTTCTTTTGGAGCTTGATAGAATCCACTCCCATATGCTCTGTCTCTCTCATACTTGCGAAAGTGCAGGTTTTGAGGCGATGTTTATGCGGATTATGGGGGATAGAGAGCTTGTGATGGAGATTCAAGAGCTTCTCACGGGAAACAGAATCCAGTTTGATTATATCTCTATCGGTGGAGTTAATAGAGATTTGAGCAGTGAGATAGCTCAAAAAATAAGACAAAACCTTTACGAAGTTAAGCAAAGAGCACTAGGATATAGGGAAGAATTTACAAACAACTGGAGTCTTTCTTTAAAATTTAAAGGGATTGGAGCCTTAAGTTTGGACGATGCATATAGATTTAATGCAATAGGTCCCTTAGCACGCGCTTCAGGGCTTCATGTAGATGTACGAAACGAGATAAATTATCTTCCCTTTTCTGAAGTGGGTTTTGTAATGCAGACACATAAAGCCGGAGATATCAATGCAAGAAATCTTATAAGATTGGATGAGATACAAAACTCCATCAAGATGTGTGAGAATATTGTAAACGGACTCCCTGAGGGCGATATATTTACAAAACCAAAAGGAAAGCCAAACGGTGAAGCACTTGTGCGGTTTGAAGCACCAAGAGGAGAATTGATGTATTACGTCAAAGGAAACGCTACGGCGATGCTCGAGAGAGTTCGGATAAAAACACCTACATTTTCCTCTATCCCTGCATTTTCCCATATCTTCGTAGGGGAAGATTATGCAGATGTTCCGGCTATTTTGGCATCTTTTGACCCATGCCTCTCATGCACGGCAAAGTAGGAATAAGAGATGATACAATCATTGATAAAAGCCTTTACAAACCTTTTTAAAAAACCGCAAACTATAGACTATCCTTTGACTCCCATAGCAAAAGATAAAGAGTATAGGGGATTGATAGAATACGGGGAAGAGTCCTGTATTTATTGTCTTAAGTGTGAAAAAGCTTGTCCTCCGGGAGCTATTTTGTTTGTAAAAACAGAAAATCCTTCAGCAAATGAGAAAAATAAAAAGGCTCTGGAGTACAACTATAATCCTTACCTTTGTATCTATTGCGGAGAGTGTGTGCGAGCTTGTCCAAAACCTGAAGAAGCACTTTGGCAGAGTAATAAAAAACCGTCAGTTGCTACAAAAGAAGATAAAGTAAATGATAACTGGTTTGTACTGGAGAGATTAAAAAAAGAGAGTTGAGTTATTAAAGCTCAAAACTCTTTTGCATTTGAAGTAGAATATCTTCTGTTTTTAAATTACCTTTTGTAAAAAGTGCATTTGCTAAAACACCTTGTCCTAAGAGCATGTTTGCTCCGTCTTTGTAAGAAATCCCTTTTGCACATGCCAACTTCAAAAAAGGGGTAAGTTTTCCATAAATAGCATCCGCTGCAAAAGAGCTGTTGTCTAAAATAGTTTCAAGCATCTCACGGGGACAAGGAAACTCTTCATCTTGAAGTCCCGCACTTGTAGTGTTTACTACCAAATCGTATTTTGATGCTTTGAAATTTTCCCAAGTATGGCATGTGGAAGCAATATCTTTAAAATAATGTAATTTTTCTTGGCTTCTGTTTAAGACACTAACGTTGATATTATCCTGTGCAAATCTCGAAGCTAAAGCCTTTGCAGTTCCTCCGGCTCCGATAATCAAAACATTTTCCACATGCCAAGCTTTGATTGCATACATAAAACCGTCGGCATCGGTGTTGTAGCCGATAAGTCGCCCATCTTCATTGATGAGCGTATTGACAACACCGACTGTTTTTGCGAATCCTCTCACTTCATCGCAAGCTTTGTAAGCTTCCTCTTTATGCGGAACGGTGACATTTGCACCGCTCAAAGCAAGATTAAAAAAAGTCTCTCGAAGTTTAGAACCGTCTTTGAGATGAATTTTTGTATAGCAAGCTTTGTAGAGAAGATTTTTAAAGACGCTGTTGTGCATAAGGGGTGAGCGGGAATGTGCAACGGGGTCACCGAAGATGGCAAAGAGTTCCATCTTTATTTTAATCTAAATCTTCGAGTGAATGGATAAGTGCACCTAGTTTGTTTTCTACTTCCAAATACTCCAACTCATTTTGGCTATCTGCAACAACTCCTGCTCCGGCTTGAAGGACAACTTTATCTTCTTTGACCATAGCAGTTCTGATAGTTATTGCACTGTCCATATTACCGTCAAAACCGAAGTAGCCTATGCTTCCGCTGTAAAAACCGCGCTTCAGCCCTTCATATTCTGCTATGAGTTCCATTGCTCTGATTTTAGGTGCACCCGTCATTGTTCCTGCCGTAAATGTTGCCATAAACAGATCAAACATATCTTTGTTATCATCCAATGTTGCCACAACGTCTGTCACAATATGCATTACATGAGAGAATCTTTCTATGTGCATCATATCTTCTACTTTGACGCTTCCTGTTTTTGCAACACGTCCCACATCATTACGTCCTAAATCAATAAGCATAAGGTGTTCTGCTAATTCTTTTGGATCATGAAGAAGTTCATATTCGAGTTCTTTGTCACGCTCTTTTGTATTTCCCCGTTTTCTTGTTCCGGCTATGGGACGAAGAAGTATCTCACCGTCACTGAGTCGTACCATCACCTCCGGAGAACTCCCAACAATGTTAAATCCTTCATATTCCATCAAAAACATATAAGGAGAGGGATTTTTTGTTCTTAAAATTCTGTAAAAACTAAAAGGATCTACTGTAATATTTCGAGTATAGCGGTTGGTCATTAGAATCTGAAAAACATCCCCGCTACGTATCATCTCTTTTGAATCATCCACCATTTTGAAAAATTTTTCTTTAGAGTGTGCAAAGCTTCCTTTGTCATCTCCTTGATTTTTTTTCATTGGAACATATTCGTAACTACTTTTGAGTGCATTTTCAACAGTTTCAAATTTTTCACTCATATCTTCAAGGGTACTTACAAGAGTGATTTGATGATTTTTATGGGAATATACCAAAATCATTTTTGGAAGAATAAGGTCTAAATCGGGAGTATTCAATTCATCGATAAGATGATCCATTGTTGCATGTAGTTTCGGCTCAAACACTTTGACCATATCGTAACCGATATAGCCTATAAAACCATCTACATACCCAACATTTAATTTTTTTATAGCATCTTTATACATAGATGTATCTATATTTTTATAATAGTTTTTTAAAAACACAAATGGATTTTCTTCTTTTATATGTTTCATGCCATCGGCATCGGTATATAAAGTTTTATCATTTATATATTGCAATCTTTCTCTCGCACCTATGCAGATAAAACTGTAATTTCCGGCAGATTGCCCAGCGCTTTCAAAAAGATAGGTGATTTCATTTTGAAACATTGTTTTGAGTTTAGAATAAACTGCTATCGGGGCTAATTGGTCAAGTATAAACTGTTTAGAATATATCAAAATAAAACCTTGTGGAATATTTGCTCCCAAAGGAGCATTGAAAATTATATTTTAGTTAAAAAGGCACCGGGTTCAATAGTTTTTCGAATATTTTTTAAAGCATCTTTTGCTTCTCTATCGTTTGAAAAAGGACCGACTAAAATTTTTGTAATCGTGTTAGACTTTACTGTTGTCTCTTTAAATTCATAAGAATAACCCTTATCGGTTATTGATTTTAGGAACCCTTTGTTTGGTTGGCTTTTTGACAAAGAGCCTACTTGTATATAAATCCCTTGTGAACTGCTGCTTGTATATTTTGGAGTTTCAACTTTTCTTGGAGCTTCCTCTTTTCTTGGGCTCTCAATTTTTTTCGGTGTTTCAACTTTTTTGGTAGTTTCAGCTTTTTTTGGAGGGTAGACTTTTTCAGGAGTTTCTTCTTGTACTGCTTCTTCAGAGGCTTTTGCTTGATTTTCATCAACTTCAATGAAATCCTCTTTGCTCTCTTGCTTTAACTTCTGAGCAATTTTGTCCAAGTTATTGCCGCTTTGATTTTTATCTTCAACAACTTCTACTTCTTCAAAAAGTGGTTCATCCGCAGGTTGCGTATACTCTTTAGCTTTTGGCTCAGGAGGTAAAACTGCTTGAGGGAGATTATCTGTACCGCTAGAAGTAAGGCTGTTCATTAGCATTACAACAATAATTAAAATAACACCGAGCGTGGCAATAGCTAAAATAATTTTTTTATTCCCACCCGTTGATCTGTTTTTATTTAAGATGATGTCATTTAATTCATTTTTTTCTTCCATGTTCATACCCTCTTCTGATTTTAATTTATAATGATATCCAAAATTACATGTGCTTCGACCAAGAAGCTCCACGTTCTTTGGAATAAACTTCATACGGTAGAGTCAAGATGTTGTATTCATCAGGCATCTCATCATTTGGAAACATCCTCCACTGCTTAGGTTGTTTCGTTGCCAATTTCATAGATATCATTTTACCAAGTTGTATAGCCTCTTGTAAAGTTGTATGCCCTTTATGTATATAAACATGAAGGTGCCCCTCTGATTTTGTTGTATAGGCTGTAAAGTTAATATAGCCTTCTTCACGAAGTAAAAGTTGCGTTTTATGGTAAAACCGTTCAGGGTCTCTGCCATTATAGTCAATAACAATATTTTCAACTTTGTTATGTACGTTGACTAAAGAGTGTGCGAGAGTAATGTCACCTTTTAAATGTTGATTGATAAGTGCCTGTGTCAAGGTGGCATTTACTTTTTCAAATTTATTATAAAAAGTACGACCTTTAAACGTAAGTTTATCCACTACCGTATCTCTTTTGATCCAATAGTGGTCGGTTATCATTTTTATCAGTTTCATATCCATCGCAGTCATTATGAGCCCTTAGTAAGTTGATTGATGATAGATTACAAAGTTTTGTGCTAGTGCTTTGAGCTCTTCTTTAATAGTTGCTTGCAACTCTTTGTTATTAATATCATCCAAAACATCTGCCATTTTGTTTGCTATGAGTTCAAACTCTTTTTCTTTCATACCGCGAGATGTAAGAGCAGGACTTCCTACACGAATACCGGAGGTTACAAACGGACTTCTTGTCTCACCGGGAACAGTGTTTTTGTTAATTGTAATTCCTGCATTGCCAAGTGCTGCATCTGCATCTTTACCTGAAAATTCACGACCGACAAAAGAAACAAGAATTAAGTGATTGTCGGTTCCTCCGCTTACTACATCATAGCCTCTTTTCATCATAACTTCTGCAAGAACTTTTGCATTCGCTTTTACCTGTTTTGCATATTCTTTCCATGCGGGCGAGAGGTTGTATTTGAATCCGACAGCTTTTGCAGCGATTACATGAACAAGCGGTCCGCCTTGAAGTGCCGGAAAAATAGCAGAGTTCATTTTTTTTGCTATATCTTCATCATTTGTCATAATCATACCGCCTCTTGGACCTGCAAGTGTTTTGTGTGTTGTAGTTGTTACGACATGGGCATGTGGAAATGGGCTAGGGTGCTCACCGGCTGCTACTAAACCGGCAATGTG
>DZBD01000091.1 GCA_022729795.1 Sulfuricurvum sp. | reverse complement strand
AAGAGATGAGAGAAAGAGCTTTAAATATGATTACAAATAGCGCGTATCCTCCGCTTCTATGTACTTTTCACAAATTTGGGCTTCTTTTTTTAAAATTTAATATTCATCTACTAAAGAGAGAAAACAATTTTGTTGTTATAGACACAGACGATAAAAAAAGAATTATAAAAAAGATAAATTCTGAATTACCGACTCCTCTCATTACCAGTGAAATATCAAGATACAAAAATTCCCTCATGACTCCCGATGATGCTTACAAGCAGGCTGAACTTTTTAACTACCAACAAATTGCGAAAATTTATGAAGAATATGAAACATATTTATCAGAAAATAACTTAGTGGATTTTGACGATTTGATAGCATTGACGTATAAAATTTTAGATTTAAATCCGGATTTAGCACTAATAACGTCTCAAAAATACCAATATGTCATGATTGATGAATATCAAGATACGAATGAACTTCAACTCAAACTCTTGCAAAAACTTTGCACTTCCCATAAAAATATATGCGTAGTAGGAGATGATGACCAAAGTATTTACGGATGGCGTGGAGCGCATATACGCAATATTATGGAGTTTGATCAAGATTTTATCGGTGCAAGTATTTTTAAACTCGAAGATAATTATCGCTCACGCGAACCGATACTCAAAGTGGCAAACGCCCTCATAGAGCACAACCGTTCACGTCTTGGAAAAAAACTTATTGCAACACGCGGAGCAGGAGATGCCGTGAGTATTTTAAATTCTAATGATGAAAATGAAGAGGCAAGGAAAATAGCACAACATATCGGTAAACTTTTAAATGCAGGAGTGCCTGCCAAAGAGATAGCAGTGTTGTATCGCGTGAACGTTTTAAGCCGTTCGATAGAAGAGGGCTTAAACCGCGCAGGTATCGCGTATAAACTTGTAGGAGGTCTTCGTTTTTACGATAGAGCAGAGATAAAAGACCTTATCAGTTATATAAGAGTAGTCACAAATTTTCATGACGACTTTTCATTTAAAAGAATAGTCAATAAACCAAAAAGAGGTCTTGGTAAGGCCAGTATTGATAAAATAGAATTAGCTGCACATGCTAATTCCACTTCTATTTACGAATATATACAGAATGTTTCTCTATTAGATTTAGAGCTACTCGTAAAAAAGAAAAATGCTCAAACTTTAAAATATTTTATTAAAAGTATCAAAGAAGTTGCAATGACGGCAACGCAATCAACATACAACTTTATAGACGAGCTCGAAAATACTTTTTCTTTGAAAAATATTTATTCAGGTATGCCAGATGAGAGTGAAAGAATCCTTAATGTGGATGAGTTTTACGGCTTATATCGAGATTTTGTAAAAAACTCTCCCGAAGCGAGTCTTGATGAATTTTTAAATGAATTAACTCTTCAGAGTGAGCAAGATCAGATTGAAGGTGAAAGTATCTATATGATGAGTATACACGCCTCTAAAGGGCTTGAGTTTGAACATGTTTTTATTATAGGACTCGAAGAGGGATTTTTACCGCTTGTAGGTGATGGAAGTGATTTAGAAGAGGAACGTCGCCTTGGCTATGTATCTTTTACGAGAGCAAAAGATACATTGACACTTTCACATGCCCAAAGTAGATTTTATAAAGGCAGAAGAAGCGACCTCCAAAAGAGCCGATTTTTTAATGAAGCAGGTCTTTGTGAGGGCTCATTAATAGTAGAAAAAAATACTGCATTTAAAAAAGGCGATTTAGTTCGTCATAAAATTTTTGGTACGGGAAGGGTTCTTGGAGTGAGTAAATCCGGTAGAGAGTTTAAACTTCAAATAAATTTTGCGGGAACAAAACGGGATATTCTTGCCTCTTTTATAGAGAGATTATGAACCGACTTTTTGTAGCATATAAGCCCTCAGGAATCGGCTCGAATCTTTTTTTGTCTCAGCTTAAAAGAAAGTATCAAACGAAAAAAGCAGGATTCTCGGGAACATTGGATCCGTTTGCTAAAGGTGTGTTGCTTATCGGTCTGGGAAGTCATACGAAACTTTTTCGTTTTTTGAATAAAACACCTAAAACGTATAGAGCTACTTTATGGCTAGGTGCAGTTTCAGAGAGTTTGGACACGGAGATGATACGGCATGTGGAAATCATTCAAGCCTTGGATGATTTAGAAGTTCTGAGGGCAGTCAAATCACTTGAGGGCGAACTAGAATACGAACCTCCCATATTTAGTGCAAAAAAAATAGAGGGAGTGCGTGCATATGATTTGGCAAGAGCAGGCAAGGATGTTGTTCTCAATAAAATCCACTCCACGATTTATGAGACAAAACTTATCCATTATTCACACCCTTTTATCACTTTTGAGGCTACAGTGTCGGAGGGCACATATATCCGTTCACTCGGTCGTATTATCGCAAATAGACTCAGAGTAGATGATGGGAGTCTTAGTGCTTTAGAAAGACTTAGTGAGGGGCAGTTTCGATATAATAATGAATTTTTTTTAGATATTAAAAAGTCTCTGAATATACCACTCAACAACTACTTAGGCGATACGGAGAATCTTAAATATGGAAGAGTTCTTGCTATAGAAGATTTAGAAATACAAGAAGAGGGTTTTTATTGGTTGGACAATGGCGATAATATTTCAATTATAAATATATATGATAGTAGTGTAAAATATGAACTTGGCAGGATTGATGTATGTTAGTATTAGCTCGAAAATTGGATGAGTCTATCGTTATCGGTGAAAATATAATAGTGAAAGTTATATCTATCGATAAAGGTGTAGTTAAATTAGGCATAGAAGCCCCCGCAGCGGTCTCTATAGTGAGAAATGAACTTTTAGAAGATGTCAAAGATCTCAACATAGCTGCTTCAAAAGAGATTGAGTTGGGCGATGTTAATCTTCTTAGTAAGATACTTAAGAGAAAATAAACAGTATGAAAACATATAAGGCGTATGCAAAGGTAAATATTTTTCTCAAAATTTCAGGTAAAAGAGAGCACTACCATGAGATAGTATCGAGATTCATGAAAGTAAAAAATTTTTATGACACCTTGTCTTTTGTCCCTAAAAATGGGAGTGCTTTTGAGATTATCGGTGATTTTTCTTGTGCCACGGAACAAAATACCATCTATAAAGCTTATCTTGCTCTTCAGTCGAGTGTCTCATCAAAATCTTTGGAGAGATTGATGATTACACATGCCGTACTTGTTGAAAAATCTATTCCTGCTTTTGCAGGTCTTGGGGGAGGGAGCAGTGATGCCGCTTGCTATTTGAAAATGTGTAATGAGGTTTTAAATCTTGGATTGAGTTTGAATCAACTTGCAGAAATTGGGCTTAGAGTAGGTGCCGATGTTCCATTTTTTATATATGGCTACAAGAGTGCAAATGTTAGCGGAATAGGGGAAATTGTAGAAGAGTTTGAAGAGGAGTTACTAGATTTAGAACTCTTTACTCCTGATGTGCAGATAAGTACCCC
Source organism: Sulfuricurvum sp. (assembly GCA_022729795.1). GTDB lineage: Bacteria > Campylobacterota > Campylobacteria > Campylobacterales > Sulfurimonadaceae > Sulfurimonas. The sequence goes on along the minus strand of DZBD01000091.1, from coordinate 6,477 downwards.
TGTAGTGTATCAAAGTTATAGAAAAAATTTTTACAATCCCATTGATGAAGTTGAAGTAAATATTTTAAAGAAAACACTTTCTTTGGATATTTTAAAAAACTTCTCTGCACTTGAAGCAAATGATCTTCTTGCACCTGCCTTGCAAGAGTACCCGAAATTGAAAAATTATTATTCTGCAGATCGTCATTTTAGCGGTAGCGGCAGCAGTTTTTTTAGAATAAAAAAGGATGTGTAATGGGTGAGGTGTATGCTCAAAATAGAAAAGCTTATCATGACTATTTTATAGAAGAGAAATTTGAAGCCGGTTTGGTTCTTAGTGGAAGTGAAGTTAAGGGAATACGTGCAAAGCGTGTCAACCTTAAAGACAGTTTTATCCGAATGGTTGGGGGTGAAGCATTTTTATTTAATGCTCACATAGGAAGACTTGAGACAACACACCACTACTACGCGCACGAAGAAAGAGGCAGTAGAAAGCTTCTTCTGCATAAGCAGGAGATTCAAAAGATGATCAAAGCAGTAACAAGGGACGGCTACACTATTGTCCCCTTACAGCTTTATTTTAATGCAAGAAACATCGTAAAAATCCAAATTGCTATTGCTAAAGGGAAACAACTTCATGACAAAAGACAAGACCTCAAAGAAAAAGATATGAAACGTGATATTGAACGGGCAAAAAAGGATTTTTAAATGCGATATATACTTTTTTTACTGTTTTTATCTCATCCCTTTTTTCATTCAGTAACTCTGTTTCTGAGAGTACTATTGCTAACGGAAGAACTATTTTTGTTGCATTTGAAGCGTATTCGCTTCAATTTATTGCATTGATGAATAAAAATTTATTTAAAGGAACATTATGACAATTTTTCAACTACTTATGTTAGGGGCTTCTGCTTTTTTTGCATTTAAGATTTATGAACATATCCAATCACTCAAAGAACCGGAACAAAATAGCGGTGATAACAGTGAAAATGGGGTGAAAAGTGCGGAAGCTTTTTCGCCGTTTTCACCTGAGGCCTTATTAATAAAGGCGGATGATGCCTTTGCAAATGATGATAAAGAAAAAGCCTTGGCTCTACTTATTGAGGCAAATGCAAAAGAGAAAGAAAATCCGGATACTCTTTTTAAAATAGCTTATATACTCCAAGCGCAAAATAACGATGATGAAGCTATGGAGTATTACAAAGAAGCACTGAAATTTGATAAAGAAAATGAATTTATTCATAATGCTATTGCAAGTATTTATAGAAAAAACGGTGAATATGCATCTGCAAAAATGCATTTGCAGGCTTCTTTGGATATTGATGCCCAAAATGCGATTACGTATTATAATTACGGTAATCTTTTGGCGGATATGAAAAAGAAAGAAGAAGCGATTGAGATGTATCAAAAAGCTTTAGAGATACGTCCTGATTTTGATGAGGCAAAACAAGAGCTTCAAAATTTACAAGAGAAATAAATGAAACTAGCAGAAATATATAAATTTCTCGACACGCTTTCTCCTTTTGAACTTCAGGAATCATGGGATAATTCAGGCTTGTTGATTGGAGATTTTTCGCAAGAAATTTCAAAAGTGGTTCTCAGTATAGATGTGGATGAGAACTTGATAGATTCTCTGGACAACGGTACTCTTTTAATTACGCACCACCCTTTGATTTTTGATGGCTTGAAACAGCTTGAATTTAGTAAATATCCTGCAAATCTTATTCAAAAAATGATTCATAAAAATATCTCGAATATTGCGATGCACACCAATTTTGATCAAACACATTTGAATGCATATGTGGCAACAGAGATTTTAGGATATGAAATTTCACACCAAGAAGGGTTTATCGCTTATTTGGAAGTAAACGAAAATTTTGATCTATTTGCAAAAAAAGTATCCTTGGCTTTTGGACTTCCACATGCCAAGTGCGTGAAGTGTAGCGATACGGTTAAAAGAGTTGCATTAACGACAGGTTCAGGTTGTTCTTTAATGCGTTTCATAGATGCGGATTGTTTCTTAACGGGTGATATAAAATATCATGATGCAATGCAAGCTAAAAGTATAAAACTCTCTATGATTGACATAGGACATTATGAAAGTGAACGCTTTTTTGCAGAAATTTTGGATATACATTTGAAAAATTTAGGTTTAGAGGTTATAATTTCATCATCAGAAAATCCATTTACTTATATTTAGTAATTTATATACTAGAAATGGATAAGTAAATATCATATAAACCCCCAAAGGAGACTAATGAACAAGCATCTTAAGCAATTAATTGATCTTGCAAAAATAGACAAAGAGATTGATGCATTTGAGCCTCAAATAGAAGAAGCAAACTATAATTATGAGGCGGCTCTTGCTAAAACAAAGAGCATCCAGTCAGATATTCAAAATTTAAGCAGTGAAATTAAAGAAGAAGAGATTAAGAAGCATAAAAATGAATTGCACTTAGCGGAACTTTCTCAAAAATTGACTGACAACTCTAAAAAAAGTTCTGAAATCAAGACTGAGAGAGAGATGAAATCTTTACAGCTTGAAGAGGAAATAGCAAAAGAACAAATTACTTTTGCAAATGAAGAGATTGATAGACTCGAGCGAATTATCGGTGCCAAAAAAGGTCAAGCAGAAGCTGCGAAGATTTCTTTGGTAGAGTTGCAATCCAATTTAGACTCTGTAAAAGCGGATGTTGATGCAAAATTGGAAGTAATAAATAGAGATAGACAAGAGGTGTTTGTAGAAAAAGAAAAACTTCTTGGAACTATAAATCAAAAAGGTTTAGCTTTTTATCAAAAAATTCGTCGTTGGGCGAAAAATTCAACTGTTGTGCTGGTTGAGGAACAAGCTTGTATGGGTTGTCATATGCTTCTGAATGATAAAATCTATGCAGACGTTATTAAAGCTGAAGAGATTACTACATGCCCACATTGTGGTCGTATTCTCTATATGGAAGCTACTGAAGAATAGGGCTTGAAGCCATTTACCCTCCTTTATTATATTTTAAGTGTAGCGTTATATCTTTTAGCGCTACCGCTTTTGATATATCTTTCTTTTCAACCAAAGTATAAAAACTCAATTCCGGCTCGTTTTTTTCTCTTTCGTAATAGAAGATTTAATAGCGAAGATGGAATTTGGTTCCATGTTTGCTCACTTGGTGAAGCCAGAGCACTCAAGCCGATACTAGAGCTGATAAAGAGCAAAGAGATTAAAATAACTACAATCACGCAAACAGGTTATTCTGAGGCAAAAAAATATGATGCAGACGTGAGATATCTGCCTTATGAGATGTTCTTGCCGTTTTGGATAAAAAAACAGAAATTTCTTATAGTTTTAGAAGCAGAGTTTTGGTATTTACTTTTTGCCGTAGCCGTTGCTAGGGGAACAAAACTTATACTTTTGAATGCAAGAATCTCTGAAAAAAGTGCCAAAAAATATTTACAGTTTGCTTGGTTTTATCAAAAGTTATTAGGATATGTAGAGATAATTTATGCACAAAGTGAAGCGGATAAAAACCGCTTTATAGCACTTGGAGCAAAGAATATTGAAGTGATTGGCAATATTAAGCTTAGCGGCAGGATAGAAAAATCCAAAGAGTACCCAAAGCCTCAAAAAGAGTGTATCGTAGCAGGAAGTACACATGCCGCAGAAGAAGAGCCTATTCTCAAGGCATTTATAGAATATAGGAAACAAAGCGACTCAAAGCTCATTGTTGTGCCAAGGCATCCGGAGAGATTTGAAGAGGTATATGCATTGATGCACTCATTTGGAGTGAAAAATCATTTAACACTCTCCCGGTATTCAAAAGTACAAAATTTTGAGGCAGATATGATTCTTGTAGATGCGATGGGTGAGCTTAACAACATGTATGCAATAAGTGACATAGCAATACTAGGCGGAGCTTTTAGAGATGACGTAGGCGGGCACAATCCGCTTGAACCGGCGCACTTTGGATGTAAGATAATTACAGGGAAACATTTTTTTCATCAAAAAGAGCTCTTTAAATATGTACATCATGTACAGTATGTGGAACCGGACGAAATTCACAAGGCACTCTTGGCATGTGGAAAATTACCCAACTCGACGGTTGAAGAAAAAATAGATTTAGAACCGATAATAAATAAGATATTAGGAAATAATAATGGCAACAGATAAGGCGTATAAACTCGTAGCACTTCAAGAAGGTGTCTCCAACTCGCAAGCAAAATCTATGATAGACAGAGGTTTAGTTTATGTCGGTAATAAAAAGGTGATGATAGCCCGTGGCGACCTCGATGAAAAAACAGAATTTATAGTGCAAAAAATAGAAAAAGTAAAACCGATTTTTGAAAATGATGATTTAATTGTTGTGGACAAACCTGCCTTTGTGAATTCTGATGAGATTGAGAGACAATTTAAAGGGGCACAATTACTTCATCGGCTAGATCGTGAAACAAGCGGTGTTTTGATGCTTGTTAAAAATGAAGAGTTCCGTGAAAAAGCAATTGAAGAGTTTAAAAAAGATAGAGTTTATAAAGAATATATTGCTTGGATCGAGGGAATTTTATCTGAACCGATAGATATTGATAAGCCTATATTGACGCAAAAGAAAAACAACAAAGCTTTTTCCAATGTTTCAGGAAAGGGAAAACCTGCTAGAACGGAAGTGTTTCCGGATATAGTAAGTGCTAAAAAAACAAAAGTAAAATGTATCATACATCACGGAAGAACGCATCAAATAAGAACTCATTTGCGTTATATAGATCATCCGATAGTGGGTGATGAGCAATACGGTGGCAGACGAGCAAAAAGAGTGATGCTTCATGCGTATAAAGTGAGACTACTTGGCATGGAGTTTATTGCGCCCGAACCAAAATCATTTGTAAATTTTGAATAATTTAAAGAAAACTTAAAGTATATTTTTGCTATTATTCGCCACTTTTTACACTAAAAAATAATATGCGAGGAGAGCTTTATGTTTGATATTTTAACGGATTCATTTACAAGTGCAATTAAAAAAATTCGTTTTCATGATGATGAGAAAGCTCTCACGAAAGCACTCAATGAACTAAAGAAAAATCTTTTAAAAGCGGATGTGAATCATAAAGTCGTAAGAGACTTAATTGACAACGTGCAAATTGACACGAAAGCAAAAGGAATCGGAAAAGACCAATTCCTTGAAGCTTTAAGATCAAATCTACACAAACTTTTAGAGATTGGCGGCAGTAGAGGATTTGTTTTTACATCCAACCCTCCAACCGTTATTTTGATGACAGGACTTCAAGGTTCGGGAAAAACTACTACAACCGGAAAACTTGCACATTACTTAAAAAATAAGCAAAAAAAAGTTTTAGTAGTAGCTGCAGACTTACAGCGTCTTGCAGCAGTAGAACAGCTTCGTCAAATAACGGCAAAAATAGAAGTAGAACTTTATGAAGATGAAAGTACAAAAAGTCCTGTAGAAGTTGTCACCGGGGCGTTAAAAAAAGCAAGAGCCGGAATTTATGATGTTGTATTAATCGATACGGCAGGACGTTTGGCAATAGATGACGAGTTGATGGACGAACTCAAAAATGTAAAAAAAGCAGCCCAGCCTCATGAAATTTTTTATGTGGCAGATTCGTTGACAGGTCAAGATGCTATACGAACCGCGACAACATTTAAGGAAAAAATCGGAATTGACGGTGTTATTCTTAGTAAATACGATGGCGATTCCAAAGGTGGAGTAGCGCTAGGGTTGTCTAGTCAAGTTCAAGTTCCTCTTCGTTTTATCGGTAGCGGTGAGAAAATGGAAGATTTGGAAATTTTCCTGCCTGAGCGAGTTGTTAATCGTTTGATGGGCCTAGGAGATATTGAAGGTCTTGCCGAAAAAACAGCATCGATGATAGATGAAAAAACGGCAAAACAGCTGACTAAAAAGATTCAAAAAGGGCAATTTAATTTTAATGACTTTTTGGGGCAGATGGAAAGCATGAAAAAAATGGGGAGCATGAAATCCCTTATCGGTATGATTCCCGGGATGGGAAATATGTCTCAAGCCATTAAAGATTTTGATTTTGAAAATTCTTCCGAATTAAAAAATATTAAAGCAATGGTTTCGTCTATGACGCTCAAAGAAAAAGAAAATCCCGACCTTTTGAATAACTCACGTAAGCAGAGAATTGCTCGTGGATGCGGTCTTACTATAGTAGAGATAAACAGAATGATTAAACAGTTTAAAAATGCAGGTAAGATGGCAAAAAAATTCTCAGGTCCAAAAGGGATGAAAGATCTTCAGTCTATGATGGGGCAAATGGGTGGAGCAGGAGCTCTGAGAAGATAAAAGCTTGGCATGTGGAATTTCCACATGCCAAGAAATGTAAAGTTATGTATTCTTATTGTGAGTATATAACTTTGCATTTAATGCAAAAAATTTAACATATACAGCAAGTTGAAATATAACTTGTGCAGAGAAGGACCAAACATGGCAACAGTAATTCGCCTCACTAGAATGGGAAGAAAAAAACAACCTTTTTACC
>DZBD01000009.1 GCA_022729795.1 Sulfuricurvum sp. | reverse complement strand
TCTCTCATAGAGCGCTTTTAAATCTGCAGCCGGTTTAAATGATTTTTTCTTGTCCATATCGGAAACCTTATTCCATTCTACAAATGTAGAACCGGGAATATGTCCGCCGCGAGCCACGTTATCCATAACTCTCTCACCGATAATTTCTGCCATACCGCGCGCATCAATAATCACAAACTTAGAATTTTTTCCATTTTTAAGAATATCATCCACAGCATGTTTTACTTCATTTTTTTCAGCTATATTTGATAAATCTAACTTGTTTGTATCTATTTTGAACACTTTTGGAACAACAACTTCTTCGCCTTTTACAACCAGCAAGTCTTTCTCCGCAGCATTGAGCTTGGCTTGAATCTCTTTTTGTGCTTTTTTACTTTCTGCTACCGTAGCCTCAAGTGCCGATTTTTCAGCAGGAGTCAATTTATTCGCTTTTTTATCTGCTTTGAGTGTTTTTTCTGCAGATTTACCCTTTTCTCTTGCAGTTTTTAGTTCATCTTTAATGACATTAAACTTTATCTGTGCAGGATCAACTTCCATGATAGCATTACGTCCGCCATTGAGGATTTTTACATTTTGATGTCCGTAACTTGTGAAAAAAGAATACACACCTGTCGCATTTGGACCTTTGAAGTCATCATACGCTATTACCAAAGTATTGTTGTCAATACCTTTAGAACCAATATACTTCTCTGCATCATCTACACAACGATAAAGCGGTGCACAGTGCATATCTCCTGTCATATCTGAATGGTGCAAATGGTGCGCATACATCTCAACAGAACCTTTAATATGTCCTAGTTTATATATATCCTCATCATCTCCCGAAACAAACATAACATCTTTTTTACCTATTAACTTAATAGCGTCTTCAGCAGAAATAAGAATGCTTTTGTCTGCATATTCATCTGAGGCCATAAGAGGGGTAAATGTCAATGTTGCAGCAAAAACTAATGTCTTAAGCAATTTTTTCATCCGTGCTCCTTCTTTTTATTTTATATTACAATAATTCCCATAAGCAACAACTATAACTCACGTAAATTAAAATATAGTTCAACGGAATAACTGCAAATTATAGGACTTGCACTCTTACGTAATGATTAAATCACAATAATATCACAGAATTTACATTACTAAATGAAACACATTGGCAATTGTTTTACTCCTCTCCTCATCCTTCATAATTCAAACGTATATATTGTATAAATTGGTAAAATACATATTATTTTTTTTAATATTGAACACACTTAAATTTACCAATTAGAATCAATTTTTAGAGTACAAAAAGCAATACTTAGCTATATTCTCACAATATCAAAATAAGTAGGTAGTCGTGTTAGAAATTGATTTACAAAATGCCATTGACGCAAAAAACGAAGAATATTTATTGGAGGTTTTAGATGATAAAACTCTCAATATAGAATTTATAAAAAAAATATATTTCCCTTTTAGAGAGAATAAAGAGATTGTCTCTCAAGTAGCTATGAATTTGAGCCTGCGAACCTCTGTGTATGACAGAGAATTGGAATATAGCGATACTATGGTAGAGCTCCTCAGAGATTTGGCAATCAATGAAGCGGATATGGGGGCAAGGTGGGCTGTTGCAAAGAATCCGCACACACCCTCGGATGTTTTAAAAAATCTTGCCGGTGATAGCGTAAATCTTGTTCGTGCTTTAGTTGCTACGAATCCAAAAACACCACCCTCTGTTTTAGAAAAGTTTTTTAATGATGAAAAAATTGTCAGAGACGGGCTGTCCGGAAATCCAAGTACACCGATTAAAATTCTAAAAATATTAGTGAATGATGCAGATAAAATGGTCAGAATGCGTTTAGCTGAAAATAAAGGTGCACCTATCGAAATATTGGAAGAACTCTCGAATGACAGTGATGAAAATGTTGCAAAAGCTGCACAGACCAATAGAGAGAATAAGGCATGAAAAACAGGCAAAGTATCCAAAGTAAGTTTACGGCACTTGAAAATCACTTTTTAAATACTTTTTTTTCCGGAATTTATATCACGGCTAAAGAATTTATTGAAATAGGTGCCAAAGTCGGAATCAAACTCGGAATGAATTCAAGAGAACTCCTTATAAAAGAGCTACTCAATAAAAGTGATGAAAACGGCACGATTCACCAATGCGTAGAACTACTCAACACTTTAATACAAGGAAGAATATACAAGTATAGCTCTTTGGGAATCAATTATCCCGGCGCAACGGAGATGTTATCCAAATTGGCTCAAAAAGCGACTGCGACAAAGTCTCTTCTGGCAAGAGAATCTCAAAGGAATCCTTATGAATAGCAATGAGCTCAAAAATGCACTCCAATCGCTCAAGTATCCGGGAGTAGAGAGAACCATAGGGGAACTCAAACTTCTTGGAGAGATTAAAGTTGTAAACAATACGGCAACTATTGAACTTTTAACAGTAAGTGACGAATCGTATTTGAATGTAAAAAAAATTATAGAAGACAATTTTAGCACCGATTTTGATGCTCTCAATATTACAAAAAGAAACACTGCAAAAAAAGATATGAACTACGGAAATAGTGCAACCCCAAATAATAGAGCTCCTTATGCCAAAAATATTATTGCCGTTACAAGCGGCAAGGGAGGAGTCGGCAAGAGTACCGTAAGCGTAAATATTGCTATCGCTCTTGCACAAAAAGGGTATAAAGTAGGCATATTGGATGCCGATGTTTACGGTCCTAATATTCCCCGCCTTACAAATACCGATCTCCAAAGGATAGCGTGGGATGATAATAATAAAATCATCCCTGCGCAAAACTACGGTATCAAAATCATGAGTGTCGCTCTTACTACTCCGACTATGGATACGCCCTTGGTTTGGAGAAGTTCCGTAGCAGTCAATGCTCTCATCCAATTTTTAGAAGATGTTGCTTGGGGTGAACTGGATTTTATGGTGATTGATATGCCTCCGGGAACAGGAGATGTTCAGCTTACCATCGCGCAAGAACTACCGATTAGTGCGGCTGTACTTGTGACCACTCCACAGATTGTGGCAACGGATGATGTCAGTCGTGCAATTATGATGTTTAAAGATATTCATGTCAAGATGGCAGGAGTGGTTGAGAATATGAGTTATTTTGTAGCACCCGATACTCAAATCCGTTACGATATTTTTGGGATAGGAGGCGGAGAGCGGATTGCTAAAAAATATGAAATACCGTTTCTTGGAGCAATTCCTCTGGATATACAAATTAGAGAAGCTTCCGATAAAGGGGAACCGCCTGTAACACTCGGCAATGATACACAAAAAAAATACTTTCAAGATATCGTAGAAAACATATTTAAAAATTCAAATTTTAATTTATAAACCGTTTCCACATGCCAAGGATTACTCCGGCATGTGGAACTAACGCTATTCTTCTTGTTTAAGTTTTGCATAAAGCTTAATACAAGCTTCAACATCACTTCTTTTTGGAACAGTCCTTATAGATAAATATGTCACCTCACCATTGCTTTGAAGCTTACGCAGAGCAGTGGCATGCACCCAATAATACCCGCCGTCTCTTCTAAGATTTTTGACGATTCCCGTCCAAAATCCTTTCTCCCTCAAATCATCCCACAAACCTTTGAAGGCTATCCTCGGCATATCGGGATGCCGTACTATATTGTGAGCTTCACCTATAAGCTCATTGAGGCTATATCCTGCCATTTGACAAAATAAATCATTGGCATAAAGTATAATTCCTTTAGAATCAGTTTCACTTAAAATATATTGATCCGCTAGGAAAAACCACTCGTTTGAATTATCATCTTTATGAACTATTGACATACCATCCCCTTATCTATAATATTTACTCAATCCACTCATAGTGGAACCCATATTCAGTAGCAACATATCTGCAATTACTAAAGCAGCCATTGCCTCACAAACAACACTTCCTCTTATGGCAACGCAGGGGTCATGTCTCCCTTTTAATGAAAATTCCACTTCCTCATTCAATGTAGTTATCGTACGTTGAGGCTTAAATATAGAAGGCGTGGGCTTGAAATATACATTCATGATTATAGCATCGCCATTGCTAATTCCCCCTAATATTCCACCGGCGTGGTTGCTTATAAAGCCGTTGTTTCTAATTTCATCATTATTTTGGGAGCCGTGCATTGAGGCACTTAAAACACCGTCTCCAATCTCAACGGCTTTGACTGCATTAATCCCCATCATTGCATCCGCTAAAACTGCATCAAGTTTATAATAAAGGGGCTGTCCAAGACCTATCGGCACACCTTGGATGCATACACGGGAAACTCCTCCAACCGAGTCATGACTATTCTTGGCTTGAAGTATTGCCTCTTTTTGTGCCTCTTCTTTGTCTGCATCTAGGGCATAAATAATACTATTCTTGGCATGTGGATAATCAAACTTTTGAGATTTTATCCCCGCCACTTCGCTTATACCGCTTAGAATAGAGATATTTAAAGTATCAAGCATAAGTTTTGCCACGGCACCTGCCGCAACTCTAGCCGCAGTTTCTCTTGCAGAGGAGCGTCCGCCGCCTCTATAATCCCGAATTCCATATTTATGAAAATAGGTAAAATCTGCATGACCGGGGCGAAAGATCTCTTTGATGTTTGAATAATCTTTTGATTTTTGGTCCGTATTGTAAATAATCATAGCGATGGGACTACCCGTACTTTTCCCCTCAAACACACCGCTTAATATCTCAACTCTATCTTCCTCTTTTCTTGCCGTCTCAAACTCACTTTTTCCGGGTTTTCTTCTGTCAAGCTCACTTTGGATATATCTTTCATCAATCTCTAGCCCTGCAGGCAAGCCATCCAATAAACATCCTATTGCGGTTCCATGCGATTCGCCAAAAGTACTAAACTGAAGTTTTTGTCCGAAACTGTTCATGCATTTTCCTTTTTTAAAAGTTCTAGTGCCAGTTTAGCAGATTCTTGTTGTGCTATTTTCTTGCTTTTTCCTACGGCTCTAGAATATTCTTTATCTTCGATAACTACTGCCACTTCAAACTCTTTTTTATGGTCGGGTCCACGGCTTGCAATCACTTTATACTCCGGTGTAATTCCGTATCTTGCCTGTGTCAACTCCTGAAGAGATGTTTTGAAATCTCTAAAAAGTGAGTCCAAGGATATCTCTTTATGATTTGCTTCTATAAGAGTAATAGCAACATCATTGACTGTTTTAAGTCCTGCTTCAAGATAGATAGCACCCATAACCGCCTCAAAAGCGTTAGATAACAAGGATGCTTTTTCCCTCCCTCCATTATTTTCTTCCGCATTTGAGAGAAAAATAAAGTCTCCTAGATTGAGAGAGCGTGCCAATTTATCAAAGCCGTTTTCATTAACAAGCGAAGCTCTAATTTTAGAAAGCTTCCCCTCGTCTGATTTGGAGAATTTTCTATACAGATACTCGCCGACAATCAAATCTAAAACGGCATCTCCTAAAAATTCAAGTCGCTCATTATCGTAGGGCTGCTTATAGCTTTTATGTGTCAGCGCTTCAATAAGGAGCTTCTTATCTTTAAATGTGTAACCTAAAAGATCTTCTAGGATATTTATTTCTTTACTCATTATTTCCTCTTTTACTATTTTTACAATAAATCTTTTTCTTTTTGCGCTTCATCGCGTGCAAGTTTATCACAACGTTCATTTTCCACATGCCCATCATGCCCGCGTACCCAAACGGCATTTATTTTGTGAAGCTGGGATACTTCGATATATCTCCGCCACAAATCAGGATTTTTTACTTTTTTGAAATCTCTCTGAATCCATGCGCTTAGCCACTCGTTAATCCCCTTGACTACATAGGAAGAATCTGAAATCACTTCCACCTCGCAAGGCTCCTTAAGAGCAAACAGACCCTCAATTACACCCAAAAGCTCCATCCTATTATTGGTTGTATGCACCTCTGAACCTGTAATAATTTTCTCTTTATCCGCATATTTTAAAATGGTTCCGAATCCTCCAGGACCCGGATTTCCCAAGGCGCTTCCATCACTGAAAAGAGTTATTTTCTTCACTAAAATCCCTATGATAATTTTTGCATAGACTAAATTCTACCCGAGAAGTATCAAGAGTATGGCAGCTGCTACAACGATGAAAGGCAAAAGGATACATCTGCTTGCAATTGTCGCACATATATTCAAAACTCAGCGTAGCGCTTGACTTATCATTTAAATTTATCAATACGTCAAACTCAAAAACTGAGCTTTTTGTTGCCAAATTTAGATCTCCGCGAGCCGTATAAAGTTCCCTTAAATAGCCATTGGCCGTAATTATATCAAAATCCAAATCTTTTTTATCCACATGCCATAAAACATCACAAAGCAGTTCACTTTTAGAACTGTCAAAATTTTCCCATGCCAGTTTTGGATTTACCTTAAAAAGATATTCAAAAACAAAATAGGTTAATTGGTGCGTTTTTATATAAATCTCAAGTAATTTTTCTGCTTTAGTGTTTACGCCAAGACTTGCATCATTTAAAAGTGCAAGAGATTTCAAGTATGCATACTCAATTGTAATATCTTTTTCTAGTTCACCTAAGGATTCTAAGACCTCTAAGGCAGAAGCGTAATCTCTCATAGTTTCATACACCAAAAGCAAATAGTGCAGTGCCTGAGGTGTTCGTGGATTATTTTTTAGTATCTCCAAAAAAATCTGCTTTGAGCGCTCTAAAAAACCGGCTTTATAATATGTCTTGCCTAATAAAAAAAGATTTTCTTTATATCTAGACTTGTCGCCTACTTTTAAAATTTCATTGTAAATATCTATACTTTTTTCATAATCACCGTTTTTTGAATAAGATTGCGCAAGCAACAACCATGATTTTTCAGAAAGCTCTCCACTTGAAATAAGTACTTTTAATTCGTTTTGACTCGGGAGCGAACGAAATTGTTTTAAAAACCGGTCAAGATGTTTAAAGTCTTCTTTACTCTTATATCTTCCCCACCAATAAGAGAAAAAAGTAATAACAAATATCAAAACAAAAAATATAATAATGCTAAAGAGCGGATCTCGAAATTCTATAAAAAAAGTATTCATAATTTACCCATATACTACAATGCCGTAATCATTCTTGAGATTATAAAATGTGGCACTGTGGCTTATGTCAAGATCTTTGATTTTACCGAGTTGAATGATGGAATTTTTATGAACACTGATACCGTTTTCTCTAAAAAATTTTTTTATGTTGACAAACTTGACATCTTCAACAAACTTGTATTCAAATTCTTTATAAAGTTTCATTTTTTCATAAGAAAATATGTGTTCGTTTACATGGAGTCTGTCAGAGGCAAACTTAATAGGAAGGTGACCCGACAAATCGGTGAGAATTGGCTCAATATATTCATATTTTGAAGGGAGTTTATTTTTTTCTACAAAAATATACTTATTGTTGAGCTTAAGATTAGGGGTCTCTTTCCAATATTTATACAAGGGATTTGAGACACCGAGCTTGGAAGAAACTTCTCTCCAAAGCCAAAAAGAGTTCAATGTATTTGGTAAATAAGACATAAACTTTGACCCCTTTTTTGAAATTTCCCGATTGTAAAAATTTTTATTAATAAAAAGTGCTAAAACACTTCTACAATAACCTTAGTTACTAAAAATCCGCCGACGACAAGCCAAACAAACATACCAAGGGCAGTATATATCGGAGCAAGACCCAAGCCTTTAAACTTTGCGAAAATTGTTCCCATACCAAGTGCCGTCATTGCCATGGTGAGCAAAAACGTATCTATTTCATTGATGATATCTACTATATTTTGAGGCACAAGTCCTAAAGAATTAAACCCCGCCATACCGATAAAATAAACGGCAAACCATGGGATGACAAGACTTACTCCGCCACCGGCAGCACCCGTTTTTTTAGCTGTGTAGGAGAGGTAAATGCCAAGAACGATAAGCATAGGCGCTATCATGATAACGCGTGTCATTTTTACAATGACGGCAGAGTTCGCCATTTCAGTCGGAGCGCCCATAATGGAAGCCGGAACTGCGACGACTTGAGCCACTTCATGAATGGTTCCACCGACATAAATACCAAACTCTTGAGGCGTCATATGTAAAAATCCTACGGCAGGTTCTATGATAGAAGCGTATAAAACAGGGTACATAAACATAGAAATCGTTCCAAATAAAACAACCATAGAAACTGCTACTGCTGTCTTATGACCCTCTGCTTTTAAAACAGGCTCAGTCGCTAAAACCGCTGCGGCCCCACACACTGCGGCGCCCGAAGCCGTAAGCATAGAAGTGTCTCTGTCCATTTTAAAAATTTTGATACCTAAATACGTCCCTAATAAAAAAGTAGTGCTCAACATGATAAGGGAGACCATAAAACCGCTCATACCCACCTCGGCTATCTGCTGAAAAGTTATACGAAAACCGTAAAAAACAATCGCAAATCGTAAAATCTTTTTGCCTGAAAATGTAATACCCGTTCCCCACTCGCTCGGGATATGATTATGAAGCGTATTTGCATAAAAGATACCCATCACAATACCGATAACCAAAGGGGAAATGCCTAATGATTTTACAAAATTTATGTCCGCTACCATCGTAGCCGCCGCCGCAAATATAGCAACAAAAAATATACCGCTTACAGTGCCTTTGCGTTTTTGGGCTGAAAATGCCATATGTATCCTTTATAATAAAAAGTGAATTATATCAAACTTATCATTTTACTTCTATTGCCAGTTGAGTTTTTACAAACTTATCATCTTCTTTTTCAGCTGTGCCAATCTCTTTGAGTTGTACTCGTGAACTCTCAACACCTCTTTGCCCAATCAGATATTCTTGTATTGCCCTTGCTCTTTTAGAAGCTAGCTTCCTTAGTATATCCACAGGAATAATTTGTATTTTCGTGCACTCTTCAATCAATGTGCTCAAATAAATCCTTTCAAAAACATCGGCTTTATATTTCGTTTTTAATTCACTTTTAATAGCCTCAAGTTTACGGTCACTCTTTAATTCTTTGTAAATCTCTTCAAGCAAATCGATATTCATTGCACTCTCACGATTTTCTTGATTTATGCTTCCGCTTTTTTTAACAGCCAAAGAAAGAAGCTTTTCTTTTTGAAGTGCTGTTTTGTCCAAATTTTCATTATAACTTCCAGCAATAAATAAAGATATTTTCGGTCTTTGCATCATAATTTTTGTTATATTATCAAGTTTCTCTTTCTCCGGTGGAAGAATATCTCCTTTTGCGGGTTCAAATTCTATATATTCCAATGCATCGGAATTACCTTCACCAAGCATAGAACCTAAAAATTTAAAAGGGGAAGTTGCCGCTTTTAAAATCAGATTACTTAAGGTGTCCCGCATAAGTTTTCCGTATTTAAAATTAGGCTTATCTACGTTCCCCTCCACCGGCATGTGGATATCTATAACTCCCTCGTTGTCTTCAAGAAGACCTATCACAAGACTCAAAGGGAGGGAGTTGCCGTTCTTCGTTTTAACCTCTTCTCCAACTTCAATATTTTTGATAAGAATACTGTTTTTCCCGACAAGTTCTGAATCTAAAACCTTGTATCCTAAATCAAGATAGAGCTTTCCTTTATTGATTTTATGCCCTGCAAAAGAGGCACTATAGCCGCTCAAAGAACTCAGTTCGAGATTTTTAAAGTTAAAATCTAAATCCGTATACGCTTTTGGATTTCCGCTGTTGATACTTCCTTTTAGTTTCGTAGATCCGTATTGATCTATTTCTCCCGTAATATCCACATAGCTGGTATCTTCTTTAAGGTTTGATAGCGCATATACGACTCCATTTAAATCATGAATATAAGTTTTAAATTTCAGAGGTAAAGACAAATCAATAAATCTTGCACTTCCCATAGCAACGTTGAGCTTTGCAATTTTTACCGTGAAAGGCTCTTGCGTCTTGTTCGTATCCGCACTTTGTACAACTGTCTGATTGCTATCGCTCTTTTTTACTAATGTTGAAAAATTGATATTTTTGTTTTTATCTATAATAGCGTTGACATAAAAAGAATTGACGTTTACCTCGTCAATAAAAAGTCTATTGGGAAACATCTCCAGCGTAAATGATTTAAGACCTACTTCGCTGACTGAGGCTAAAGGTATATTATTTCTACTGTCGCTTACAAAGAACTCCTCAAGATTGAATGAACCGTCAATCCTTAGGTCGGGTACAGTTGTTGACTTGGAATATTTTGTATTGCCTTTCATAGTAAAATATCCGTCGTCCACTTTTATAAATGCTTTTTGTTCTACATAAGGGGTTATTTTTTTAAGGGATATCTTATTCAGTTCCAAAGTTCCCTTTTGCATCAGCGGGGTGTGGCTGAGACTTCCGCTTGCCTTTGTATACCCATCTCCGTTCACGCGAAGCGATAGATTGTATTGAAGCCAACTCTTTTCTTGAGAATCAATGTTCGAAGCACTGAAATTTATTTTATCTATAATACTTGTAACACTAGGGGAAAATATTTTATCATCAAAGCTAAACTTTGCGGAGTTGAGTGCAAAATGCTTGAGTAAAATTCTATACTCTTTTTCTTTTTTATTTGCTTCTTCTTTTTTTGCCTCGTCACTTTTGTTTAGTTTTGGCACAATAAGATTTTGTATATTTATATTTCCCTTTGCATCTCTTATGGCGAACAAAGACAAGGAGTTGAGCGCCATTTTTTCTATACTTAGATTTTTATTGTCTGTGTCTAAACGTATTCCATGTACTAAAAAATTATCAAACCCAAGTAATTTTTCCGCCGTACTTTTTTTGTTAATAGCCAGTTTGTCTATCTTCATGCTTGCATCTTCTACTTTTACAAGCATCTGTGAGTTTTTCTTTTTTACATCTACATTCGCAGCCAAATTTACAAAAGCATTTGCAAGCCGTATATCAAAGACACTCAATTCTTTTTGTGCCGTATTCTCAATATAGGAGTTGTAATGCGTTACATCAAAACTATTGCATTTCAAGGAAGTATGCACGTCTAAGGTACTGAGTTTAATATCTCCGTCAAAATTGCATCGGCATGTATCATTTATCTTCGTGTCTATCTGATATTTAAACGGTTCTGCCCCGTTCAAAGTAAAATTTTGTAGATACATGTTCCATTCATTCACCCTTGTATTTACCGGTGGGTTTATACCTTTATCTTCAAAATCAACTTTTATTTTTTGCAATGCTAGAGAATCTATATCCAGATTCCATGGAGCAGAATCTTTCTTTTGTTTTGTATTACTTGATTCTTTAGAAGAAGAGTTGTTCTTTATTTGGAGATATTTTTTCCAGTCTACATTACCTGCTACATCCCTTTTTGCCTTGAAATACAGCGTATCGAGTCCTATCTCTTTTAGATACACTTCCTGCGTCATCGGCTTTATGGATCCGTCTTTGAGATATAAAGCTCCCAATTGGAAGATATCTTTACGTTTTCCTTTTGGCTTTATCCTCAAATTATTCAAAGAAACATTTGTATCATAAAAAGTAGTTGCATTAAGATCTTCAAGGTTGAGATAATAATTTGTGTATAAGGATATCTTGCCATCGGCTACTTCTACATTCAGAGTGTCTTGGATGTATCGCCATGGAGTATAAAGTTTGCTTGCTTGAAAGTCCAAACTTCCTCTTATTTGCAAGGGCTTGAATCCAAGAATTTCACTTTTAAAATCCACAAAACTTCCATCACTCAAAAGGGAATGCAATTGCAAGGTAGCATCACTTGAATCAAAATCGTTTGTATCTACATTTTTGAGTTCAAGCCCAATTTTAGAAAAAAAGAAATCAAACTTACTTGGATGTGTGTAATCCTCATAATTTACTACTCCGTTAACAATAGCAACTCTGTCTAAAATAATTCGCGGGATTTGAAAAGCGGTGCCATTTTCATCCTCTTTATCTTGACTCTTTTTGAGAAGAGATGCAAAATTTATCGATTTATCGGCATTCACAACCAAGGATATTTTTGGATTCACTAAAACAAATGTTTTGAGATGCAAAGCGGATTGTAGGAGTGAATAAAGTTCCGCATCTACTATAAATGCTTGTAAAGATACAAGCGGTTTGTTTTCCAAAGTGCTGAGCTGCACCCCTTTTATTTTGAGTTTGAAAGTAAAAGGGTTAAAAATAACACTTTCAACGCTGAGTTTTGCATAAGTTTCTTTTTCAACTATTTTTACAATTTGGGATTTTATGACAAAAGGAAGGACTAAAAAGCCTAAAACAGCATAGAAAACCAAAAGGTAAAGTATGATTTTTTGAACTTTTTTCAACAAAATAAACCTCATCAATATAATTTTTAGAGCTTAGAGTTTATCCTATTAATTTTTAAAAGAGTATTAGCGTGAGGGAATTTCCACATGCCAAGATTTATTGTGATTATTGTGTGAAATATCCGGCAGAAGCCGGATGCTCACTATTTGGCAGCTTTAATGATATCTGCTCTTGGAAATGTGAAGGTTGAATGTCTCAAGACTACTATTTTATCTTCATGCCCTAAAGCATAAGCTTTGATGGTGATAGGGATAACGGTATCTTTTCTCTCATCATCTACAAGCATTGCGTTCGTACTAAGAACTACTATTTTTTTCTTTTTAATTCCCGGAACTGCCATAAAAGGTGCATTAGGTTTTGAAATTATAATTTTACCTTCCATCCCTTTTGGCGGAATCACTTCAAAGAAATATTCTAACTTCTCGTTTTGTGTATTTTGGAGTAAAAACTCATAAGCATTGTCTACTTTAACTGTTCCGTCGGGCATCTTTTGTACAGAATAAAGACGATTTTCTTTGTTAATGTTTAAAAGCATATGCTCTTTGGTGCTTCCCATCATTCCAAGAATAATCGAAATTCCGACTAAAAGAACAATATACGCTACTATTTTAGGGCGAAAATATCTTGTTTTGCCTTTTTGATCAATAATTTCATAATCACTTGACCATGTAACAAGAGATTCTTTGCCAAGCTTGCCCATAACCGTAGTACAGGCATCCACACATTCAAGACAGTTGATGCACTCTAACTGAAGACCTTTACGGATATCGATATGTGTCGGACAAACAGTTACACAGCTTTCGCATGTCGTACACTCGGCTGAGGGCTCAAAAGCCTGAAGCTCTTTTTGTTTTGTAAATTGTTTTGTATGATCTTCGTTATAAATATCGCCACCGCGGTGAGGATTGTAAAGTGCCATTACCGTATGGTCGTCATAAAGAACAGATTGGATTCTTGAATAAGGACACACATAAACACAAAAGTTTTCTTTTAAAAAGATTACGTCATAAATCAAAAATACAGCCACCCCAAAAAGAAAAGTAAGAAGCGTCGTATGTTCCATAGGATTTGCAATATAGGCAATAAAATCTTCCGGTGGAACAAAGTACCACAAAAAGTCTGCGGCGGCGACTAAAGCTAAAACCGTCCATAATAATATAGCAATCACTTTTTTCACTTTGTTTTCAGTTTTGCTCATATCCGGTTCTTGCTGTTTGTTTTTAATTCTTTTACGAAGACCTAATATTTTCGTCTCGATAAGATCTCGGTAAATGACACGAAAAACAGTCTGTGGGCAAACCCATCCACAAAAAACACGACCACCCATAACCGTCATCCCGAAGATGCCCAAAAACATAATCATGAGTAAAAACGGCATCAAATAAAGCTCTTGCATATCAAATTGAATAAATGCAAGGTGTAATTTAAGTTTGTCAAAACTTAAAAGGAAAAAATGATTCCCATCCACTGTTATCCAAGGTAATACCAACGATATTATTGTAATAATTGCATAAAAATAATACCGTTTTATTCTCCAAGGTGTAGGTATCTCTAAGCCTTTGTTCTGTGTACTCATAATTTTTCTCCCGATGTAAATTTAAATTAATCTGGACAGATAATAGTATTTATTACCTGTTCTTCCGCGTTTTCCGGTGCCTGAGGCAAAAGGGAACCAAAAGCAACTTGCTTCAATTCTCTTGACTCGATATAGTCTTTGAGTGAACTTCTACTTACATTCATAAGCCGTGCCATTTCACTGACACTTTTTTTCTCTTTGAGATAAACAATTATCTCATTAATATATCTATCAAATTTTGAATTTGATTTACTTCCGATTGGTCGCCCAATCACTCTTTTGGATTCGCTTTGGATTTGTTGACGAAGCTGATCCATCAAACCTAGCACCAACATAACACTACTTTGTTCCGATATTATTACAGACTGCTTAATGAAATGAACGCTGAACTTATTTTTGAGCAAGCAACTAAACATCTGAATAAGATCTTCCATATTTGTACTCAAAACCCAGACATCGTAAACCAAAAGAGTTGCTCCCGTTTTACTTCTAAAATATTCAGTAACATGGGTGCGTTCTTCAAGCCGTTTATTCTGTGAGATTTGGTCAATAAATTCATCGTCTATAATAATCTCTTTTGATATTGCATACGAATTTATTTGTTGTAACTGATCATGAGCAGCATCAAAATGTTTATCAGGACGAATATATGCGATTACCATAATAACGATAAAACTCCTCTTTATTTTTTAGTTTCGTCGTCATTGTACAACTTATTGACGCATTAAGTCAATATAATTTTCATTTATTTCGTCAAAGTTAGTAAATATTATGATTTTTATAAGTTTTATCCGAAGACACCCGAGAGAATATATAAATATTCACGGATATCTTGGCATGTGGAATTACAGAGCCTAAAAAAATTACCAGCCGAGACCGATTTGTGCCATATATCTTCTATCAGATATATCCACACTTCCTGATCCTATTTGCTCCTGATAAGTGGTGAAATTTAATTTTAATATAGTCACTTCCATATTCAAGCCTGCCGTATAAGCACTTTGGTAGATACCTACATTGACGGCTGAGGAAAAATAAGTACTATCGACTAGACCTAAACCGGCACCTAAGCGTAATCTTTTCATAAAATCAGTGTCTGCATAATCTGAATATCCCACCGTCTCACCTACGCTATTATAATTATATATGCGTAGTTTGTTGGCATTAAATAAATCTACATAATCTACGGCGAAGACTAGTTTATCAAAATAGGGAACTTCCGGAGTTACGCTAGCACCAAGATTAACACTCATCGGTTGTCCTCCGTAGTTGTCGTCCATACTCATAGCACCTATATTTAAAATGCTCATACCAACGGCAGGATGCCAAATATTTTCGGCAAAAGGGTGCAAAGTAGCACCCAAATCCATTCCTATCCCCGTAGCTGTTTTCTCATATTTGTCTTGAAGTATTTTTGTTGCATCATCATCCGTATTTGTCAAATCCGTAACGCCCAATGTTCCTTCGTAAGAAGTTAGATTAATATATTTTAAACCTACCCCGATATCTACGCGCCCAATCTCCGTATCATACGGGATAGCTCCGCCAAGAACAAGACCTCCGTATCCTCTTGAACTTGTCTCTAAAAGTCCGCCCGTGAGGCTTCCGTTTCCATGTGCCATAAAATTAACGTCGGCAGCCGCCAACATCCCGATACTCCAAGCAAATGCTTCAGAATTTTTTGACAATGCCGTATAATTATCTACGCCTACATGAAAATGTTTTCCGGAATATTTATTTAAAATTGCCGTCATTGCAGCACTATCTTCAGAATCTACGTTATTGATATCATCCATAAATTCTTGCGATTTTTCCGATACTGACACACCGATACCGAGTAAATCCACTTCAAAGCCATGCTCTTTTTTGATGCTTGCCAGTCCTGCAGGGTTTGAAAAAACGGAAGTTGAATAAGAACCCACGGCAACGTTAGCTCCACCCATTCCCATAATACGAGGGTCTTTATAAAGATACGCATGTTCGGCATACATAGCCATCAAGGAAGTTGTAGCGCCTAAAAGTGCTAGTGATATTATTTTTTTCATATTAAACCCTCTTAGTTTTTATCGTTAATATATTGTATGACTTGGTCGTCAGTAACTTTATCTGCTAAGTCTGCACCTGTACATTGATTATTGGAATAGTTTCCGCCCAAAACTTCGCACTTAAATTCATCGACGGAATCTTGTATATCTTTATTGGAAGTCACACCGATAGAGTCTGTTCCCTCGTTTAAGGCCTGTACGAGTACCTCAGCCGTAGTAAGTTCTTTGGTTGCATTTGTTTCTGCGAGCGGACATACATGAAAACCGGTAGGCGGAGTATATGGTACATTTTTTTCCGGAACGACTCTTGAAGAGAAATCATTAGCCGGACAAAAACCGTTAGTTACGGCTGTTGTCTGATTTATAACTAAATAATTAAAAGTTTCATCACTTGTCGTCATAGCTATCTCTTCATACGTTCTACCGTTGGCAAAAGCAATATTACCTTGTGAAACAACACTACATTTTGAATCTACGCTCCCACCTGCTGCATACTGCATTGCGCAGGTAGAAGCTTTAAGTTTAGGATCTTCTGTGGCACCTTCTTCGCCAAAACTTGCAATATCATCCGCTATATAAGTAATCGTTGTTGCAGCTTTGAGTGTTTGGGAGAGTCCTAGAAAAAGACAAATATCTTTACTCTCACTATTGAGAGTAGTGCTATGCGTTTCATCACAGACATCTCCGATTACTTTCTTATAATAACCTGATGCTTTTTCCAAGTCGTTCAAAGCCGTTGCACTCTTTTTAGTATCAACATCCTGAATAAATGTTCCAAAAGCATTATCCGACGAATCTCCGCTTTTATCGATAATTTCAATTAAAGAGGGCAAAGCAAGACCCGCCTTACCCATATAAGCCGCACCTAAAGCTAAATTATTTGAATTAGAGTCTGCACCATTTTCAAGCTTTGCTATAACACCGGCAAAATCTCCTTCGTCTAGCATTTGCTGTGTCTCTAATTGACTCACGCCCTCACTGTCTTCCCCGCACCCGCTTAACAGCAATATTGCAGTTAATAATGAAACATTCAATATATTTTTAATCACAATCCACTCCCTTTATTTTTTTTTAATTATAGCACATGTTTATTCTATAGCTTTTGATTCTCCTGCAATAAAAATCACAAAGTCTTCTTTATGCTCTTCTTTGCTAAAATAACACTAAAAAGACATAAATGCAATGAACACAAAAAATTATATTTTAGAAACAATAAAAAAACGCCCTCTTATTATAGACGGAGCGATGGGCACACAGCTCCAACAGAGGGATGAGAAGATTCCACATGCCGCATGGGAGGGAAACGAGGGTTGTAATGAACTTTTAAATGTTACCTGCCCTGAAATTTTGAGTGAAATTTTTCATGCTTATTTAACTGCCGGAGCCGATTTTATTACTACAAATACTTTTGGCTCCTTCTCTTGGGTTTTGGATGAATACCAAATTGGGCATCGTGCGTATGAGCTTACCAAAGCCGGCGCGGAGCTTGTAAAAAAAGAGTGTGCAAGGTTCTCTACCCATGAGCATCCCCGTTTTGTTCTTGGCTCTATAGGTCCAGGTACGAAACTCCCCTCTTTGGGGCATATCCATTATGATGAAATGTACAAAGGCTATACTGAATTTTGTTTAGCGCTTATTGATGGCGGCGTGGATGTTTTCTTGCTTGAGACCTGCCAAGACCCGCTTCAAATCAAAGCCGCACTCCATGCCTGTGAGGAAGCGAACCGTCAAAGAGAAGTACAAATCCCCATTATGGTTTCCGTTACAATTGAACTCAGTGGTACAATGCTTATAGGCACGGATGCAGGAACTATTGCGACTATTTTGGAACCTTTTGATATTTTGAGCTTAGGCTTTAACTGCGGGACCGGACCTGAACAAGTGCTCAAACATGTACGTACACTTAGTGAACTTTGGGGCAAACCAATCAGCGTGCACGCCAATGCAGGATTGCCTCAAAATCGCGGAGGCTATACCTATTACCCTATGGGACCCGATGAGTTTGCAGACAAACAAGAAGCCTTTTTAGCCTTTGAGGGAGTTAGCTTTTTGGGTGGATGTTGCGGCACGACTCCACAACATATACGCGCACTTGTTAATCGTGTGAGCAGTAAAACACCTAAGCCGGCATGTGGAAATCAGCCTAATGCCTTGGCATCTCTTTTTGGAACTGTTGCTCTTATGCAAGAACCTGCACCGCTTCTTATAGGTGAACGTAGCAATGCAACGGGTTCTAAAGCTTTTAGAGAACTTTTACTCATAGAAGATTACGAGGGAACTCTCAGCGTCGCGCAACAACAAGTACGCGTCGGGGCACATGCATTGGATGTGAGCGTCGGTTTTGCAGGTCGCGATGAAACAAAAGATATGAACAAAGTTATCTCTTTGTACGCTCAAAAAATTGCACTTCCTATGATGCCCGATTCTACTCAGACCCCTGCCCTTGAAGAAGCACTCAAACTCATCGGTGGAAAAGCTATTATAAACTCTGTCAATCTTGAAGACGGGATAGAAAAATTCGACACTGTTTGTCAGCTTGCAAAAAAATTTGGAGCAGCTCTTGTTTGTCTAACTATAGATGAAATTGGGATGGCAAAAACACTCGAGCGTAAACTTGAAATTGCCGAGCGTATTTATGAACTCGCAATAAAAAAGCACGGCATCAATCCCGAAGATTTGGTGTTTGATTTACTTACATTTACTCTTGGAAGCGGGGACGAAGAATATAGAGATGCCGGAATAAATACCATCGAAGCAATTCGATTATTACGCCTGCGTCACCCTGAAGTGGGCGCCGTTTTGGGACTCTCAAACATCTCTTTCGGACTTGATAAAGATGCTAGACCTTATCTTAACTCTATGTTTTTACACCACTGTATTGAGGCTGGACTCACAAGTGTTATCATCAATGTACAGCACATCATCCCGCTGAATAAAATCAGTGAACAAGATCAAGAAATCTGTAATGATCTTATTTTCAACCGTAAGCCAAACGGAGAAGCACTTTTCACTTTTATAGAGCACTTTAGCACCAAAGAAGCTGTGGACAACGATATCCAAGATGCGGCGTATCTCGCTATGAATACCGAAGAAAAAATTGCCAAACTTCTGATGGATGGGGACAAAGAACGGATGATTCCTCTTGTAGAAGAGGCACGTCACACAATTGCACCTGAGAAAATAGTCAATGAGATTCTCATTGATGCGATGAAAACAGTCGGGGAACTTTTTGGTTCAGGGCAGATGCAGCTCCCATTTGTACTCCAAAGTGCAGAAACTATGAAAAAAACAGTGGACTACCTCAACCCTTATCTTCCTAAAGTAGACAAAGAGGTAGATACGACCCTTATTTTGGGAACCGTAAAAGGAGATGTGCACGATGTCGGCAAAAATCTTGTAGATATTATCCTCTCCAATAACGGATTCAAAGTAATTAATCTTGGGATAAAAGTAGATCTTGAATCGTTTGTAAAAACTCTCAAAGAGTCTAAGGCAAGCGCTTTGGGGATGAGTGGGCTTTTAGTGAAATCTACACAAGTGATGAAAGATAATCTCGAAGCACTTCAAAAAGAGGGGATAAAAATCCCTATCCTTTTAGGTGGAGCGGCACTTACCCGTGCATTTATAGATGATTTTTGCCGACCTTTTTACGATGGACCTATTTTTTACTGCAAGGATGCGTTTGACGGAGTAACGGCAATGAGCAGAATAGAAAAGGGGAATTTCGATACAGATTTGCACGCCAAGGATGGGATAGAAAAACCTCTTCTAGTAAAAGAGGAGTTTATTATCCCTCCTTTTGCACAAATCAAAATGCCGGCACGTGATGTGAAGGTTCCGACTCCCCCATTTTGGGGAAGAAGAGAGATGAAGCTCACAGAATCTCAAATAGAGATGGCATTTGAATGGATAAATCATAAAATACTTTTTAAATCTCGCTGGGGTTATAGCTCAAAAGGGATGACGAATGAAGCCTATGAAAAACAACTGAGCCAAGTGGTATGGCCGGCATATGAAAAACTTAAACGCAGATTTTTAGAGGAAAAACTCTTTGAACCGACCATCGTTTATGGCTATTGGCCTTGCAGAAGTGATGACAATACGCTTTTAATTTTTGATGAAAGCGAGGGGTATAACTCTGAGGATGAGATCAACCGTGAACATTTGGAACATGTGATAGGCAGAGCTACGGCACAATTTACTTTTCCAAGACAAAGACGAAAGCCCCACCGTGCTTTGAGTGATTTTTTTCACTCCGATAGACATGACGTTATTGCACTGACCTGCGTGAGTGCGGGAAGTAAAATAAGTGAAATCGAAAGAGAAATTTTTGAGACGGGAAACTATACGGAGTATTATCAGTTTCACGGTCTTGGAGTCGAACTAGCTGAGGCACTCGCCGAGATGGTGCACAAACAGATACGACTAGATTTAAATATTTCTGAGGGGGAGGGAAATACCTTAGCAGATGTTCAAATGAACAAATACCAAGGGGCTAGATACTCTTTTGGTTATGCAGCCTGCCCCGATTTAGAGCTCAACCGTCCACTCTTTGATTTGTTAAAACCTGAAGAGTTTGGAATTGAACTCAGTGAGACTTTCCAGATACACCCCGAACAATCTACCTCAGCCTTGGTTGTGTATCATCCAAGTGCTACATACTACAATGTCTAAACAGCAATATCTTGGCATGTGGAAATATCCACATGCCAAGAACTATCTTCGCCTATAACTTAAAGCTTCTAAAATATGACTTTTTTGGATTATTTCACTTTTGTCTAAATCCGCAATTGTGCGGGAAACTTTCTGAACTTTTTTAATACTTCTAAATGTCAAAGAAAATCTCTCGATTGCCATATCTAAAATTATCCTTGCTTCATCGCTAAGCAAACAGAACTTCTCTATATCATTGTCGCTGAGTTTTGCATTAAAACTGTTTTGTCCTCTATTTTTTGCAAATATATACGCTTCTACTACTTTTTTATGAAGTTCTTTGGAGCTAAAGCTAGTTTTGTCCTCCGATTTAACATTTTGCATCACGACATTTATATCTATTCTGTCTAAAAAAGGGTCTGAAAGTCTATTTTTGTATCTTTGGATTTCAAGCTCACTACATCTACACTCTCTTGCTTGATCAAGAAGATTTCCGCATGGGCAAGGGTTCATCGCACCGACAAACAAAAAATCGCTTGAATATTCCACTTTGGAATTCACGCGTGATATCCTTATTTTATTATCTTGCATAGGCTCTCTCAGCGCTTCTAATACGTTTTTTGAAAAGTGGGGAAGTTCATCAAAAAATAAAATTCCCCGATGTGCCAATCCGACCTCTCCGATTTGAGCTTTGTGAGAACCTCCTCCAAAGACACTGGCAAGGGTGGAAGAGTGGTGCGGGCTACGCATATTTCTATGAGGCTTAAAAGTCGGCTCTTGCAATTCAAGTGCTTGAAGCTTTGCAATATCAAGTATCTCTTCTATATTCATAGGAGGCAATATATACCGCATTCTTTTTGCTATCATACTTTTTCCACACCCTGGACTCCCTTCAAAAAGGATATTATGAAAACCTGCGGCTGCAATGAGAGAAGCTCTTTTTGCAATTTCTTGCCCTTTAACATCCGTAAAATCTTCATCATACTCTTTGGTATAATAGTATTTTTCACCCTCTATCTCATAAAACGGGTAAGCAATTTCACTTTGTTTTACACTAGGCTGTGCAGTTTCTTGATTTTTTAACAAATCAATCGCTTCTTGGAGTGTTTTTACTCCATAAAATTCTACATTCGGGATTTTAGATAATTTATCAAGGCTGGCATGTGGAACAATAGCTTTTGATAGTAATCGCTGGTTAGCAAGGGAAAGAATAAGCGGATAGAGTTGGATGTTTTCTTTTACGTTTCCATCAAGTCCAAGCTCTCCAAACACAAACCAGTCGCTTATATCTTCTTGAATACTATCCAAGGCGATGAGAAGTGCTATACTTAAATCAAACTGTGATCCCTCTTTTTTAACATCACTCGGTGCTAAATTGATAGTGATTCTCTTTGGAGGAAATGAAAATTCATTACTAAGAAGGGCAGATTTTACTCTTTCTTTGGCTTCATTGATAGCAGTAGAGGCGATGCCTACAATAGAAAAAGAGGGAAGCCCTTTTGTCAAGGTAGATTCTACATACACGACTTTTGCATCTAGCCCTTCATAAGTAGCACAGGCGACCATTTTCATACAATAACCTCTATCGAATAGTTAGCCTATATTGTATCTGATTCTTCTTCTTAAGATATAAATATGACAAAACGTCATATTTTAAGAGCGTTTTTTCTCTTTTTGAACTCTTTTGAACTCTTTTTCAAATTTTTTTCTTCGTGAATAGGAAAGTTTATCTATAAATAAAATCCCGTTCAAGTGATCCATTTCATGCTGAATAGCAACACTCAAAAGTCCCTCTGCATCTATAGTTTTGGTATTTCCGTCTCTATCTTGGTAATTTACGCTGATTGTTTCATGCCTTATAATATCTTCATAAAAACTCGGAACACTCAAACATCCCTCTTGATAACTTGTTTGCCCGTTTTTTGATGCAATCAATGGATTTATCATCTCTATAAGAGCATCATTCAGCTGTTCACCCTCTTCATTGGGGATATTTAAAATCAAGACTTCTTTGGCATATCCAACTTGGATTGCAGCTAATCCTATCCCGTTAGATTCTATCATAATCCTATACATTGCATCTAAAAGTTCATGCAAATTTGCATCAAATTTCTCAACTCTTATGGATTTTTCCTTGAGTCTTTTATCCGGATATTCAACGATAATTAATTTCATTTGTCTCTATACTTTCATAAATTATTATTTGACCTAAGTGAAACAGCGTAATCAACACCGGATTGTGTATAAGCTTTTTCAATCGCATTCATCGCACTGACCACTATCTCTTCGACGGAATACTCTGCATCTACGTTTGTAACTCCGATAGATATTTTAAGCTGTATTTCGCGGTCTCCCATAAAAAAGTTACTGTTTGAAACTAAATCACAAAGTCTCTCGCTTGCTTTTTTTGCACTCTCAATATCGGTATGCTTTAAGAGCATTGCAAAAACACCGTTTCCGTAATGCGCAACCGTATCGCTTCTTCTTGATGTTTTAAGCAAAAGTCTGGCAATAGTTCTTGTCATAAGAATGATTGCTTTTTCATTTTGCACGCTCTTTACCAAATCTCGAGAAAGTTCTATCATTATTAGTGAGCTTTTATGCTTAAATTCTTTTATCAATCCCATCTCTTGCTCAATTTTCAGGAGAAGATTTCGTTTATTGTAAACACCGAATTGATTATCAAAGATAGTCTCATTTTCTACATTTTTTATAATTGCAGCTGTCTCTTCATAAAGAAGTTTCATTTGTGAACTTTGCTTGAGAAGAATGGTGTTTAATTTAGAAACATCCCCTTCTAAGGTAGAAATAACACCTAGTGCAGCTTGAATTATAGGATTTTCATGAAGTTCTTTTTTTCTTCTTTCAAGAATTTTTGTCATAAGAGCCATATTTTTATATAAGTTTGCCGTTATTCCAAGAACATTTTTAATAGATGCAAATCCCTGTTTCAGGCTCTGTTCAAGCAAAATAGTATTTTCATCGTCATTGTTTTCTTCAAGCTCAAGCATAGAGACAATCTGCTTACGAAGGTTTTCACTCTTGTCCTCCAAGAGTCTGTCAAAGTAGAGTGAAAAATTATTCGGGGTAGGCGGCAAATTATCGGAAATAAGGGCATTTAATACTTCTTTAGCATATATCTCTATATCACTCGAAGGCTCGTCCATATTAAGTGTATGCATAGATAAAACTTTTCCGTCATTATCAGCGTTAATGCTTCTACTTCTTAATACGCCCGCCATATTTTAATCCTTATTCTTTGTCGTTTTTTACTAAAACTTCGTCTATAAGCCCGTATATTTGAGATTCTTTAGCGCTCATATAATTATCTCTATCCGTATCTTTTTCAACTGTTTCAATACTTTGACCTGTATTTTTTGCCAAAATTGCATTCAACTCTTCTTTCATGCGAAGAATTTCTTTTGCCTGAATTGCAATATCCGTAGCTTGCCCTTGTGCGCCGCCAAGGGGTTGATGAATCATAATTCTGGCATGTGGAAGTGCGTAACGTTTCCCTTTTTCTCCGCTTGAGAGTAAAAAAGCTCCCATTGATGCGGCTTGACCTATACATATTGTGGCAACATGGGGACGAATATAGTTCATTGTATCATAAATAGCCATACCCGCCGTTACAACTCCGCCGGGGGAATTAATATAGAAATAGATATCTTTTTCCGGATCCTCTGCTTCAAGAAATAAAAATTGTGCAACTATCGAAGAAGCAACTTGGTCATTTACCTCTCCGCTTAACATAACGATTCTATCTTTTAAAAGACGTGAGTAAATATCATAAGAACGCTCGCCGCGTCCTGTTTTTTCTACTACATAAGGGATATAACTCATCTGATTATGCTTCTTTCATCTTCGCATTAAGAAGTTTGCTGAGAACTTTATCCTCAACCATTGACATCTGAATCGCAGGAATATATCCTGAATTTTTATACTGCTCATACGCTTTTTGAGGATCTTGCCCCATCTGCATCGCCTCAAAATATATTGTCTGCATCACTTCTTGCTCATCTACTTTAATTTTTTCAGCTTGCGCCAAAGCATCAATAATAAATGTTGCTCTTACACTTCTTTGTGCGTCCTCACGAAAAGTTTCGCGGAGTTCATTCAGTTTTTCTTCACTGTTACGAACTTCTTCTATCTCTTCTTCGCTCATTGATTGCGCTTTTTTATTGAGAGCCATATCTATTTCTTGCTCTACCACAAATTCAGGTAAATCAAAATTGAAAGCTTCTACAAAACTCTCTAAAAGTGCAGGTTTTAGTTCATCATTATAAAGTTTAGATAATTCTTCGTTTTCTATTTGAATCTTCACTTGCTCTTTTAAATTTTCTAAAGATGCATCTTCTTGTCCCAGAAGCATTTTTTTTGCAAGTTCTTCATCAATTGCAACTTCACCCTTTGTCTGAATTCCGTTCACGGTTACTTTAAACTCAGCATCTTTACCGGCTAATTTTTCACCGCCGTAGTTTGCAGGAAAAGTAACTTTTACGATTTTTTCTTCACCTTTTTTCATTCCGATTACTTGCTCTTCAAAACCGGGAATAAACTGACCTGAACCTAAACGTAAAGAAAAATCTTTTGCAGTTCCGCCATCAAATAATACACCATCTACAGAGCCCTCAAAATCGATCAAAGCAGTATCTCCGCCAACAAGAGCACGGTCTTCTGCAACGTCTACATAAGGAGCCTGTGCCTGTGCTAAATCTTTGATTCTAGCGTCAATATCTTCTTCAGTCACAACCGGCTTAGTGAACTCTTTTACAAGTGAAGCATAATCACCCATATTAATTTCCGGACGCATAGCAACTTTTACCGTCACTTCAATTTTACCTTCAGATTTCTCAAACTGAAAAATATTAGGCTCACCTATAAGTGAATCATTGGCAATATTTAAATCTTCTAAGCCCTTGCTTAAAATTTCACGAAGTGCTTCTGCTTCGGCATCTTGAACTAAACGCTCACCGTATTGCTTGATTACCGCCGACGTAGGAACTTTTCCTTTGCGAAAACCATCTATTTTAGCAGTTTTAGTGAGCTTTTTTGCAATACTTTGAATATTAGCGTCAATCACCTCTTTTGGGATTGTAGCTTTAATTTCAGCATTTGCGCTATTGATTTTGTTTGATTTGATTTCCATCAATTTCCTTTATTATGTTGTTCAATTAGTTAAAATTTAACTATTATTTTTGGCAATATTACCTAAAGTGTGCTTTTAATTAGCTTTCAAAAAATTAGGTTTAAAATTAAGAATTAATATCCACACTACTGCAATATCAATCACGACATCCGCAAAATTAAATATGGCAAAATCAAATCCGCAATGCCAATAAACCATATCTACTACACCGCCGTGAATAAATCTATCATATATATTTGAAACGGCAGCACCTAACATAAGACCCGAAGGTAGTGCGTAATAAAGTTTTTTCAGATAAATAACATAGCCTAAAAAAACGCCGACTATTCCAAGTTGAATGTACTTAAGTGATTCTTCTAAGAAGGCGAACATAGAGAATGCCACCCCTTTATTGTAAACTAAAATCAAATCAATGCAATCCGTATAATAACGAAAGCCATCTACAAACAGCATCTTAATATTTTGATCAACAATAAAAACGCCAACCATGGCAAAAAGTAAAATGGCACTAACTCGCAACCTATGATCAGGATAATTACTACTAGTCATTTAACGCTTTTTTGAAAAACTCTATCATTTCATCCATTCTAAGATTCATTTTTTTACTGTCTTTACCCTCAAGTAAAACTCTCAATTTGTTTTCCGTACCGGAATAACGAATAAGATGACGAATTTTTTCAGCATTAAGTTCTTTTAATTTTTCAGGAAGTCCTTGGATTTCACTGAGAGGTTTTTTGGCTTTAATATTGATATTTACCAATTTTTGCGGATAAAGCTTAAACGGGCGAAGAATCTCTGAAGCTTTTTTCTTTGTAGCAATCAAGAGCGCTAATGTCTGCAAAGCACTCACAAGCCCATCTCCTGTTTTTGCAAAGTCACTAATAATAACATGACCGCTCTGCTCTCCTCCAAAGTTAATTCCCTCTTTTTTCATTATCTCTAATACATTTTTATCCCCGACATCGGAACGGAATAATTTTAAACCTTTTTGACGCATAAAGTCTTCGAGACCTTGGTTGCTCATCACAGTGGCAACAATTGCTCCACCTTTTAAAACACCTCTGTCATTCATATAAGAAGCGAGTGAGCCCAAAAGCTGATCACCGTCAATCACTTCCCCTTTTTCATCAACAACGACAAGTCTGTCGGCATCGCCGTCAAGCGCTATTCCCAAATCTGCTCTAAATTTAATAACATTATCACACAAATCTTTCGTGTGTAAAGCGCCGCAACCCTCATTGATATTAAAACCGTTCGGCTCATCATGTAACACGATAATTTCCGCACCTAGTTCTTCAAAAACAGTCGGTCCGACTTTGTATCCCGCGCCGTTAGCAGCATCTAAAACGATTCGCATCCCTTTAAGCGTAATCTCTCTAGGGAAAGAATTTTTCAACTGAATGATATAGCGCCCGATAACATCGTCAATTCTTTTGGCTTTGCCTATATCTTTAGCCGTAGCCTGTGCTTCGTGGATCATTTCTCTATTATTGTAAATATCTTCTATCTCTTTTTCAACTTCTGCCGGCAGTTTATCTCCCGAAGCATCGAAAAACTTTATCCCGTTATCTTCAAAAGAGTTATGTGAAGCACTAATCATTATACCTGCATCGCATCGCATATTTTCAGTCAAAAAAGCGATTGCCGGAGTCGGCATAGGACCAATTTGTATAACATCGTAACCGATAGCCGTAAGACCGCTGACTATGGCATTTTCAATCATGTATCCACTTATTCTTGTATCTTTTCCGACTAAAATTTTATTTGTAGTGGAATGTGCCTTGAAGTAAATTCCTGCAGCCATAGCAACTTTCATAGCAAGTTCGGCACTTAAAAAAGAGCCGGCTTCCCCTCTAACTCCATCAGTTCCAAATAGTTTCATTGTATTGTCCCATATTAAAGTGCGGCATTTTAACATATTCCCCATTAACGATAAAGTTTTGGAAATAATTTACTTTTACCTTGTCTTTAACTTAATTTTAATTATATTTAAGCTAAGATTCGCACTAAATTTTCATGAGAAGGACTCATACATGGCAAATCATAAGTCATCAATTAAGAGAATTCGCCAGACTCTCGTTCGTGCAGAGCGAAATCGTTTCTATAGAACTCGTCTTAAAAACATTGTAAAAGATGTAAGTACTGCTGTTGAAGCAGGGAACAAAGAAGAAGCAACAACAGCATTTAAAGTTGCTAACAAACAAATTCACAAATTTGTAAGCAAAGGTATCTTGAAAAAAGCGACTGCTGCAAGAAAAGTTAGCCGTCTTCATAAAGCTGTAAATGCTCTATAAGGTTAACAGTTAATGTTAGCCGATAAACTCACCCCGTTTATCAACCGCTATAATGAACTTAGCAAATTGCTGAGTTCTCCTGATATAACTTCCGATATCAAAAGAATGACGGCACTCTCAAAAGAACAATCTTCACTTTTACCTATCGTAGAAAAAGCACAAGAATTCAAATCCGTGTTAGCAGAAATAGCAGACTCAAAAGCTATGCTCAGCGATCCTGAAATGTTTGAAATGGCAAAAGAAGAACTTAAAGAACTTGAACCGAAAATTCCTAAGCTTAAAGAAGATATAAAACTTTTATTGCTACCAAAAGATCCAAATGATGATAGAAACATCATCGTGGAACTTCGTGCGGGAGCAGGCGGTGATGAAGCTGCCATATTTGTCGGTGATCTTTTTGATGCTTATACTCGCTACGCCGAGCTCAAAGGGTGGAAAATTGAGCTCATGAGCACATCTCCATCAGACGCAGGCGGATATAAAGAGGTTATTGCCCTTATAAAAGGTGATCAGGTTTATAGCAGGTTGAAGTATGAAGGCGGGACACACCGTGTACAACGTGTTCCGGCTACAGAATCGCAAGGTCGTGTTCACACGTCGGCAATTACCGTTGCAGTTATGGCGGAAGTTGATGACGTAGAAGTACAAATTAATGAAAATGATTTAAAGATAGACGTTATGCGCTCAAGCGGATGCGGGGGACAAAGTGTTAACACTACCGACTCAGCCGTTCGTATAACGCACTTGCCCTCAGGCATCGTTGTCACAAATCAGGATCAAAAATCACAACATAAAAATAAAGATAAAGCGATGAAAGTTCTCAAAGCTAGACTTTACGACCTTGAGATGCAAGAAGCTCTTGCTAAAGATAGTGCAAACCGGTCTGCTCAGGTGGGAACGGGTGATAGAAGCGGAAGAATCAGAACATACAATTATCCGCAAAACCGTATTTCTGACCACAGAATAACTCTCACACTCTATAGACTCGCTGAAATTATGGGAGGCGGTCTTCTTGATGAGATTATTGAGCCTCTTATTGCTGATCATCAGGCAAAAATAGTAGAAGCTGCAGGTTTATAAAAAATTCATTTCCACATGCCATGGCATGTGGAAACTTATATCTACTAGAAATCAAATTGTGTTGTAAAAACTTTTTTTACTTCACCCTTGAAAGTAATCGCTCTCTCGTTGACACCCAAATACAATGTATCACCGCTTTTTGGAAATACTTTGATGTTATCACCCACTTTTTTTTCTTCAAGTGCTCTGTAAAAACATGCAGCCATTCCGGTTCCACATGCCAAGGTTTCATCTTCAACACCACGCTCATAAGTTCTCACTTTTAAGTTTTCACCGTCTATGAAGGCTATATTTACATTGGCATTATATTTGTATCGCAATTCCCTTGCTTCATGAATATCAAATTCCTCAATATTATCCGTGAAACTCACCAAATGCGGGACACCTGTGTTAATTTTCCACCAAATTTTACCATTGTGTTCAATATTTTCGTCAAGTATTTTAGGAGGAGTCAACTCACTGAGGACCATATCCCCCTCTACTTCAGCACGAATCACTCCTGCTAATGTTAAAAAAGTCATATTTGCTGGTGCTAATTTATTCAAAAAAGCATAGTGCGCACACGCTCTGCTTCCATTGCCGCACATCTCTGCTTCGCTTGCGTCTGAATTATAAAACTGCCATTCAAAATCATACTTGGCATGTGGAATCAAAACAATCAGTCCATCCGCACCTACACCAGTTTGTCTATTACAAAGCAGCTTTGCTAAATCACTTCTATCTTCTTTGACAAATGTGTGATAAATCACAAAATCATTTCCATTTGCACTATACTTCGTCACTACCATCATTTCTCCTCTAAATATTTTTGTTTTATTTTCTGAACAAACATTTCACATTCAGCCTGCAAATGCTTAAGATTTTTGGAATTATCAATCACCCATGTTGCTCTTTTTTTCTTCTCTTCTATCGGCATTTGAGAATTTATTCTTCTTAATGACTCTTCTTTGGAATAGCCGTTTCGTTTCATAAATCTTTCAAGTTGAATCTCCGGCGGCGTATATACAACTACACTTTCCTTTATATCGTAGCCATTTTTTTCAAAAAATAGAGGTATATCTATTAGATATGGAAATTGAAAACTATCTTGTTTCTCACTTCTTTTTAAAATTTCTTCTCTGATTTTGGGATGTAAAAAATCTTCTAAAATTTTTTTAGACTTTTCATCCGAAAAAATTAATGAACCTAACTTTTTTCTATTCACTTTAGAACCATTAAGATATTCTTCACCAAAAGTATCTCTTACCCATTCAAAAGAAGCATCTAAAATTTCATGTGAGATGCCATCTGCATCAATAACCCGCATACCGTTAAGTAAGAGTAAAGATGCCACCGTACTTTTGCCGGTAGCAATCCCTCCCGTGAGAGCGATAGCATAGCGAAATGCCATTAGTTTTTGATAATCCCTAAGTATTGTTTTTTAATATAATTTGGCATCGCAAAAGATGCAGGATGAATATCGCAGTTATAATACTCAAGATTATCAATCATATCGGCACGTTGAAGAATTATATCTGCAGTCGGGTGGTATGCTTTTGAAGCCAAAATCGCAGTTTCACCGGTTCCAAGATTGTAAGGCATAATTACTTTAAAATAATTTCCAAGGATTTGCATAAGAGCGCTATTTTTATCAAATTGATCCAAAGAAGGATGAGTGGTTACCAACTGTCCATCTTCTTTTAAAACACGATTGATATGCGCTAATACCACGGCATCCCCGCTCATTTCGTTGATTACGACATCATAGGTAGCATCTTTTAAGGCACGAAGCAGATCCAAATCGCATCCGATAATTTCAAAACCGATTGCATCATGTTTTTGAATCTCCTCGGCTAAAAGTTCAGCATTTTCACTTACTATCAAAACATTTTTTGGATCTTTATTGACACAAAGCGGCACATGTACCATCATCTCCGGATAAACAAAAGCTTTCATTTATAATATTCCTGGCTGGGTTTCATCCCATGTAATTTTAAAACGATTTTAGCATATTTGGATTAAAAAGCTTTAAAAAGCTTAAACTTTACATATCTTTAAGGCTTAATTGATAATTATATATAAGCTTGAAAAATAATGGTTATAATATCGCTCATATTTTTTAAAAAGGATTCAAAATGAATTTTAATAAAATTCGATCTTTCTGTAGATTTTTTCGTATAATAATAGGTTTAGCACTCATTATCGCTGGTTTAATTACTGGGGTTTACTGGTTTTATTTAGGTGTCTTGCCTCTTCTTGCAGGTGTTCTTAATTTCTGTCCACTTTGTATGATTACTAAAAAATGTGATTTACCAAAGTAAAAATAGATTAAGCAATACAATTTTAAATCCCAAAACACCTTTGGGATTTAAAGCTCTGCAACCTCCTAAGCACGCGAACAATACAGCATAACCTTCTAATACTACTCTCAACTCACATAAGGTATAATTTCACACTTTTTATATGGAGTCTCTCATGAGCCAAATTAGCTACAAAGATGCCGGTGTCGACATTGACGCAGGGAATAGTTTCGTTGAAAATATCAAACCTTTAGTAAAATCTACTAAGATTCCCGGTGTAATCGGTGGGATAGGTTCATTTGCAGGTGCTTTTGAACTTCCAAAAGGGTTTAAAGAGCCTGTCATGCTTGCGGCCACGGATGGTGTCGGCACTAAACTTAAACTTGCTATTGACTCAGGAATACATTCAACTGTCGGAATTGATTTAGTTGCAATGTGTGTGAATGATCTTCTTTGTAATTTCGGTACTCCTTCATTTTTTCTTGATTATTATGCAACAGGGAAACTTGATGTAAAAACAGCTACAAGCGTAGTAGCAGGTATTGCAGAGGGCTGTATCCGAGCAGAATGTGCACTTATCGGCGGAGAGACTGCTGAGATGCCGGGGATGTATTCACATGATGATTATGACTTGGCAGGTTTTGCCGTGGGCGTTGCCGAAAAAAGTGAAATGGATAGAGTAGCATTAGTAAGAGCAGGACACAAACTTATCGCACTTCCAAGTTCAGGGCTTCATTCTAACGGCTTTTCACTAGCAAGAAAAGTTTTATTTGAAAAAATGGGTATGAAATTCGAAGATGATTTCAACGGAAAGCCTCTCATCGAAACTTTGCTTGAGCCTACAAAAATCTATGTAAAAACATTTAAAGCACTCAAGAATGAGATAGTTGCAATGGCACACATCACAGGCGGAGGAATCGTTGAAAATTTACCTCGCGTATTGCCGGAACATTTAAAAGCGGAAGTAAAAAAAGATGCTATCAGAGTTTTGCCGATTTTTGAACTTATTGCGGAGCATGTGGAAATCAATGAAATGTACAGAGCATTCAATATGGGTGTCGGAATGATTCTGGTTGTAGAAGCTAAAAATGTAGAAGCTGTTTTATCACAAACGGATGGTTATCTAATCGGTGAAATCGTTGAAGGAAAAAGGGAAGCTGTAATGATTTAAAAGTTTGGCATGTGGAAATAAATCCACATGCCAAGAAGAATCTATTTAAAAGGTTTTTCTAAATCTTTTTTTATAGCTCCCGGAACAGTTGCTATCGTCATAAATGTTCCCATACTAAGCAATGGATAGCTAAGCGCCAAATAATATTCTCCGTGTAAAGCGGTTGCTGCACCATTTTCTATTGATATACAATATGGCAAAACAGCACCGTTCGCTCTACCGATTTTTTCTACAAACTTTTTCGTTCTTTTATCTAAATCATATCCCATAAGTGTACTTGTCTCTGAGAGCTTCAGCTCAAACAGAAGAAGTTTTCCTTTTTTATAGTTTCGTGCTTTTTCGACAAGAGTACTTTGTTCCCCTTTTCCAAGCTCCAAAACACCTTCATAGTAAGGGTTCATTATAGTGTATCTGTAATGTGCCAAATCATCAAAATTCAACTTATCCACTGATGGTTTTAGTCCTGAAAATGCTTTATTGATTGCTTCTAGCTGTGCAGAGAATACTTTGTTATTATACTCTTCTTGCATATAAGCTCTACCAAAATATATAGGGTTGGTGATGCTAATCATTTTCTCTTTTTCATCTACAAAAAGGCGAAGGATACTTGCATATGCTCTTCGAGGTTTCGCACCTTCTGCTTTTAAAGCTTCATTTGTAAATACTATAGTTGTTCCCTGCTCAACTGATTTATAGGCAGCGATTACTTCAAATCCTGCTTCTTCTAGTTTGCTTTGCGATGTTTTAACATCAAGGTACTCACCGACAAGATAGGTACTGACATCTTTTCCTTTCATATCTATATCGGATGCTACTGCCGTGCTCTTTCCTGCACAGCCGCATAATGTAAGAATAAAAGCCGAAGCAACAATTGTTAATAATTTTTTCATATCTCTTTTGCTCCCAATCCAATCATAATAGTTGTAATCTCTTTATCTAAGTCAATTACCAATTTTTGCATAACAGCATCTTTAATATTTAAAACAGCCGTCCAGTTCGCAAGACGAGGCATACCGACAACCAATGTGTTGGTTCCTGCTTTTACATACATATACATAGAGCACGGAGCGAATGCACCTGCATCAGGACGCCCTTTGTTAAATATATTATAAGAGAAAGAAAAATGGCACAATGAATATACAAAATAAGCATCATATTGTGCAAAATCAAGCTCTAAATCATCATAAGACTCTTTGAAGTTTTTATATCCGGCAATGATATATTGATTTTTTTCAAAAGCAGCTTCAAACTTCTCTTGAAATTCGTCAATATATTCAGATAAATCTTCCGGTCTCTCAAAAGTAATCTCAAATTTCATCATAGGCTTTTGCGGGAGTGCTTTGTATTCACTTACCTCTACTTTCCCCCCTATCTCTGCCTGAACCAATGCATCAAGTGGAGGGAAAATTGCTACAAACTCTTTTCTTGTAGCTTCATCTTTCACACCTACGATATCAAGCATAGTCTCTGGCATAATATGTCCGACATAACTTTTATCTTCGTTCATATTTTTATATATATGAAGGTTAAAAGGGGAAAATCCACCAAGTTCAGGAGCCTTAATCAGTAATTCACGAAGTTTTTTATCATTCGCGATAGAAAAGAAACCAAGGTTGTCTAAATTTTGTTTCCATGCCGGATCATATCCGGGATTTGGCTTGCCGTCTTCTAAAGTTTTGGTTCCATATTTCTTTGCATATGCATCATTTATTCTTTCATGCGGGTCAGAGAGTGAAAATTCAATACTCGATATTTTTTTATTAATCATAGTATTGTACTGCTTTTCTGCATCACCCTTGACAACATTAAACATCACCCCCTGCGCTCCAAAAACCATAGTCGCTGCCAATGAAAGTGCCGCTGCCGTATGAATCAGTTTTCTTAACATTACTTTTCCTTAATTATATTA
>DZBD01000090.1 GCA_022729795.1 Sulfuricurvum sp. | reverse complement strand
ATTTGGGTTCGGGCGTTCCCCGTATTTTAGAGGCTTATCCAAAGGAATGTTTCCGGTTTACCGAAAATTTTCTTCGCATGACTTTCCCCAATGCATGGGATTTGTCGGAGGATGAAATTGCCCCGATAGACACCCTCGAAGTCACCTCTGAAGTTGAACAAACAGGTGGTCCAACAGGTGGTCCAACAGGTGGTCCAATAGGTGGTCCAATTGGTGGTGCAATTAGTGGTGCAATTGGTGGTGCAATTAGTGGTGCAATTGGTGGTGCAATTGGTGCAATTGAATTAACCGAGAAGCAAAAAAAGCTAATTGAAGTTATTCAAAATAACCCGAAGCTACCTTACAGAAACATAGCTGTGAAATTAAAAATCAATGAATCAGCCGTATTAAAGCACATAAGTGTTTTAAAGAAAAAAGGTGTACTTATTCGTATAGGTGGCACACGCGGCTATTGGCAGGTGGTGCGATTGGATAAGGAGGGTGTAAAATGATTGAAGAAATTGCAAAACTTATCGAAAGCCGCAACCAACAGGCACAGCAAGCCTGTGGGCAATACACAGCTTTGGTAGACAGCATCATAGCCTCACAAACTACTGATGTAAACCGCATTTCCCTTACCCTGGATTATATGCTCGATTTTTGTTTCGACGATCAAATGCTTTTGCTTTATCGCCGCCTTTGCCGCTATTTATACGATATTGACAAAGAAACTACCGCAAGCTACATTAATGCCTATCGTGAAATGTGGGACGAAAATGGTGAAAATTTTGGAAATGAAAATTCTAAATCTATTCTGATATGAGTTGGGACAAAATTGCATTTTCAGAATTAGTTGAATTTCCACCAAAGATTTCCCTTGAAAAGAATGAGTTATATGATAACATTCCGATGGATGTTATTGATGGGGGAATAAAATATATTCAGGAAATAAACAAAAGGGTTTACACTGGAGGCGGTGCAAAATTTGGCAATGGAGACACAATTTTTGCAAGGATTACACCTTGTTTAGAAAATGGAAAAATTGCGAAAGTAAAAGGGCTCGAAAAAGAAGTGGGCTTTGGGTCAACAGAATTTTTTGTATTCAGAGCAAAAGAGAATATTTCAGACCCTGACTTTATATACTATTTAGCAAAAACAGATTTAGTAAGACAACCTGCTATAAAAAGTATGGTCGGTGCATCTGGTAGACAGAGAGCAGATAAAGGAGTTGTTGAACAAGTTGAAGTTCCAAATATTCCACTTACAACCCAACGCAAAATTGCCAGCATCTTATCGGCTTATGATGAGTTAATAGAAAACAATTTGAAGAGGATAAAATTGTTGGAAGAGAAGGCATTTGTTAGTTATAAAGGTATAGTGAAGTCTGAAAAGTTGGAACAGATTAAATTAAAAGAGGTTGCTGCTGTCAATGAATCATCATTGAAAGCAAATTCAAATCTTGAAAAATTGCTTTATGTTGAAATTTCTTCAGTTTCAACAGGAAGCATTGATAACAAGACTGAATATGATTTTAAAGAAGCACCAGGAAGAGCAAAACGAATTTTAAAACATGAAGACATTATTTGGTCATGTGTTCGGCCAAATAGAAAATCCTATTCATTTGTTTGGATGCCCGAAGATAATTTAATCGCTTCTACTGGATTTGCGGTTATATCAGCAAATGAAATACCCTCGACATTCTTATATCAATTAACAACTTCAAATGAATTTGTCGATTATCTTGAAAATCATGCCAAAGGAGCAACTTATCCAGCAGTTACCGCCAAAGATTTTGAAGAAGCATTTATTAATATTCCTTCAAAATCAACAATGAAAGAATATCACAAAACCACCTACCCATTGTTTGAATTAAAGCACAATCTTGAAAAGCAAAACGTCAAATTGCGTGAAGCAAGGGATATACTGTTGCCACGGTTGATGAGTGGAGAAATTGAAGTATAAATATAGTATGATTATTTGAAAAAATGGAACTAAAGCAAGCAGTTGAGACAATTCGCATAAACTTAAAAAGTCATAATGATTTTAAATCAAATCCTATTGACTTAACTCATCCGTTTATATTTCCATTTCAGGGGAGAGAAATAATTAAACTTATCATTATAGGACAAGACCCAACTATAAAAAATGTGACTTCCAGGAAGAATATAACCCGCACTCTAAATCTGGATAAGAACAATTCTTTAAGAAGATATATAGAAGACATTTGTTCTGGCTTAGGTATAACACTTGATAATGTGTATGCTACTAATCTGTTTAAATATTTCTACACCATCCCTCCGGCGAAAACAATGGAAGTTTTGAAGATGCATTTGCAACCTAATCTGGAATTGTTGAAACAAGAAATAGCGGAATATAATAACGTTGCTATTATCACACTTGGTGAACCTGTTCTCCAGCTATTAACAGATGAAAAGTCTAAAGTGAGAGTGTTC
Organism: Sulfuricurvum sp.; assembly: GCA_022729795.1. GTDB lineage: Bacteria > Campylobacterota > Campylobacteria > Campylobacterales > Sulfurimonadaceae > Sulfurimonas. The sequence continues at coordinate 7,622 of DZBD01000090.1, read as the reverse complement.
TGGGATTACAATGCAGAAACAGGATCTAGTAATGGCAACTTTACGTTTTCTATGGCAAAAGAAAATAAATTAAAGAAAGACTTTTCTCCATTTCCGCACCAACCAAGTATCAGAAAAGTTTTCTATAAGAACACTCTGGCTGAATATTTAAAAGATATGAAAATAAAATATTTTGTTTAAGTCATATCATTTGTAACTTTCCCAGTTATTATTAGGGTTTGTTACAATGGAATAGTAATAATAAAATTTAATTTAAAACACGATGTATGCCTGTACTTAAAATAGCATCAGAGTTCTCAGAAGCACAATATCAGTCCTTAATTGAGAGTCTCTTCATTGACGATTTTCGTAACGATTTTATGTTCGATATTTATTATTATTCAGGAACAGCGGAACGCCAATTAGGGTTTGATATTGAAATAGATTCATTTATTCCCATTTTCCTTCAGGTAAAAAGAAGTCATGGTTACCTGAATGGCTCTACTAATGATAAAATGACAATTAGGAATAATAATTTTCATTATAACGACCTTCCTGCAGGATATTACTTTGATTTACATCTTGACCATAGAACGAATGATTACCTTCAACACAACTTATTATTTAATTTAAATTTTACTGATAGGAAATATGCAAGATATATTGCTCCGATATTTATCGAGCGAAGATTTTTGATGCATTTGAAGTATGCTCAAATCCCTATTCAATGGAACGGAATATTTAATGCTAATATGATGATGTATGGAAACATAGTACAGCATGCTTGGAGAGACTATACCAATTTATTCCATTCTATTTTAATTCAACCCCATGCTATCCTAACATATGCACAAGGTATTAGGCACAAATATTTTTTCAATAGGAATAAACAAATTTCATTTCACTCTGATCCGATAAAAATAGATGACCAAAATGGAAATTTGAAAGAATTTGTTGAAAACTTGAACAAAGATATTAATAACCTTGAATCTGAAAATAAGATGAAACTTGAGGTTATATTTGATTTTATGATAGAAGCGCTTAAATCGACCTTAAAAGAAAACCAATATGAAACTTCTGAATGTGCGCTATATAACCGGATAATAGAAGAAAATACAACTAGGAATAATAATCAGAAAATTGACACTTTCGGTGATTTAACATTCAGTAAACAAAATTTTTATAATCTCACGTTGTACATTCAGAAACGATTTGAAATAGATACATATCTAGCTGGGGAAAAATATAAATTTGATTATTTGTAACACAAATAAAATGATATGAGACTCAAAGAAGTAACAATACACAATTTCAGAGGATATTCAAACAGCACATCATTCCCAATTGACCACTGCCTTACTGGATTTGTTGGTAAAAATGATAATGGCAAATCGAGCATTCTTGAGGCTTTGGCTGTATTTTTTAATTCAGATTCAATAGCTTTAGATAAAGATGATTTTTTTATCGGGCAACCCAATTGCTTAATTGAAATAACTTGCACATTCGACAATCTCCCGGAAGAAGTTGTAATCGACGAAACCAATCCCACCAGTTTAGGCGATGAGCATTTATTAAATGCATACGGAGAACTAAAAATCAAGAAACTGTACAAAAGAACCCAACTTAAAGCTCCGTCTGTATTTATCATATCACAGCATCCAACAACAGAGAAATTCAATGACCTACATAAATTGGATTTAAAAAGCCTAAAAGCTAGAGCAGCCGAATTCGAAGTTAACATAGATGCAATTGTGGATAAACGAAGAAGTGCTTCTTGGAGAAGCGCAATTTGGCAACATTGTGAAGACTTAAAAATTCAAGATGTCGAATTAGATATAAGTGAATTTGCAGGAGATTCAAAGAAATTGCAAGAGAAAATTCAAGCACTACTGCCACTATTCGAAATTTTTAAGGTTGATCGAGAAAATAGAGATAGCGATCCTGTTGCAAAATCACCTTTGCAAGAGGCTGTTGACTTGGCTAAAAAAGAATTTGCCGACCGAATTTCTCAATTAGAACAGGAAATAAAAGACAGGGTGATCGAGAGGGCAAATCTTACCATTGAAAAGCTTAAAGAGATGGATGATTCCCTAGCTCAAGCATTAACACCAAAATTTAAGTCACCACCAAAATGGACATTTGATTTTTCAATAGATGGTGATGATGGCGTTCCTATAAATAAAAGGGGCAGCGGTGTAAAAAGATTGATATTACTAAATTTTTTCAGAGCTGAAGCTGAAAGAAAAGTGGCAAATCAGAACGCACCCTCAGTAATCTATGCATTTGAAGAGCCGGAAACCTCTCAGCATCCAAATTACCAGGAAATGTTAATTGCTGCATTTATTAAACTGGGCCAAAAAGACAATTGTCAGGTAATCCTTACAACTCATGTTCCCGCATTAGGTGCAATGCTCCCGATAGATGGTTTGAGATTGGTTGGGAAAACAGAACACGGTCCACTTGTAGAATATGGCAATGACAATATAATAGAACAAATCGCAAAAACACTTGGAGTTTTACCTGATCCAATTCCAAAGGGTGCAAAAGCTCTTTTGCTTGTAGAAGGTCCGAGTGATGTTGTATTTCTTAATCATTCTGCAAATCTATTGAAGCAACATGGCTTTATTACAAATACATTTTCAGAAAAAGGAATAGCGCTAGTCATTATGGGTGGTTGTGGTACTCTTAAGCACTGGCGCACTAAAAAAATTGCAGAGCAGTTTGAAATTCCATATGGTGTTTTTCTTGATTCTGATTTAACAAACCCAGTTAACTTCAGAGTGAATGCGGAGCATATTACTGAGTTAAGAGCAGAGGGCAAAAAAGCTCATGTGACTCGAAAAAATGAAATAGAAAATTATATTAATGTGACTGTTTTAGGATTACCCTCTGGAACAATTATTATATCTGATACAAGTGATGCTAAAAAGGATATTGCGAAAGCAATGAGGGTTAGAGAGACTGAAGTTACAGAAAGATACTGGACTCAGATGACAATTAATCAAATTCGAGAAAGTGAGAAATATAATGATGGAACAAATGAAAGATATGAGATTACGGAAATAATAAGTGACTTTCTAACAATGGTTTAATTATGGCAAAAACATTATTAACAAGAATAAGTAAATTAGAACAGTATAATATTGCCAACAAAACAGTGCTTTGGGAAGATCCTACAGAAAGCCGTTGGGTAAATGTTTATGGGCAATTGGAACCCAATGATAAAGCTATTTTTATAGCAGTAGATAAATTGCTTATTGGAACAGTTGGCCAGGTAAATAATCGCCAAAGTATTTTATGCAACAACATAGAAGAAGTAATTTGCTCCAACGACCAGTTTTTGCAATTACACGAAATATATCCCGAACTAATATCAAGAGTAAAAGCAAACTTTCAGCCATTTATTCATCCGCAAACTATAAACATAACTCAATTAATTGCCGATGCAAATAGCAAGCAGTTTGTAAGTTATTACATCGTATCGGGTATAGCTAAATACGATCAATTTTCGTTTTCATTAAAAATTAATGATAGGATTATACTTCTAAACACGACAAATAAGTTTATCAATGTAAAATTACATTCAGCGACTGGTTTGATTGACTTTATTCCTACATTAAATATTGGTATCAGTGTTGAGGGTTTAACACTTGATGAGGTACTTGAAAAGAATAAGAGTATAAAACGAAAAAGTGCTAAATCAAATAATGTAAACCGGATTCAGAATATCAAGACAACACTTGCAGAAAGTGGGATCTATAAATTCAATACTTTTTTTTCTTATTATGATGCCTTATACAACAAACGAGTTTACGGTGAAGGCAGCCATACCGGCAGCTTAATAAATAGAATAAAGTTGAAGGCAAATGAATCTGTTTTTAAAATTTCAATGAGTGGTAAAGATATTAGCTTAGATTCCTTCAATCATTTTGTTGAAAATAACTTGCTTGTTGTTCACAGTGAAACTCCCGCTAAAGGGACTTCTTATCAAACCCAAGGTGACACTTTTGCAAAACAAATGAAGATAGGCGACTACTTTTATTTATGCAGAGGCAACAATAACTTAGAAGTAATCGGTAAAATCAGCAGTGAAACAGCAAAATGCGAACATGACGATTTCGGAGTTAAAGGTTGGCTTCAACGTTCATATGAAATTATAGAAGAAGCTATCCGAGAAGATTCATATCAAGATGTAAAAAAATGGTGGACACCTAACGATAACTCAACCTGCATAGTTATACCCAAACATGAAATTAATGAAGCAAATACTCATCTATTTGTTCCTTTTTTTAATACTCTATTTGAATATGAAGAGAATGTATCAACAAATACAAATTCAACATTACCTATGGACAAATCTTTAAACCAAATCCTTTATGGTCCCCCTGGAACAGGAAAAACATATAATACGATCAATAAAGCATTAGAAATTATAGATGAAGAAGAAGAGAAAAATCTTAATTGGATCGATAGAGAAAATGTTAAATCACTATTTGATAAAAGATTAGATGAAGGCAGGATTGTGTTTACTACCTTTCATCAAAGTATGAGTTATGAGGATTTTATTGAAGGAATCAAACCTATTGAACCAGAAAAGGAAGGAGATCCGGTAATATATAGAGTTGAATTGGGTATTCTCAGAAATTTATGTATTGAAGCAGCTTTTGCAATTGCCCAATTAAGGGAGAGTAAGACAACAGAAGAAGTTTTAGATTTTTCTATTCTCTATGATAACTTTGCTGAAGGAATAGATGAGAAGATTCTCAATGGTCAAAAAGTTGAATTAGAAACTAAAACGGGTGGCACCGTTCTGGTTGAAAGCATTTCTCAACAAGGAAATTTCATTATCAAACATCATGATGGTACAAGAACCTATACGGTTTCGAAAGCAAGGCTTACAAAATTGCAGTACGCAATAAAAAACCTAGATGATATTAGCAACATTAATAACCAATTCAGAGAAATTATTGGAGGAAGTAACTCTTCTGCATATTGGTCAGTATTAAATGCAATCAGAAACGTGAAACCAACAAAAATAATTGACAAAGAAAAACGAAATTTTACTTTTGAAGAAAAAAAGGAAGTAGTTCTTTCTCTTTCAAAATCTGATTACAAAAACAAAAATGGGAAACCTTTTGTCCTTATCATTGATGAAATCAATCGGGGCAATGTTTCTCAAATATTTGGTGAACTTATCACTTTAATTGAATGTGACAAACGGTTAGGAAGAAACGAAGCTCTAGAAGTTACTTTGCCATATAGTAAAGATAAATTTGGAGTACCTTCTAATCTTTCCATTGTAGGAACAATGAATACAGCTGACCGAAGTGTTGAAGCATTAGATACTGCATTACGCCGTAGATTCAGCTTTGTAGAGATTCTTCCTAATTATGAACTGGAAGAATTGAACTATATGATTGCAGGACACAAGGCATCAAGCATACTAAAGACAATGAACAGTAGGATTGAAAAACTACTTGATAAAGACCATGCCATAGGCCATTCCTATTTTATTAAAAATGAAGAAGAGAGCCCTACTGAAAAACTAATTTACTCGTTCTATCACAACATTATTCCACTTCTCAAGGAATATTTCTTTGGAGATTTTGGTAAAATTGGACTCGTATTAGGCAACGGATTTGTTAGAAAAACCGAATGGAATAAAGACACTGATTCCTTTGCAGATTTTGATTACGAAAGTGCCTCTGAATTTGAAGAGCGGGAGATATATGAGATAATTGATTTCAGAAATACTCCAAAAACATTAATAAATATTAGGAGCAAAGGGGAGGTTGAAGTAACCTTTGAAAAAGCTATAAAACTGTTAATGAAGGACAACATTGAATAACCTTAAGCAACATATTACCGTTTTTGAGCACGAGACTGTTCGTTGGGATAAAGGAGAAAATCGTATCTCAGAAGATCAGTTTAAAGCCCTGCAGCATTATTATGGTGATGGAGTTCCTTTCTTTAAACTAACTTACAATGGCGTTCAGTTCAATGAATTTGTTGGTGTTTTACAAGTAGGTACTACTTTAATCGAAGTCTTGCCTAAAGCTGATAATAAATCTTCTACAGTAGCAGACGAAATAAAATGGCGTGATATTTTAATTGGGATGTTACGAGCTGTCGGGAGTTTTGATATCAAATCGACCAGTTCAAGCCATCTTAAGATTAAACCAAATACAATTCTCGATCTCTATTTTGAAATGTTTTTAAAGGAGGTAGAATATCTCCTTCATAATGGTTTAGTAAAACAATACCGCAAAAAGAAAGGTAATGTAATGGCGTTGAAAGGAAGTCTGCAATTCGGTAAACATATTCAGCTTAATCTCACACACCAAGAACGGTTCTATACAAAGCATACTCTCTATGATGTAGAACATCAATTACACTTCATTCTGTACAAAACTATTCGATTCCTGCAAAAAATCAATACCAATGCTGCTCTTCACAGCCGGATTGGGGCTTTACTATTGAATTTTCCAGAGATGCCAGATTTTAACGTAAGCGATATAACTTTCGAGAAACTTGTTTTAAATCGTAAAACGCAAGCCTACAAAAAAGCAATCGAAATTGCCAGATTGCTTCTACTACAATATCATCCGGATGTTACTAAGGGAAGAAATCATGTCTTGGCATTAATGTTTGATATGAATAAACTTTGGGAGCAATTCATCTACGTGAGCTTGCGTAAGAATAAAGTAGTTGATATAACTCTGACTTCTCAAACCTCTAAATACTTTTGGAAACCTGAAATTGGATATAGGTCAAAGATCAGGCCTGATATTGTTGTAAATTTAGATGATAGAGAGAATTGTTTGGTATTAGATACCAAATGGAAAAATCTGAATGGATATAACCCCTCACCAGAAGACTTACGGCAAATGTATGTGTATCACGAGTATTATGGTGCAAAGAAAGTAGCACTGGTTTACCCGGCACCATTGTCTTCTAAAACAAGTGGATCCTTTCTCGACCCTAAAACTAGCAAAAGGTTGAATAAAGAATGTAGCATCATTTCTTTTTCTGTTGAATCTAATATTAAACTATGGCAAAAAAACATTTATAAAGAGTTTGCCTCTTGGATGCAAATGCCAACAAATGAAAAAACTATATGAGTTACGAATATTCCGAAGATAACCTTATCGAACAAACAGCTATAGAATTGTTCCACAAACACCTTGGTTGGGATACAGCTGTTGCTTTCAACAAAGAAACCTTTGGTGAAGGAAGCTCTCTCGGCAGACTCAATAAAAAAGAGGTGGTTCTGAAACGGAGTTTACTCGAAAAGTTAAAACAATTCAATCCTTCATTGCCTGAGCAGGCTTATACATTGGCCTGCGAAAAACTCATTGAAGAAAGCAGTATCAAGTCATTAGCCGAAATCAATTTCGAAAAATATCAGTACTTACGCGATGGCATTCCAGTTGATTTCATCAACGAAAAAGGAGAGCCGGTAAAAAATAAAAGCCTTAAGGTTTTTGATTTTGAAGCACCTGAAAACAATCATTTTCTTGCAGTGCGTCAGCTATGGATAGAAGGTAAAAGCAGGCGCGAACGCCGTCCTGATATAATTGGCTTCGTGAATGGCATTCCGCTTTTGTTCATCGAGCTGAAAGCAGCCCACAAGAAACTGGAAA
>DZBD01000089.1 GCA_022729795.1 Sulfuricurvum sp. | reverse complement strand
TATTTTGAGTAAATTTGAAAAAATTGAAGCAAGGAAAATAACAAATGAGAAGAAGAAAAGCTCCCGTTCGTGAAATTATGCAAGATCCAGTTTATGGAAGCAAAGTTTTAACGAAATTTATTAACAAAATTATGTATGATGGTAAAAAAAGCACTGCTGAAAAAATCATCTACAGTGCATTGGATCTTATCGGTTCAAGAGGCGAAAAATCTGGTATTGACACATTCAATGAAGCTATTGATAAAATCAAACCAATTATCGAAGTAAAGAGTCGTCGTGTTGGTGGTGCTACATACCAAGTTCCAGTAGAAGTACGTCCAGTTCGTCAACTATCACTTGCTATACGCTGGTTAATTGATGCATCTCGTAAAAGAAATGAGAGAACAATGGCAGAGAGATTGGCAAATGAGTTAATGGATGCGTCCTCTGATAAAGGAAACGCATTTAAGAAAAAAGAAGATACTTACAGAATGGCTGAAGCAAATAAAGCATTTGCTCACTATCGCTGGTAATATTTAAACAATAGTGAGAGCGTGCTAATCGTAAAGATTGCACTCTCTCAATGACCTCTTTTGTAAATTTGCACATGCCGATTTACAAAAGAGGTCCAACTCTTCAAATAAATAATTTTAAGGCATTATAAAGATGGCAAGATCACATAAACTGGAAGATGTAAGAAACATAGGTATCGCTGCTCACATTGATGCGGGTAAAACTACAACGACTGAAAGAATTTTATTCTATACTGGTGTTGAACATAAAATCGGTGAGGTTCATGATGGTGCTGCCACTATGGACTGGATGGAACAAGAACAAGAAAGAGGGATTACAATTACTTCTGCTGCTACAACTTGTGAATGGGCTGGGAAACAGATAAATATTATCGATACTCCGGGTCACGTTGACTTTACTATTGAAGTTGAGCGTTCAATGCGTGTTCTTGACGGTGCCGTATCAGTATTCTGTGCTGTTGGTGGTGTTCAGCCTCAATCTGAGACCGTTTGGAGACAAAGAAATCGTTATGGTGTACCATCAATTGTATTTGTTAACAAAATGGATAGAACAGGTGCTGACTTCTACCAAGTTGAAGATCAAATTCGTACTCGTCTTAAAGGAAATCCGGTTCCTATTCAATTACCAATCGGTGCAGAAGAGAATTTTGCAGGTATCATTGACCTTGTAAAAATGAAAGCAATAGTTTGGGATATTGATGCTGAAATGGGTTCAAACTATCATGTTGAAGAAATTCCTGCAAACATGGTTGACAAAGCAGAAGAGTATCGTGAAAAAATGATTGAATCAATTTCTGAAGTTGATGGCAATGAAGATCTCGCCGAAAAATATTTAGAGGGTGAAGCATTAACTGAGGATGAGATAATAGCAGGTATTAAAGCGGCTACTCTTGGTATGCATATCGTTCCAATGACTGCAGGTACTGCATTTAAGAACAAGGGTGTTCAGACTTTACTTGATGCAGTTGTAGCTTACCTTCCGTCTCCTACAGAGTGCGCTCCAATCAAGGGAACGATGATGGATGACGAAAGTGTCGAAGTTGTTGTTCCATCCACCGATAATGGTAAATTTGCATCTTTGGCATTTAAAATTATGACAGACCCATTTGTTGGAACGCTCACTTTTATCCGTGTTTACCGTGGTTCATTAGAAGCTGGTTCATTCGTTCATAACTCTACAAAAGACAAAAAAGAACGTATAGGTCGCATCGTGAAAATGCACGCTATTAAACGTGAAGAAATTAAAGAGATCTATGCAGGTGAAATTGGTGCAGTTGTCGGTCTCAAATATACAACTACAGGGGATACTTTGTGTGATCCGTCTGATACTGTTGTTCTTGAGCGTATGGTGTTTCCAGAGCCAGTTATCTCTGTTGCTGTTGAGCCAAAAACAAAAGCTGACCAAGAAAAAATGGGTATTGCTTTAAGTAAGCTTGCAGCTGAAGATCCATCTTTTAGAGTAAATACAGATGAAGAAACAGGTCAAACTATTATTTCAGGAATGGGTGAATTACACCTTGAAATTCTTGTTGACCGTATGAAAAGAGAGTTTAAAGTAGAAGCTGAAGTTGGTGCTCCACAAGTTTCTTACCGTGAAACAATTAGAGATCAAGTGAAACAAGAATATAAATATGCTAAACAATCAGGCGGCCGTGGTGCATTTGGTCACGTTTATCTTGAAATTAAACCGGGTGTTGCCGGCACTGGATTTGTATTTCACAATGATATTAAAGGTGGAACGGTTCCAAAAGAGTATATTCCTGCAGTTGAAAAAGGGTGTAAAGAGTCTATGTCTAACGGTGTTCTTGCTGGCTACCCAATGGAAGACATTGATGTTTCATTATATGATGGCTCATACCATGACGTGGATTCAAACGAGATGGCATTTAAACTTGCTGCATCAATGGGATTCAAAGAGGGCTGTAGAAAAGCCAAACCAGCTATATTAGAGCCAATGATGAAAGTTGAAGTTGAAGTTCCTGAAGACTATATGGGTGACGTTATCGGTGACCTTAACCGTCGTCGTGGACAAGTTACAAATATGAGTGACCGTTCAGGAAACAAAATTGTAGATGCTTTTGTTCCACTTGCAGAGATGTTTGGTTATTCAACTGATCTTCGATCTGCTACACAAGGTCGTGCTACATATTCTATGGAATTTGATCATTATGAAGAAGTTCCAAGAAACGTATCAGAAGAAATTATCAAAAAACGTAACGGTTAGTAAACCTATTCAATGCTTCCTGAATGGAAGCATTGAAGCTCTTGCCTTTTTAATTTATCTCGCAACTTTTCTTTTTAATAAATAAAATAAATTTTACAACGCCTCTTAAAATTCCTATAATAAAGTAAATGAGAAATGTCCACAAAAATGGATGAAAATAATTTCCGTCATTTATTATTTGTGTAAATCTTGCGAACGGTGTCGTTAATAAATCCGGATGTTGTAATAATGCCAACACAACTAGTATAGCGATGAAATAAAGTGTTTCTTTTTTAAGTATTTTAATCATGTAGGATTATATCAATTAGAATCTAAGATAATTAATAAATTACACAATATTGCACTAGTTCCACTGAAAAATTTCGTATTCGTTTGGTCTTCCATTAAGCGTAAGATACGGCTTATAATGCGCTTTATACGAAAGGCTTGAGCAATCTTTCACATAGTATCCTAAATATATCCATTTTTTATGATTTTTCTTTGCAAACATTATTTGATAGTATAAAGATAACTTTCCCAAGGAATACTCTGTAAAATCCGGATCATAATAAAAATAGATGGAGGATATTCCATCTTGAAGAATATCAATTAAATCTACGCCTATGAGTTTATTCTCATAAAAATATAAGATTTCTTGTCCAAAATTTCCATGACCCTCTACAAAAGAATTATAATAGTGCTGTGCCGATGTCGGCTGGTAATCCCAACCCTTTTTATCTTTCATATAAAGATGATATTTTTCAAAAAGCGTAATATGCTCTTTTGTAATTGTAGGAATCTGAATATAGCTTTTGATTGCAGAAGCTTTTTTCATAACTCTTCTTTGGGATTTTGAAAAGATAAAATTGGCAACATCTATTTTTATACTTTGGCATTCATTGCAACTGGAGCAAATCGGTCTAAAATACATTTTGCCAAATCTTCTAAAGCCGCGCTCGATAAGTTCTTGACAGCTTTGAGAGCTGCAATTATCTATTATTTTATAGTGGGTAATCTGCTCTTTATCTCTCAGATAAGAACATTTGTCATTCAGTGCAAATTCTTTAAGTAAATTCATAAGGAGAGTTTGACATAATTTGTATTAGAAATGAATATAAGAAGTGGAATATGTTGGAAATTTTTATAAAAAATAAGAAATTAATTTTTCGAATTTTTGGTGTCGTAATGCTTATGGTTGCGTTTGTAGTTCATTTTTGGGCTACTCCAAAAGGTGCAATGACGACTAATGAAATTGCAGCTGCAAATGTTGCAAGAATGGAAGCTCATGTTGAGGGAAAAAAAGCAGAGCAACAATCTCAATCTGCCCAATCAAGCTTTTTAAAAGAACTTAAAACTGTGCAGGCAAAGCAAATGGAATATTTAACCATTATAGCTATGATAGCAGGAATTGGATTTTTAGGATACAGCTTTATTAAAAGAGATTAGAACATCTTCAATCATCTTATCAATATCTCCATCTAAAATAGCGGAAACATTTGAATAAGCTTCATTAGAACGGGTGTCTTTAACTTGTTGGTACGGTTGCATAACGTAAGAACGAATCTGATGTCCCCATCCGATTTCACTTTTTGCTACTCCGTCTTTTTCTGCTTTTTGCGCTTCAAGCTCCAGCTCATAGAGACGCGATTTGAGCATTTTCATAGCAGTTGCTTTATTCTTGTGTTGGCTTCTATCGTTTTGACATTGCACGACAACTCCGGTAGCTATATGTGTGATTCTGATAGCTGATTCTGTTTTATTGACATGCTGCCCGCCGGCGCCGCTTGATCTGTATGTATCTATACGAATATCTTTATCTTCTACTACTATATTGATATCATCATCTACTTCGGGAGAAACCATTACAGAACTAAATGAGGTATGCCTTTTTGCGTTAGAATCAAAAGGGGAGATACGGACTAGCCTGTGTATTCCATTCTCAACTTTTAGATATCCATAGGCATTTTCACCGCTCACAAGAATAGAAGCATCTTTTATCCCAGCTTCTTCACCGCTCTGATAATCAAGAACTTCAACTTTAAAGCCACGTCTCTCAGCAAAACGTTTGTACATTCGCAAAAGCATAGAAGCCCAGTCTTGGGATTCGGTTCCGCCTGCACCTGGATGAATAGACAAAATAGCATTATTTGCATCGCTCTCGCCACTAAGAAGCACTTCTATCTCCATATTACGTATTAACGCTTCTAGAGATGCCGCATCATCATAGAGAGCTTGAATAGACTCTTCATCATTTTCTTCTTTTGCCATTTCATAAATTTCTATTGCATCAGAGACGGCATTTTTAGCATTTTGATATTTGAGTAATTTTCTTTGTAGTTGCGTTTTTTCTTTTTGGATTATTGCGGCATTTTCGGCATCACTCCAAAACTCTTGTTCGTTTTCCATTGCTTCAATAGCAGCAAGTCTTTTTTTGATTTTTTCAGGCTCTATAACACCCGTGATATTTTGCATCTTTATGCTTATTTCTTTTAAAAGTTCCGTGTATTCGTAATTATCCATAAAATTATTCCAATAGTGTATAATTGCGATTATATTCAATAGAGGCTTAAAATGAAGATTATATCTAACCCGTATGAGCTCAAAAAATATTTAAACGGCACAAGCCAAAGCGTTGGATTTGTGCCGACTATGGGTGCATTACATAAGGGTCATATCTCACTTATCAAAAAAGCAAAGGAAGAAAATACGTTTGTTGTCGTCTCTATTTTTTTGAATCCTACACAGTTTTTAAAAGGCGAAGATTTAGAAAAATATCCCAAAAAAGATGAGGCAGATAAAAAGATATGTGAAATAGCCGGGGTAGATGTAGTATTCTTTCCACATGCCAAGGATATTTATACGCCCGATGAAGCAAGTATTCTTGCTCCAAATGTACGCGGTTATATTCTTGAAGGTGCAAGCAGACCGGGGCATTTTAACGGTGTACTTAGCATCGTAATGAAGCTTTTGCATATAGTTAATCCTACCAAAGCCTATTTTGGCAAAAAAGATGCGCAGCAGCTCAACCTCATATCGCTTATGGTAAAACAATTTTTTATGGATGTAGAAATAATTGCCGTTGACACGATGAGAGAAAGTGATGGATTGGCGCTTAGCAGCAGAAATATATATCTAAGTCAAGAGCAAAGAAAAGAGGCACTCAAAATTTCAGTCTCTTTATATGAAGCGAGCAAGATGGTGAGCAAAAAGGAGTTGCACACAACTACAATTATTAAAGCAATGCGTGAACAATTAGCTCCTCTGGAAATCTCTTATGTAGAAATTGTAAACCGCGGGTTTGAGCCTATAGAGGCGGTGGAAATAGGCAACACGATTATTTTAGTGGAAGCCAAAGTGGGCGATACCCGTTTACTGGACAACATCTGGCTTTAAATATCCATCTTCTATCATAATAGTAACTGCTTTTTTAAACGCAGGTACGGCGGTTTGTGCCGCAAAGTGACTTTTTATGGGCTCAATTACGATAACGCCGATGGAATACTTGCTGGTATTATCATTGACAAAACCGATAAAAGCCGTGTTGTATTTATCAACATAGGAAGCATTTTCAACAATATGTGCAGTGCCGGTTTTACCTCCAATGATTAAGCCCTCTGTTTTTGCTTTTGTCCCCGTTCCTTCGTTTACGGTTTTAATAAGAATTTGCTTGACTCTTTCTGCAGTGGAAGTTTTGATTACTTGTGCTTGTTCATCATCTTGAATAAGCGTTTCTCTTCCATACTCATCTATATAGCTATGAACAAGTCGAGGATATACTATGCGTCCGCTGTTATTAAAAACACTGTACGCACGCATGAGTTGCATCAGATTGACTCTTATTCCATATCCGTATGAGCATGTTGCTTTGTAGATTTCGTTTTCCAGTCGTGATGCATCCGGAATAAAACCTGTTTTTTCATAAATTAAATCATTTGTAGAAGTATCGGAAAATCCAAAGCTCTTAAGTCCTTCATAAAACTCTGGACCTGAGAGCTTTTGTGCAAGTTGAGCAATACCTATATTTGAAGAGTGAATGATTACATTTTCTGCCGAGAGCATGCCAAACTTGTGTTCATCCGTAATAACTTTATTTCTCAGCAGATACTTCCCGTTATGCCCATTGACCATATCGTAAGGGTTGATAAGACCCTTATCTAAAAGAAGGGAAAAGGTGACAGGCTTAAGAACACTTCCCGGCTCAAAACTGTACTCAATCATTCCACTGTTGAGGTTAGGATAGTCGCTTGTTTGTATATTTTTTGGGAAAAAACGGTTTGAACTCGCTAATGCCAAAACTTTTCCGTTGTTAGAATTCATAATTGCAATCATAATTTGCTTGGCATCAAGTTCGGCTTTAAGAGCGTCAAGCATCTTTTCAATTTTAATTTGGATGGAGAGTGCGACGGTGAGTTTTATATCCAGTCCATTCATGTTGGGCTTAGTGAAACTATCTCGATTGAGTATGATATAGCTGTTGACGTCTCTTGGTCCTTGACTAGACCCGTCTTGTCGGGCTGAGAGAACATCTTCAAATTTTCTTTCTAGTCCTTTTACCCCTTTAATGCGGGTATATCCATCCTCTTCTGCTTTATGCGGATATCCGATAATGGGAGTCATAAGATCTCCATAAGGGTATTCTCTACTCTCGCCGCTTTCTATAACACTGAGTCCATGAACTGCTTTTTGCCCTGTTTTTGGATTGAGCCTTTCGACAAAAACTTTGAACCGTCGAAGCTCATGCGCCAAGTTTTTTAGATACTGCGCCTGCTGCTCAGTAATATGGTAACTCAGAACAACAACCCCATTTTTTTTGTGGAGTTTATTTTTTATTATTTTGGGGTCAATGTCGGAATAAATACTGAAAAGTTCTATAAAGAGTTCTTCTTTTTGTGGATCTATATATCGGGTATTTACGACAGCCTTATAAAGTTTTTTTGTAGTTGCCAGATGAAAACCGTCTGCACTGATAATATTCCCTCTCTCTGCTTTAGAACTATCTTTGCTGTAGAGAGAGGGGAGACTTCTTGATTTTAATACGATAATAAGCATCGCACTTAAAAATATTGCAAAACCCAGCCCGATAAGAGAGTAAAGTAGGAATATTTTTTTGCTTTTGTTTTTATTTAGCATAGTATACGGACTGCACTTTTTTGGCGGATTATATCATCCATAAACTAATAGCTCCATGAAGGTTATAGTTGCGTTCTGCCTAGCTCTTTATACGCATTAAGCGCTTTATTTCTTATCTCAAGCATAAGTTTCATACTTGTTTCTGCTTTTCCGATTGCAAGTGCTGCTTGATGCAGGTCTTTGACTTGTCCTGTTGCCATATCGCCGATAGCTTTTTCACTGTCAATTTGCAGAGAGTTGACATCATTCATTGCAGATTTAAGTTGCCGGGCAAAGTCTGTTCCGCCTTCAGTATTTGCGAGTTTATCTTTTTGTTTTAAAAAATCGGCAGTGGATGCTCCCGAGACTTTATCAAGAGTATTTATCATCTAATTTCCTTATTGCAACAGTGAAATAGCACTGTTTGCCATATTTTTTGCGCTCTCAAAAGCGGCTACGTTTGCCTGATAAGAGCGAGTTGCTTCTACTAAATCGGCCATTTCGATAACAGGATTAATATTTGGGTAAGCAACATATCCGTTTGCATCAGCATCCGGATGTGCAGGGTCAAATTTCATATTCGGTTCTCTGTCATCTCTGGATATTTTGTCAACTATGACACTCATTATAGCAGGATTTACTTTTTTACCGAAAGCTCCCTCGTTCAAAGGGTCTTCGTATCCTGCGCTTTGGCTTGTTTCACCTAGAGCTTTGTTATAATAATCATTAAAATTGATAGCTTTAAAAATGACCTCTTTTCGCCTGTAGGGTCCGCCCTCTTCGGTTCTCGTGGTTTGGGCATTGGCAATATTCGAAGAGATAGTATTGACACGAACTCTTTGCGCCGACAAGCCGTATCCGCTTATGTCAAAACTATTTAAAAAATTACTCATTAGCTAACCTTTCCTGAATAATCGACAACACTGTTAAAGATAGCGCTGTCTTTTTTATTAGCCTGAATAAGAGCGTTGAACATCACCGAGTTTTTACTCATCTCTGTTGTTTCTACGTCCAAATCCACGCTGTTTCCATCATTTCTAGCCATATGACCGTCTCTAAAAAATAGAGTAGGTTTGGTGCCTGATTTTTCATTTAGCAAGGGCAAATGTGCTCCGTTGGTTTGTGCAAGCGGAAGTTGATCGGATTTATCGTGGAGCAAATCCGCTTTTTTTGCACGAAGCGCATCTTCGAAACGCATATCTCTTGGTCTATAAAAAGGAGTGTCGGCATTTGCAATATTAGACGCTATCATATCTTGGCGTGCTGCCCTGTAATCAAGAGCGTCTTTGATTAGCTCATGCGTACGGGAAATTTCTATGCTCATGAGAGACTCCTTTTTAAATATTGAAAAATATAAGCATTTTTAGTTCCATATTTGCTATTTATTTTGTGCTATAATTTGTCAAAATTGTTTTAGGAGATACTCTATGGGTGCTTTAAAATTAGAAGATTTGCCATACTACACGTATAATGATTATAAAAATTGGGAAGGAAATGACTGGGAGTTGATACATGGACAAGCGTATGCCATGAGCCCCGCACCGATGATAAAGCATCAAGCGGTAAGCAACAATATTGCATGGGAATTGAAAAATATTTTTAAAAACTGCAAAAATTGTCAAACTCTTTTACCCGTAGACTGGAAAATATCTGATGATACCGTTGTCCAGCCCGACAACTCCGTCATCTGCCATACGCCGACAAACGAAGCCTACATCACCAAAGCACCAAGAATCATCTTTGAAGTGCTCTCAAAAAGTACGGCAAAAAAAGACAAAGAACTCAAATACAGACTCTATGAGCAAGAGGGTGTTTTGTATTACATTATAGTGGATACGGAAGAAGAGATTGCAAAAGTGTATGAGCTAGTCAATGGAAGATACATAAAAGTATGTGATGCTAGCGATGAGAGTGTAGAGTTTAAGATAAAAGAGTGCGAAGCCGCCGTAGGATTTGATTTTTCCAAAATATGGGGTTAAATTGCAATTTTCTCTTCGGAAGTACGACTTCAGTCGTACCTAATAACGGCATAAAAGCCCCAAGATGAGGCTGAACCCACTCCCGTCACCCTGAATCCACATGCCAACCCGTCATCCTGAACTTGATTCAGGATCTAAAATCTATGTTCTTTTCAGTTGCATTAAACTTTTATCACAAAAGTAGATAATAATTCAACATTAAGCATCCTTTTAGATTCTATAATAGATAATTCTTATTAAGGTTACAAGAGTAATCCAAATTTCACGACTCAAGGAGTTCTTTATGAAAAGAGCTGGTTTTACAATGATCGAATTGATCTTCGTTATCGTTATTTTAGGTATTTT
>DZBD01000088.1 GCA_022729795.1 Sulfuricurvum sp. | reverse complement strand
GTGATCCGGTTTTTTGAGCATCCTTACAGCTAAGTAAGGTGTAAATATATAAGCAACAAAAAGTGAAGCGATAAGAGCAACAGGGACGTTTGCAGGAATCGGTTTCATAAACTGACCCATCATTTGACCGACAAATGCCATCGGTACCATTGTCATGATAATTGCAAGTGTTGCAATATTGGTTGGAGGTCCAATTTCATCCGTTGCTTTTACCATCAAATCATCCACACTCTCATGTGCCGATTCCACGGAGTGATAATGTCTGTGAATATTTTCTATAACAATAATGGCGGCATCCACCAATAGCCCAAGTGAGAGTAAAAAGGCAAAGAGTGTTATACGGTTGATAGTTTGACCCGTTAAATAGGCTATAAAAAGAGTGATTGCCAAAATTGCAGGAACGGTAAAAGTAACAATAAGAGACTCTCTCCATCCAAGAACAAGTGCCAGTAAAATAGCAATAATGACTATGGATAAAAGAAGGTGAAATACAAGTTCATTGACAGCTTCGTCTGCTCTTTCTCCGTCATTTCTGGTAATAACATAACTAATACCATTTTTTGCCAAGGCGTCTTTATAGGTTTCTAGTTCTTTTTTAACAGCATTTGCAATAATAACAGCATTTGTTCCCTGAAGTTTCGAAACAGTCAATGTTACTTGTGCCTGAAGAGGTGAAAACTTTCCATCCTCTTGAGCAACACTGATGGATGCAGATTTGAAGTTTTGAATATCATATGATTCTGTTACTTCTGCTACCTGCGAAAGATGAATCGGTGAACCCATATATTGTGCCACAATGATACCGGCAATATCTTTGGAGGATTCTATGGCGTTTTTAACACCGACCATCACTATTTGTTTGTCGCTTGTTTTGTTTTTTACTGCAGGAACATTGTATGAAAGGGATTGAACAGCCTGAAGAATCTGTCCCATAGATAAATTATAACCTGAGAGTTTGTTCAAATCGACTTCTATATTAAACTGGTGTTTCGATCCACCCTTGACCTGTGTTACGGCAACATTTTCAACTCCGTTGATTTGATGTTGAATTTGTTTTACTTTGTCATAAAGCTGTGTATTCGTCATTTGCTTGTCATTGGAAAAAAAAGCAATCGAGACAACCGGTATATCAGTATCGATATCCAATGGTTTTATGATAGGATTTAGCGCACCTGCAGGAAGGATATCAAGATTTTGCATGATTTTATCATAGACTTTAAGATTAGAATCTTCCTTTTCTTCTCCTATGTAAAATGCTGCATTAACGATGCCTACGTTGTCCATAGCACGTCCATAGATGTGCTCAACTCCCTTGACCTCTTTGAGTTTTCTCTCAAGCGGTCTTACGATAACTCTTTCAACCTCCGCAGCACTTGCTCCCGGAAGTGCAATAATAACGGTTGAGCCGCTTACAACCATTTGAGGATTCTCTTCCCTTGGCATTATCATGAGCGCCAAATACCCGATAGCGAGTAAAAAGATGCCAAGAACAACGGTAAGAGGATTTCTTATAAAGGCTTTTGCAAGTTTTCCGGCCGTATCTTTGGATTCATAAGGTTTGTGATGATTCATTTTTTTAACCTTTATTCAATATCGATGGTTGCGTACATACCAGGATAGATAGACTTATTTTGCGCGGTAAATGAAACTTTAATTTTAAAGGTATGTGTCATCGGATTGGAACTTGGAATAATTGCCGAAACAGTACCTATTGTAGTGATGTTTAAAGAAGGTATTTTTACGACAACTTTTGTCCCGTGCTTAATAAGCGCAAGGTTACTCTCGGCTATTTCAGCAGAAATTTTGAGATTACTTAAATCAGACAATACGACGGCAGGCATTCCCGGCATAGCCATTTCGCCCACTTTGATATTTTTGGCTATTACCACACCGTCATTTGGAGAAAGTACATTTAAATAGCGGTATTGGTTTTTCACTTCTAGAAGTTGAGCCTCAGCTTGTGAAACTTGTTTTTGAGCTATATCTATCATGTTAAGGAGATTTTTTTCTGCAAGCTCAAGATTTTCAACATCATATTTTGAAACCATATCTTGTTCAAGAAGTCTCTTGTGTCTTTCAAGATTTAATTTTACGTTCGTGTATTGGTTTTGGTACATTTGAAGAGAAAGTTGTGCTTGAGAAATTCCAAGTTGTACTTGTGCCAAGGCAGAGTCTATCTCTTTTGAATCAATCGTATAAAGAAGTTGCCCTTTTTTGACGTAATCACCCTCTGATACATTTACATTTGTGACAAAGCCCATAAACCTGCTTGTTATCATCTTTTGGTTGTCTGAAATAACACCCCCTGAAAGAGTGAGAGTTTCTGCGAAAAGTGAAGCACCGAGTGCTACCAGTAGTAAAAGTTTTATCATTTTTGTTCTCCGTTTGCTAATTTTTCAAGTGCGAAAATTCTTTCATTTCGTTTATTTTGTGCCATTTGCAATTCTAAAATCTTTTGAATCTGTTCTGATTGCTTTATCATTACATCACTCATGGAAGAGAGTTTTTCTCTGTATCTTCCCTCGTAGTTTCTGTAAATCTCATCCGCAAGAGCCAGTTCTTTTTCCAACGATGCTATCTCTAAGTCCGATGCTACTATCTCCGTTTTTATCTTATCGGACTGAAGTGCAATCCCTTGTCGTGCGAGTTGCACCTGAGTTTGGGTTTTGAGGTGATCTATTTTTGCTTTTTCAATTTTTGCGCTGTCGATACCGCCGTTAAAAATATTCCAAGTAAGTCTTGCTCCGACCGTGTATGCTTTGTGATCATCTGCTTCACCCAAAAACGTGTTATCTGCTGTTGAGAATTCCGCAAAGGCTCCGACCATAGGATAATAGGATGCTTGTGAAACATCCACCATACTTTTTCTTACTTCCAAACCGGTAGAAGCTCTTTTGATATCAAGATTATTTTGTAAAACTTCTTCATCCGTGTATAAAGGGGCAGAAACATTCGTAGATGGAGTAACGATAGATTCTACTTTTTGATTGAGTAAAAAACTAATATAGTGGTATAGTAGTTTTTGATTTGATTCTATTTCGTTATAGAGTCTCTCTACGTTGCCTTTTTTCGCCTGAACTTCTAATAAATCTACTTTTTTGGCATAGCCGACATCTATCATCTTTTGTGTCGTATTTTCCAATTTATTGATATTTTCCAAAATGATTTTGAGGTTTTTGGAAGATTCGCGAAGAAGCGCCATATCATAAAAACTTTTTCTTAATTCATAAGTTTTTTCATGAATCATCTGCTCTTTTTCCAAAGTTTTCATTTTAGTCATTGCGTTCATAATATCCGTATAACTTGTGAGTTGAAAACCTGTAAAAAGGGGAACTTCATATTTTAGTTTACTTTGAAAGAAAGTTCTAGCTTGCGGATAATTAAGGTCTTGGGGAGGAGTAGTGTAAGCGCTAGCAGGTGGAACACCGCCGTTGGCACCTGTTGCATTCATAAATTCGGCAGCTCCAAAATCCCCAAAAGTAGCTTCTCTGGAAGCTAATTTAAATCCAAAAACATTTCCCGCATCATTGGAATTGGCTACATCTTGTATAAAATCCAATTTACCCCATTTGTTGCCGGATGCGACATCTGCATCCGCTTTTGCTACATCGACCTCCATTGAAGCTGTTTTAATCTCCAGATTGTTCGATTTTAAAATGTCTATTGCCTCATCCAGCGTCAACGATTTTAAAATCAAACCCTCGGAAGCATTGAGCAGTAGTGCAAATATAAGCATACTTACCAGTATTTTCATTATGTTTCCTCATTTGTAATTTAAGTTCTTATTATAACATATATTCTATTTTACTATATCACAAAAAAATCAAATTAATAAAAATATATTATCAATGTATAATTTATTTAGAAGAACTAAATATAAGAAATTAATATAATTCTTTTTTAAGTATATATCACTAAAATTTGATTTATACTTTAAAAAAGGTGCACAATGTCTTACTCATGTCCTCTCACATTTGAACAAGTTGATTCCAATGTATCGAGGTTAAACTCTCTTTTCGTCAGCTCTTTAGTTATTGCATATTTAGTAAGCTTAAACGCATTTCTTTTGTATTTTTTGGCTTTAGATTTCAGTTTGAGACTTTTTATCAGCAAAGGTTCCTCTCCTTTATATATGTTCTCTTTGTTTTTCAAGGAGATGTTCAATATGCAAGAGAAGTTTACGGACGGAGGCGCAAAAAGATTGGCAGCCTATTTTGGTTTGCTTTTTGTGCTTATGCTTATTGTTACTCATCTCTTTGATTTGTGGATATTGTCACTTGTCGTGGCTGTGATATTTTTATCCTGTTCTATTTTAGATGCGTTTTTTAACTTTTGTCTGGGGTGTCAAATATACCATATTATCAAAAAAATATATCCGGCTTTTATGCAATAGTGGGTAAAATTCCGCTACACAATGAAAAGGCTTAATATATATGCAAATGGTAGTGGACTCCCTGAGAAAAAAGGGAAAAATATATAAAAAAATGCAAGAGATAGCGCCTAAAGATCTTGGTGTACGCAATAAAATAAAAATTTATAAAGCTACGGACACAAGCGGGTATTTTTGGGCTATTTTTGCAATATCCCAAAAAAGTAGAATCCTTATGAAAGATGTCCATAAATTTGAAGAGATATATGCAAAATTGATTATCTTTTTTGACCACAACTTTAAACATAAGGTTATTTTTATCGATGCGCCACTCTGCTCAAAAGCTGAAAAAGCTTTCAAAGAACAAGGCTGGAAAATTCAGTAATGTTTCTTTGTGACATAGGGAATACATCCTACCATTTTCTTCATAATGAAAATGATTATAAAGAAGATACAAAAACATTTGATCCATCTACTATAAAAGAGAAAGTTTTTTATATCTGCGTAAATCCACATGCCAAGAAAGTTTTAAAAGAACTTGAAAATTGGATTGATTTATCTTGGCATGTGGATATCTCGAAATATTACCCTACGATGGGGATAGACAGAATAATTGCCTGCGAATCCATTGAAAACGGAATTATTATCGATGCCGGAAGCGCCATAACCGTAGATATGGTAAAAGAGGGCATTTTTGAGGGCGGTTTTATTTATCCCGGTTTGTGCGCCATGAAACAAACATACACAAACATTTCCTCTGCACTGGATTATCCCTTTAATTTTGAGCTAGATTTGGATAAAATGCCGAAAAATTCCGCAGATGCTATAAGTTACGGCTATCTGAAAACACTTCATTGCGAGGTGATGTCAAAAAGTATGAAGCTTTTTTTGACAGGTGGAGATGCAAAAAAATTTGCAAGCATATTTCCACATGCCAAGATAGATGAAACTTTGATATTTAAGGGGATGAAAAAGATTATGAAAAAGGCTGATTTATGCTAACAGTTGCACTTCCAAAAGGTCGTATTGCAGAAGAAACACTTGAAATTTTCGGTGAAATTTTCGGTGACAGTTTCGTGTTTGATGATAGAAAACTTATTTTAGAGACACCGAACTTTCGTTTTTTACTTGTTAGAAATCAGGATGTTGCTACTTATGTGTACCATCAGGCTGCGGATATCGGTGTGGTCGGGCTTGACACCTTAGAAGAGCAGGGCTTGGATGTTATTCGTCTGCTGGATTTAAGAAAGGGTGTTTGTAAAGTTGCTATCGGAATGCGAAAAGGGGAAAAACTTGACTTGAATAAGCCGGAGATAAAAGTAGCGACAAAAATGGTAAATATTACCAAGCGCTATTTTGAGCAACGAGCCGTTTCTGCCGACATCATCAAACTCTACGGTTCTATCGAACTGGCTCCGCTTGTAGGGCTTGCAGATATGATTGTAGATATTGTCGAAACCGGGACAACAATGAAACAAAACGGTTTGGAAGTGGTTGCAGATATTATGGAATCTTCTACCTATCTTATTGCCAATAAAAACAGCTACATTTCCAAAAAAGATGAAGTTTTGTCTATATACGAGAAAATAAATCAAGTTGTTAAAGCAGGGCAAAAAGCTTAATGACAAATCTTGATCTTTACGCAAAAGCGGAACATCTCCTTGGCATAGAAGAGGCAACGGAAGCACTTTATGACTTGTACCGCTCTGAACTTGATGATTATAAAGTAAAAACACTTTTAGATGTTGGTTGCGGTCGCGGCGGTTTTATGCACCGGATGATAAGCGACGGCGTTGCGTGTAAAGGTGTTGATTTGAGCTCTATAATGGTCGAAGAGTGTAGGGCACAGGGCTTGGATGCGGAGTGTATCGATGTTTCTCAAGTGCAAGGGAAATATGATGCCGTTGTGGCTATTTTCGATGTACTCAATTTTTTAAACAACGAAGAGCTTATTTCGTTTTT
This sequence comes from Sulfuricurvum sp., assembly GCA_022729795.1. Lineage (GTDB taxonomy): Bacteria > Campylobacterota > Campylobacteria > Campylobacterales > Sulfurimonadaceae > Sulfurimonas. The sequence continues at coordinate 3,881 of DZBD01000088.1, read as the reverse complement.
AGAATCTATTGCCCAAAAATTAAACGATGAGGGGATTTTTATCGCCGATATCAACACGCTCTACGGTTTTAGCGATGTAGCCGATGGAACAATGAGCAGCGAAAATGAAAAAGAGTTTTTAAGTGTAGATGCTGTTTATGAAAATGAACAATTACATACAAAGTTTACTTTATTCGAAAAAGATGAAGATGGCAGATATAAAAGGTACCAAGACACAATTGTTCAATATCTCCACAAAATGAAAACATTTCAAAAACTCTCGGGACTTAAACTGATAGACAAACAAACATTTTCACTCTACGACACTGAAGATAAAACACTTCTTATTTTTAAAAAGAAATAAGTAGTATTTTATATTTTTATCCCTTCTTAAGAATATTGGCTCTACAATTATAAATAGTTAAATATAATTATATTTAACTATTTATTGAGGAGTTTATTATGTATATACGTAATTTTACGGCTGTTGTGTCAATACTTTTTATAATGATATTGCATGGTTGTAGTAACGGCGGAAGCGATAGTGATGCTAGCAAAAATGTAGCACTAACACTCTCTTGCTCCTCTGCGGTACCGGGTGAATACGTAACGCTCACACATGATTCTTTTAAAGTAGGCGTTCTTGTAAGCGTAACTTGGTCGGATGATAATAATTACAGTGTAAAGGCAACAATCAATCCTGTTGCCGATAAGCTAATAAAAATTGCGGTGCCGGCTTATATAAACATGCAAAATTATCTAGTAGACGAGGGCAATGTTACTGTGAGTGTCTCAGGTGTGAGTGACACAAAGCCCTTAAATATTCGTAAACCGATTAGTATTGTTTATGGAGATAACGGCAAACCGGGAGAGGTTTTAATAGAATGGTTCAAACAAAATAAGGCAGATTATAATAATACCTTGGCGACCATCCAGACATTCGGCGTAGATACTGCAGATTTTGCTTACAGACTTAGTATTGAAATTGAACGTATCGATAATATACTTGAGGAGTTTGATGCCAACAACACTTTTACAATTTATTACAAAGATGCTACAACAAAAACTCTCACACAGGATGAACTTCGTGAAGGGGATGCGCTGCTTTATACCTGGGCCTTGGGATTGTTGGCAGTCAATGACGATACAGCTCTTAGGGCGAGTTCAAGCTATTCTACTCGTAGCCTGAATGAGCTTTTGGATAGTGAAACAGCGGATAAGCTTGTGGCATTACAAGCCGTGAAAAATCTTCGTGATGCTATACCTCAAATAATTGATGAAGCTGGGGGCTATAGCACTTTATTAGTCGGCGGGGTGACGGTTGTAACCGGCGTTGCTGTACTCGTTGGCTCGATTCCTGCAGGAACAGCGCTCGTGATAGGCGGTTTGACCGCCGGCACGTATGCCATTATAACCGGAGTGCAAAGTGAGGGTTTGGACTGGATGAGTTCAAAAATTGATAACGCTACTCTTACTGTGAGTAATTATGAGTTTGGAAATGAATTAACGGATAAGGCAAGTGAAGCAGCCGTAAGTTTTGCTCTAAGTCTCGGTTCGGTAGCTATAAAAGTTACGGGAGGAATTGCTGAGTTGGCATATACGGGATGGAATATGTTCACTGCGAAAATTGATTCTGTTTGCAGTACGATAGAGCCTACTCCTTCAAGTGGACTAGTACCTTTGAGCACAAGTTTGAGTGATACGGAACAGTTTTGCAGCGAAATAGAAATAATCCTAATTTATAAAGATTATTTTGAGTTTACTATTAATATTCCAGGGTACTCCGGTCCCTTTAATAAAGAACTTATAGCATTTACTTTTGCTTTAGATGATGAAAATGCAACATATCCCAGTGTAACCGCATATACTACTACAGACTTTGATCCACTCAAGAGCGATGTTTTAAGTCTTATACTTAACAATAATTTAACAGCACCTACAAGTTACAATATAGATGAGACATGGATTACTGATGGGGGCACTATGGAACTCTTTTTTACTAGCCAAGAGATTCTTGAAGATTTAGATTCTATTCATAAATGGCCTGTCGGATTTAGTCAAACAGACGGGACTTTGACTTTAGAAGATTATGGCACGGTGTGCGGCGAGAGACTTAGGGGAAGTTTTGTTATGAATATGGAGGGAAGTAAAGACACCTGTGTTGATTTGGAATGTAAAGAAGTGACTACCGAAATTATCCGTGGTACGGTAAGCGGTACATTTGACGGTTTTCTAAAAGAATTTCCGGTAAATTGATAGCGAAGCAGAATAAAGCTAAAATAATAATCAAGAATGTTACATTTATTGAAAGATTCAATACAATTATTTAATAGAGGCAGAGGCTGTAGATGTATAGTAAGGCAGAATTAGAAAGTAATACAAAAGAAGAATTAATTAAATTTATTTTAGAGTGCCAGTCGGAATTGAGACTTTTCGGTGAGGGGCAGCGTGAGATAGATGTATATAATAAGCTCAAAAAGAACTCTTCCTTGAACTCACAGATACATAAAATACAAGAGGCGTCGCAACATGTAGGTGCAATTATGTTCAGGATTTATAATATTGAACGTAGTGATTTGATATTTAAGAGAGATGCTTCTAAGCAAATTTTGCAAGATGTTGTGAAGCTTTTAAAATCAAAAATGAGAAATACGGATATCCTTATCAAATATAATGAGCACAATTTTATTATCATTGCCCCAAGCACGAAAGTAGAAGGGATTGATAAATATGCACACAAACTCAATGAGTTGATAGTCTCAAATGTTTTTGGCTCTATTAGCCATCTCAAATCCAATTTTGCTTTGACTATAGTGAATAAAGAAGATGAAATCAATGTTATTCTTAATAGACTTTATAAGGCACTAGTAAGTATAGAACAGGATTCCTCCCGCTATTTTATAAAAGTCTAAAAATCTGGCTCAAGTAGAATCTCTGTTATTTCAGAACTTGCACCCAACCGCATCGGCGGTCCCCAAAATCCCGTTCCTTTATTAACATAGATTTGCATTTTGTCATTATGCTGATGGAGTCCGCTGATATAGGGTTGTTGCAGTTGTACTAAAAATTTAAAAGGGTAAATCTGCCCGCCGTGCGTGTGCCCACTGAGCACCAAATCAACCCCGCTTTGTATCTCTTGTATAAATTTCGGTTGATGCGCCAGAAGGATGGTAGGCGAGTTTTGAGTGTTGTGCAAGGCTTTGTTCAGGTCCGGCATGTGGGAAAGTGTTTTGTATCCAAAAATATCATAAACACCCGCGAGATGAAAGCCTTTGTTTGCTTCTCCAATGTAGACATTTTCATTTTCCAAGACTTTTATCTCTAGGGCTGTAACGGTGTCGATAATTTTTTGTACATCATGAAAATACTCATGGTTTCCGACAATATAATAAGTTCCGTATCGAGAGCGTAAATTTTGAAGTTCATAAAGAGGTGCTTTTGCATGTTTTACATCGATATCGACCAAATCACCTGTGATAACGACGATATCAGCTGTAAGCGCATTGATTCTAAGAACAATCTCTCTTACAAATTGGGCATCTATAAGTCCTCCGATATGCAAATCGCTGATTTGGACAATTTTATAGGATTGCTGTAGATTTTTTATTTTGATAACGACTTTTTCTAGTTTGACAAATCGGGCTTCGTACATAGCCCTCGCACTTAACGAAGCGGCAATAAACAAAGAGGAAATATCTAAAGAGTTTTTGAAAAATTTGCGTCTAGTACCAGACATAGGTATGTTAGAGCAGATAATTCTTGAGATATCATAAAAGATAGCCGTACAAAAAAGTAGAAAAATGACACCCATAGGCAGGGAAAAGAGAAAATAGAGCCAGTTTGGAATATTTGTATAGTATCTTCCAAGCATGTAGCCCACAATACCTAGGAAATTGATAAGC
>DZBD01000087.1 GCA_022729795.1 Sulfuricurvum sp. | reverse complement strand
ACCTATATAAAATTTATTATAAAGATCAAGATATCTTTGAATTTTATAATTCATTAAAAAATGCCAGTCGAGTACACCTTTTTTATTACTTCTGAGTGTTTTTGTAATCCAAGACATCGTATTATAATATCTAAACGGATGGAGTTTCAAAGTGTGTGATTCCACCATTTTTTGAGACTTTATTTTTTCTTTCGGTTTTAGAGTTTTTGATAACGGATTTTTTATATATTCAAGTACATTTTTAGCAGAATACTCTTCCGTTATCCATACTTTACAATAATCAGGAAATTGTCTTACTCCCGTAGCCCCTTCATTTAAAATAATAAGAGCCTTAATCTCGTAATTTGGAAAAATAATTTCCAAAAGAGCTTTTTTCTTTCTAAGCCTTTTTCTTAACTTTAAAACAGATTTCACCAAAGTCATCTCTACGAAATAAAGCTCATTTTTGGTAAAAATCATGGCATCAAATTCACTAATTTCTCTACTTTTCGTTCTATAAACTATTTGCTGTTTCTCACTTATAGAGAGTGTATTTGCATAAGCTTTTTGCTTATTTTGATGGTATCCTTTAAGAATAAACCTTTCTATTTCACTTTTTTGAGCGGCATACCGTAACAGCTTTTCATAAATAAAATTTTCAAAAACTTCACCCTCAAAAGAGCGATAGGAGCTTAAAAAAGAGGGGTCTTCCTCATCCACACCTTTTTTTATTAACGATAAAAGATGCTTCGTATTGTATTCATAATGAAATATGTTATCTGCAATATCACTATCGTCTAATTTTTTAATTGATTCGCTTATTTCTAACATATTTGCACCGTTACCTTAAAAAACAATTTCACTACTTTTAAAAAAACTATCTATCACACTTCTAAATTCTCTCACATCTTCTATACGGTTTACGTCGTTTCTAAGTATAGATGCACCATTGTAACCTTTAGAATAAGTATGAATATGTTTTCGAAACATCGGTACACCTCGAAATCCGTAAAACTCAATCATTTTATCAAAATGCTCCATTATAATTGCATGTTTTAAAGTTTGCTCAATTTCTGTCGAGCGGCTTCGAAGCTGATGAAAAATCCATGGAGCACCCACTGCTCCTCTACCAATCATTACGCCATCAGCTCCCGTATGCTCCAGAACCCATTGCGCTTTTTCGTAAGAATCTATGTCGCCGTTTGCAATAACAGGTATACGTACCGCTTCTTTTATCTCTTTTATGGCATCGTAGTCCACAGCGGCTTTGAACCTTCCGGCACGTGTTCTTCCATGCACCGCAATAAAATCAGCTCCACTGTCTTCAACAATTTTTGCTATTTCGATATGATTCTTTTTTTCAAATCCTAGTCTAATTTTAACACTTGTCAAACTTTTATTGGATGTATCTTTGATAGTTCTAATAATCTCACCCATCAAAGGCAGATTTAAAAGTAATGAACTCCCGCTTCCATGCCCAACAATTTTTGGAACAGGACAGCCACAGTTCAAATCAATAATATCAATCCCTTCTTGTGTATTCAAAATCTCAACAGCACGCCTAACAACATCCACTTCTGCCCCTGCTATTTGAACAGAATAGGGGTCTTCAATAGAAGCTTTTTCAAGCATATGTAGGGTTTTTTCAGAACCGTAGGCAAGAGCATTCGAGCTGAGCATCTCGCTCACTGTTAAATCTGCTCCAAATTTTTTGACGACACTTCTAAAAGGTAAATCCGTATATCCGGCAAGAGGAGCCAAAACATATATTGGAGTATCAAAAGAGAGGTTTTTTATCACGACATAGTTACCTTACATACTATTTCCACATGCCAAAAAGTTTGCACTATAACTGTGAAATTTCTAAATAAATAAATTAATATTAAAATTTTTGTTACACTCTTTTAAAGCACGATAAGATTTAAATTTGAGATACTCTGCTGGCTGAGAATTTTCTAGAATTTCATCCGCAGGTGCAAGCATCTCTAAATCAAATAGTGTAAAGAGATAAGCACTCATCGCTTCTTCTTTGCTTTCGCTAAGAGTTTCAAATAACTTCATTCTTTGTTCAGGAACCATTCCGCCAGAGAGTGTTGTAGAAATTTTCAAATAGTCTTTTTCATCCAATTCTAAACCATCAAACAACGAGAGCAATGCTTGGTTTGAAATTTCCAAAGTGTTATTTTTTGCATTAATTCTTGCCAATATTTCAAATAAAGCAGTTTTTGTCAAGAAGACTTTATATTTTTCTATAGCATACAAAGGTGAAGTTTTTACGAAATTTATATAAGCTTCCTCACATAAAGTTTGACTAAATTTAGAGGAATTGCTTAAAATACTCTCAGAGATTATCTCCCCTTTTTTATAGCGATTTTTATCATTTTGGATAAGCAATGCATTATCGGAAAGTAAAGAATATTTTTTCAAATCTACAACTTCACCGTTGTTAATATCCTCTATAAGTTTAATCACTGCATTGATTTTTTCATTTTCCGTGCTAGGACGTAAAGTCTGCATAGGAACCAAAACCGTATTATCTATAAGTGAACCAAGAAGCTTATATCTTGGAGTTTTAAAAGTATGTTTTCTGTTTTTTCTACCAAGATAAGCATCCACGATGGAATCAATTATTTTTTCATTGTCTTTATCGAATTTACGAAGTTTAAGATTGCCCAATACGGAATAAAAAAACATATGAGCTATACTTGCAACATAAAGAAGTAAAACAGGCAAAACTACCAAAAATGCAATCGGCAGAGCCGGTAATGGAACACCGAATAGATCAATACTTAAAGTACCCTGCGTTATATAAGCATAAACATACCAAACCAGCAAAGCAATCAAAATTAATGTTGCTAATGTATATCTTTTTATGTACATATAATTTCCTTTATTTCTTCTTGGATTTTTCTACTATTTCTCTACAATCTATGCAGTATATGGCATGTGGTTTTACTTTTAATCTACGGAATCCTATCAGATCTTCACACATTTCGCATATACCGTAATCGCCGGCTGCTATTTTGCCGAGTGCAATATTGATTTCACGCAACTCTTGTTCCTGCTGCTGTACAATAGCGCTTTCAACCATTGAGTTATTATTTACGGATGCATAATCACCCTCATCATTTAATTCCAATGAATTTAACTGATCAAGCTCATCGTTAACACCTAAAATATTTTTTATTATCTGTATCTTACGACTCTCTAAAAGATCTTTAAAATACTTCACTTCACTATCTTGCACTTAACTTCCTTACTTATGATATGGGTGATTGCTTAAAATAGAAAAACCTCTATAAATTTGTTCCAACAAAACTGCTTTTGCAATCTTATGACTCATAGTAATATTCCCTAGACTTATAATAGCATCGCTTTTTTTTAAAAAGCTTTCCTCAAAGCCATAGGCTCCACCTATGAAAAACTTCACCGACATTTTATCATTTAATAGCTTACTAAATTCAAAACTATCAACTAGTTTTCCATCCGGATGCAAACTTATGCAAAAATCACTCCCAAGATACGGTTTAAAGGCTTTCGTATATGCTAGTTTGGATGCCTCCGGTGAAATAGTATGTGATTTTGCCACTTCCTTGGGAAACAACTCGATATCTTCAAGTTTTGCGAAACGGGAAATCATTTTTGAGAGTTCTTTATACATTGGATCATAAATAGTTTTTTCTTTTTTTGCTATGGAAATAATATCTATTTTCATTTTACGACACTAATCCACTGCCAATTACATGATACGTCACATGCTCAAACATATCATCCTTTTTGACTCCGCCGATAGCCGCTACACGATGCTTCGATTTCGATGCAATTTTATCTAAAGAATCACCTAAAATTATACTTATGTCTGTTTTGGTGTTTGTATTTCTAAACGCACCCAAACCTATATAATTAAGGTCCAATTCATTTGCCTGAAGCACTTCAAACTCACTATGAGTAGAAATCCCTAAAATTTTATCTTTTGTCACAATACTTCTTAATATCTGTACAGCTTTGTAAATATCAGAATCAATTACTTTCAAATCTTCTTGACCCATATGAACGCCATCGCAAAATGCAACTAATTCATACGCATCATTCACAATCAAAAAGCCATCATACGTTTGCCTTATTTTAATAAGTTGCTGTTTAATGAAAGAGATATCGGATGTTTTATTTCTATATTGAATAATTTCTGCAAAATTCTGCTTTGCAATTTCTATGAATTCTTCTATTGAAATGTTTTTATAATCAAGCATTTCTTGGTCGCAAAGGGCATACAGACGCATTAAAATATTTAAACCTTCAAAAGTGTCAATATATCTGAAAGCGTAACTTTTAAATCATTTCTGTTAACTACCATATCTATGGAGCCTTTTTCAAGCAAAAATTCTGCACGCTGAAATCCATCCGGTAAATCAGAGCCTATAGTCTGCTTAATAACTCTTTGTCCGGCAAATCCAATCAATGCTCCGGGTTCAGCAATGATAATATCACCGAGTGTTGCAAATGAAGCGCTAACGCCTCCCATTGTAGGGTCGGTTAAAACAGAAATGTATGGCAATTTATGATTGGCTAGCTTTGCAAGAGCAGCGGAAGTTTTACTCATTTGCATAAGTGAGAACGTGCTCTCTTGCATTCGAGCACCCCCGCTGGCACTTATTATAATTAAGCCCTCTTTTTTTTCTATGGCACGATTGACGGCGCGAACAATTTTTTCACCTTCCACTGAACCTAAAGAACCACCCATAAATGCAAAATCAAATATCACAAGTTGCGCTGAAATTGTATTGATTTTACATTCGCCGCTCACGACCGAAGAGTTTCTTCCCGTTTTATTTTTACCCTCTTCTATCCTTTTTACATAAGATTTTGAATCTACAAATTTTAGCGGGTCAATAGGTTTAAGATTTGCATCGTATTCTACAAATGTTCCCTCATCCGCTACAAGACTAATTCTTCTGTCAACACCTATTCTAATGTGAAATCCACACTTAGGACACACATAATTTTGATTTTCTACTTCTTTATAATACATTAAAGATTGGCAGGATGTGCATTTTATCCAGTGAGCTGGAGCTTCACTCTTTGTTGGCTGCACTTTAGTGTTTGAGTTTCTGGAGAAAAGATTTAAGAGGTTCAAAAAGTATCCTTGAATATATAAATGGGCGTAATTATAGCAAATTTACACTTATTATAAATTATTTTATGAAATAAAACAGTGTTTCAAAGTAACTTATCCGTAAATGCGGATAAGTTAAAGTAATCTATTTTAACAAAGAATGCACTATACTTCGGGCAGCCTCGCGACCGTCATAAGCTGCTCTCACAACCAAATCAGCGCCTCTAAAACAATCTCCCCCGGCATAAATTCCTGCGGTTGTAGTTTCATAAGTTTTATTATCGACAATAATTCCGCCCCAGCTATTTGTTTCGATCCCATTCTCATGCAAAAAAGAAGGTACGGCAGGATCAAAACCTAAAGACATGATAATAAGATCAGCATTAATTCTAAACTCACTTCCTCTGACTTCTTCCATTTTTTGACGACCACCTGCATCTTTGGCTCCAAGATTAGTTTTTACAACCTCAATAGCCACGGCTCTACCCTCTTCATTAAGAATAATTTCCTTAGGAGATACAAAAAAGGTAAAATTAACACCCTCTTCCACAGCATTCTTATATTCTTTTTGGCTTCCCGGCATATTATAGGCATCACGACGATAAAGACAAGTAACACTTCTAGCCCCTTCTCGTTTTGCAGTTCTGAGACAATCCATTGCAGTATCACCGCCACCGACAACAACCACGTTCAAATCTTTAAAATCAAATTTTTTATCGTAAGATAATTTAAAGTTTTTTCTTTGAATATTTGTCAGATAGTCCATTGCCAAATAAACATTTGGAGCTTTTTCACCTACAATACCGGCACCTTTAGCTTTTGTGGAACCTACACCTATAAACATAGCATCATGCGTATTTGCTATCTCTTCAAAATCAACATCTTTTCCCACTTCGCAATTTAAAACAAGTTTTAATCCAGCTTCTTCAAGAAGTTTTATTCTTCTTTCGACGATTTTTTTGTCTAATTTAAAATTTGGAATACCGTACGTTAAAAGACCTCCTGCTCTGTCACTTCTCTCATACATCGTTACTGCAATGCCCGAGCGAAGAAGATATGTTGCAGCAGATAGACCTGCAGGACCGCTTCCTATAACTGCTACTTTTTTATCGGTTGTTATTCCTGGAAAGTCTAATTTAAAGCCTTGCTTGAAACCTTCTTCGGTAATATGAGTTTCAATAGAACCGATAGTGATAGCGCCGTGCCCGTCATTAAGTGTGCAGTCTCCCTCGCAAAGTTTATCATGCGGACAAACTCTTCCCATCACTTCCGGAAAAGGGGAAGGCTCATTGGAGAGTTTAAATGCAAATTCTAAATCTTTTTCTGCTATTGATTTCAGCCACTGAGGAATATAGTTATGCAACGGGCATTTATTTAGACAAAAAGGGTCACCGCACTGAATGCATCTTTCACCTTGGGAAGAAGCTTCATTTTTATCAAATACTTCATATATTTCACCAAAATCTTTTGTTCTTTCAAATACTAATCTTTTACTTGCTTCAAGTCTTTCCGTAAATAAAAATTCTCTCATATTAATCTCCATTCTCAAGGTTAAGAGGTAGTTTAGTAAAGTTTTTAGGGCGAATTAACCAAAAGTTTCTTACTTCTACTCTAAAATTATCAAGCAACTCTTTTGCCTTTTTGCTTTCTGTTTCCATTAAATAATCTTTCAACAATCGTTTTAAAAGATGTCTAGCATCCGCACCTTCATCTGTATCAATACGAACAGCTTCAACAAGCTCACGGTTTACATTTTCTACAAAACTGCGATCCTCATCATATACAAAACTCACCCCACCTGTCATACCTGCGCCAAAATTAATTCCTGTACGACCAAGAATAACAACTATACCGCCCGTCATATATTCACAAGCATTGTCTCCTGAACCCTCTACAATAGCTAAAGCACCGGAATTACGAACAGCAAATCTTTCACCGACACTTCCCGAAATATAAAGTTTACCGCCGGTCGCTCCATAAAGACATGTATTCCCGCCTGCTCCAAAATTTTCACCTTCATTTTTGGAAGTGATAATTATTTTGCCGCCATGCATACCTTTGCCGATATAATCATTTGCCACACCCTCAAGATAAATAGATACACCGGGGATCAAAAATGCTCCTAATGCCTGACCTGCAATACCTTTGAGGGATATTCTAATGGTATCCGCCTTAAGACCTTTATCTCCATAATAATGAGCTATTTCACCGCTCACAAGAGCGCCGAAACTTCTATGAATATTTGCTATCTCTCTGCTAATTCTTATCGGATACTCCGGATGCTTAATAGCACCCATTGCTTCTTTTAAAACATCTTTTTCAAAAGCATTATCGTCAAAAGGAGGGTTACTTCTTTGTTGGTGCGTATTGACCCCTTGTTCTTGATGAAGTACGGCTGAAAAATCAAACTTCTGCGCAAATTTATCATCCACAACTTTAAGTAAATCCACACGACCTATCATCTCTTGCATCGTTGCAAAACCTAGCTCTGCCATAATAGAGCGAACATCCTCTGCTAAAAGGGTAAAATAATTAATTACTTGATCCACATGCCCTTTAAAAAACTCTTGACGAAGCGTTTCATTTTGTGTCGCAATACCGACGGAACATTTATTAACATGACAAATACGTAACATTTTACAACCGACGATTGTTAAAACACCGGTTCCGAATGCGTAGCTCTCAGCCCCTAAAAGTGCAGCTTTAATCACATCCAAACCAGTTTTTAAGCCACCGTCAGTTTGAAGTTCCACAAGACCTCTTAAATTATTTGCCTTAAGTGCATTATGCGCTTCGGATAAACCAAGCTCCCAAGGATTTCCTGCAAACTTAATCGATGTAAGAGGAGCAGCCCCCGTACCTCCATCGCCGCCTGAAATTATAATTTTATCAGCATACGCCTTTGCCACGCCGGCTGCAATAGTACCGACACCGAGTGTAGACACCAACTTCACAGCTACTCTGGCATGTGGATTTACCTGCTTCATATCGAATATAAGCTGCGCCAAATCCTCAATTGAATAAATATCATGATGCGGCGGAGGCGAAATAAGTGTAACCCCCGGAACAGTATGACGAAGTTTGGCAATTAAAGGTGAAACTTTGTGACCTGAGAGTTGACCGCCTTCACCCGGCTTTGCACCCTGAGCAACTTTAATCTGAATCTCTTCAGCACTTCTTAAATACGCGGGAGTAACACCGAATCTTCCTGATGCCACTTGCTTAATTTTTGAGTTTCTGTCGGTTGCAAAGCGCTCAACGTCTTCTCCGCCCTCTCCAGAGTTGGATTGTGCACCGATTCTATTCATAGCCATAGCAATCGTTTCATGTGCTTCGGGGGAGATAGAACCAAGACTCATTGCAGCTGAAGCAAATCTTTTAAATATCTTCTCTTTTGATTCAACTTCTGAAATATCTATTGGTTTTCTATCAGATTTTATTTCAAAAAAATCACGAATAAATTTGAGACCTCTTTTGTTAATTATCTCTTTTAGTTTGTCGTAATCCTTTTTTGCACCGCTTGCGGCGACAGTATGAATCGCATGAATAACATCCGGACCAAAATCATGATGTTCTTGACCGTTATAAAATTTGTAGTATCCTCCGATGTTTAACGGAAAAATTTTATTAAACCCGTCTTCTTTAAACGCTTCTTTATGATACTTCGTAATTCTCTCATCAATATCATCATAGTCAAGTCCGCTAAGGGCGTTATTTGAAGTCTCAAAACACTCTTTTACTATAGTTTTATGAAGCCCTAGAACATCAAAAAGTCCTGCATTACGGTAAGATGCAATAGTAGCAATACCCATTTTTGACATAATTTTCAAAAGTCCTGCATTTAAAGCGCTATGAACTGATTTAAGAGCTTCATCACAATCAATTTTAATTACTTTTGATTTTTTTAAAACCTTTATAGCTGTTGCAAAAAGTAAATTAGGATATACGGCACTCGCTCCGTATCCAATAAGTATCGCTGCTCCATGAGAATCAATAATTTCTCCCGTAATGGCAATCATAGACACTAAATGACGAATTTTAGCTTGCAAGAGAGCAGTATTTAAGCGACCTACTATCATGGCCATAGGAATAATTTTATTAGTTTCATTGAATTCATAGTCATCCAAAATAACGATTCTCGTTCCTTCGTTTCTGACGGAATCTATCACTTTTTCTACTAAAGCATCAAGTGCTTCCTTGAGCTTTCCCGTATATGCAGTAGAAAACGTTTTATTGTGATAAAAAGCTTGATAACGAGGAGATTTTTTATCCCCGAACGATTTTAAAACATCCAGTTTTTTACTAGTTATAATAGGTGAAATCGATTTCAAACGATGTGCATGAGAAGGTATTTCATCGAGTATATTATGAATTTCGCCAAAGCCCGTGTTAAGACTCATCACCACTTTTTCACGAATAGGGTCAATCGGAGGATTGGTAACTTGCGCAAATTTTTGTTTAAAATAATCACTGAAATTTCTTTGTTTATTTGAAAACGCTGCTAAGGGAGTATCGTCACCCATGGAGCCGACTGCTTCTTTTGCTTCGATAATCATCGGCTCAATAACTTGTTCCACAACTTCTTGCGTAATATTAAAATATCTTTGTCTTTGAATAAAATTTTCTTCACTAATTTCGCAATTTGCTACATATTGTTCTTCTACATGTTCTTGCAAATAAATCATGTGCTCATTGAGCCATCTCATATAAGGATTCGAGCTTTTGAGATAATCATTAATCTGATTATTTTTAAGCAATTTACCGTATTTTAGATCAAGACCTATCATTTCGCCGGACTGTAAACGACCTCTTTCTTTTATGTTCTCTTCCGGAATATCAATAACACCGTATTCACTTGCAATAAGAAGATTATCGTCATGCGTAACAATATATTTTGATGGGCGAAGACCATTTCTGTCAAGCACACAACCGATATAACGACCGTCAGTAACTGCAAATGCCGCAGGTCCGTCCCATGCTTCAAAAACAGTAGAATGGTATTCATAAAATGCACGAAGTTCAGGGTCCATATGTGGAGCATTCTGCCAAGCAGACGGAATAATCGCACGAGCAGCCTTGAAAAAATCCATCCCGTTGATGATAAGAAACTCAAAAAAGTTATCTGCGCTGGCGCTGTCTGATGAGTTTAGTTGCAAGATCGGTAAAATTTTCTTAATCTCTTTATCTGTAAAAACTT
>DZBD01000086.1 GCA_022729795.1 Sulfuricurvum sp. | reverse complement strand
TTCTAATCTTCATTTGTAATCCTTTAATGTAAATTCACTAATTGTAACCCCTAAATTATTAGTTTTTCTTTAAACTGAGTTCAATGCTATAATTAGCTTTTGAAGTGTGAGGAAAAGTGATGGAAATTTTGCTAGAAGAGTTGTACAAAACTGATATACAGTTAGAAAAATTTCATGACAGAAAGATTTTTTTAGAAGATTTGAGTTATCAAATCAACGGCATTTCACAAAGTGGAAAAACAAAACTTGTGAAAAATTATCTTTTGTCTTTGAAAAAGAGCAACTATATTTATATAGACTGTGCAGACATTAGAATAGATTATACTTTGCTGAATAAAGAGCTCTTTAACTTTTGCAAAGTCAATCAAATCACCACTTTGGTTTTAGACAATTATACCCCTGAGATAGAATTGACTCACATATCTCAGCTTATTATCTGCTCCCAAAAACATTACGATATTGCATCCCTTACGACGCTTTGGCTCTATCCGCTGGACTATGAGGAGTTTTTAGCGTATGAATATAAATATGATTCAAGTGCCTTAAATCATTTTTTCAAGCTTGGCGGCTTTCCTTTTATGCATAAAGTAAGTTCCGACGAGCGCACTATTTATATACAAAAAACGCTCCGATATGCTTTGAGCGAAATGGAGTTTGATATCCTTTGCTTTTGCGCAAAGATGATGTCGCAGAAAATTTCCCCTTTTACTATTTATGAAAGACTCAAACACACGAGAAAAATCTCCAAAGACAAACTCTATCTCTCCTATGAAAATCTGCTTGAAAAAAAATATATCCATCTATTAGAAAAAATAGACTATCCAAAAGCGACAAAAAAACTTTATTTATGTGATATTTCTCTTAAAGCGGCACTTACTATCGAGAAAAATTTCACAAGATTATTTGAAAATATGATGTACTTGGAACTTCTCAAATCCGATACGACTTGCTATTACGACGAGGGGGTGGATTTTTATCTACCAGCTACGGAGGAAGCGGTACTCGCAATGCCTTTTACGGATGAAAGAGCGCTGTTTAAAAAAATGGAAAAAATAGAAGCTTTTCTTTTTACCCATCATGTCAAAAAAGTAACTGCCGTTACGATGAACCGTGAGGGGAGAGTTTCTCATCCGCTTTGTAAAGTACAGATGCTCCCCTTTGATATATGGGCAATCGGAGATTAATATGACTCAAAATAGATTATGCGGCATAGATGAAGCAGGTCGAGGACCTATAGCGGGCGATTTGGTGATGGCGGGATGTATCTTACATACTCATATTGCGGGTTTAAACGATTCCAAAAAACTCAGTGAGAAAAAAAGAGAGTACCTTTATGAAATTATCATCCAAAACGCCGAGTATCATATTGTCAAATTTAGCGCCAAAGAGATAGATACGATAGGTATCTCCAAATGCTTGGCATGTGGACTGAGAGATATTCTTAGCAATTTAAAAGCAGATCTGTATTTGTTTGACGGCAATACTACTTTTGGTGTCGATGGATTGCAGACAATGGTGCAAGCCGATGCAAAAGTAGCAGAGGTAAGTGCTGCAAGTATCCTAGCCAAAGTAACTCATGACAGAGATATGCTTACACATGCCAAGACTTATCCCCGATACGGATTTGAAAAACATAAAGGCTACGGCACGGCTTGGCATGTGGAAATGATTAAAAAGTACGGATACTGCGAAATTCATAGAAGAAGTTATAAAATCAAAGAGCTCAGAGAACCTACTCTTTTTTAACTCTTAGAGTCTTTAAGAGGGGGCAAGGGGTATTAAACCCCTTGGCGCTAAAGCTAATGCAGTAGCGGTGCAAAAATGCACATAAGTAGTAGCGTGAACAACAGCTTATCCATAAAACCCCCTCATTGTAGTTTTTGGAGGGTAAAAAAAAAGGTCGAGAGTTTCGAACCTCCCGACCTTATTTTACCGCTCCATCAACTACAATGAAAAAGTGTTGTTCACAGAAAAATTATAACCGATATTATTGAACAAGTCAAGAAAAATAAACACTCAAAACAACACTTTTTTAGATTTCCACATGCCAAGCTTTAACCTTGGCATGTGCAAAATACTCTTAAAATCTATCTAGCAATATGACACTTACTAAAGTGTCTTTTACCAAATAATTATCCTCTTCACCGCTTACCATCAAAGCACTTTCTCCTAAAAGATTCGTAAGAATGGCGGAGCTTCCCACCTTTTTCCCTTGGAAGTTTACAAAATATTCCCCATCTTCTACCACAACATTGCATGCCGTAAATTCCGTAAGGGTGCTTCTTTTTTTGAAATCTTCACTGAGTTTTGCAGCTATTACGGTATAAGGTTTTTCGTGTCCGAGCATTTTTGCCAAAAGCGGAAGCACGTACAAAATCGCCGTTACGGTCGATGAATACGCAAATCCGGGAAGAGCCAAGATAAATTTTCCGCTTTTTTGTGCAAGCATAACGTGTTTACCCGGCTTGATAGCAACACCCTTAAAAATAAGTTCTGCTCCCAAACGAGGCACTATATCTTTGACAAAGTCATAATCACCCACGCTCACTCCGCCCGTACTTACCACAATATCGGCACAGGAGAGTGCATTTTCAAAAATCTTCGTAATTGATATTTTATCGTCTCCCACTACGCCTAGTTGTATCACCTCTGCGCCGCACGATTCAAAAAGTGCCGCAAGGGTGTAATTATTAGAGCTTCTGATTTGTGCGAGATTACTGCTTGGCTCACCAAGGTCTAAAATCTCGCTTCCGGTAGAGAGTACCGCTACGCGCGGGCGAACGGCTACTTTAAGCATCACACGGTTGAGTGCTGCCATTACTCCAAGCTCTGCAAAGCCGATTTTCGTCCCTTTTTTAATCAATATGTCTCCGGCTTTATACCCCTCGGCGATTGGACGCACGGAAAAGCCTTTGGGAACTTTTTTATTGATTATTATAGTATCCTCTTGCACTGTTACGTTTTCTACCGGAATCAAAGTATCGCTTCCCTGGGGCATTTTAGAACCTGTAAAAGTTTTAATGCACTCACCCGCACTCAGGACTCTTGTCTCGTTACTTCCTGCCGGATTAACCCCGAGTATTTTGATGGAGTCCTTTTCTAGGTCTGCATGTAAAATAGCGTATCCATCCATAGAAGCTGTGGGAAACTGAGGATCGCTGTATTTGGCGACAATATCCTCTGCCAAAAATCTACCCAAAGATTTACTCAGTGAAATACTCTCAAATCGGACACTTCCTACATGCGCTAAATCCAGCATACTCTGACTTGTTTCATAGGATAAATATTTCACTTTTGCACCCCTAAAATTCCGCTTCCTTGTATGGCGGTGGAACGCTCAAGCGCATACACTCTTTTACCCTCTTTAAGGTCATATTTCCAAATAGGTGCACTAGCCTTAAAGTCTTCTACAAAAAGATCTATCAATTCCAAAGCAACACCTCTTTTTGGTGAAAAAACAGCGGCAATATAAGAAGATTCGTGCAGCATCACATCACCGCGGCTATGCGCCATCTTGATAATTGCACCTTTTTCTTTTGCCCTCTCCTGCCACGCTCTAAACCAACTCTTCAATATAGGCTCATAGATATCAAAACTCAGCCCGTCAATCCCGTCTTCGCTTCTTACGGTTCCCACAAAAGGGATATACGCTCCGTAATTGCTCCCGCTCTCTTGCTCGTACCAATCTTTTAAAATAGCAGGTACGTTTAATGCGCCCTCATAAAGATAAAGCACCTCTCAGCCCCCGCAAACGGGAGGAAGCAAAGAAACTTTATCCCCGTTTTTAAGCACATGATTCAAAGAGGCAACAAGGGTATCATTGACTGCCACAGCCGAGTTTTGCAACCACTGTGCAAGCTCTGAATCTTTTTGTAAAATAACAGCCAATTGGCTTAAATTTGTAATATCCAACTCCAAAGGTTCTTTTTGGATAGGACCTAAAAATTCTACTCTTACCATAGAAGTAGACTCCTTGTACTATATTGTGAGGACGATTATATCAAAATAAGCTCCATGCTGTATAATTTCACACTTAATTTTTAGAGGTTGACTTTTGGTTTTTGGCAAAATAGAGTATTTAAATCTTTTACCTTTTCACGTTTTTATGAAGCGATTTATCTCAAGTGCGCAGCAAACTCTGAGTATGAATTATTACAAAGGCGTTCCCTCCAAAATCAATCATAAATTCTTATCCCGCAAAGTCGATGCCGCTTTTATCTCCAGTATCCATGCAAAAAAATACCGGCATGTGGATTTGGGGATTATCGCCAAAAAAGAGGTTCAAAGCGTGATTATCATTCCACATGCCAAGGATATCAGCGACACGGAATCCGCCACTTCCAATGTGCTCGCCCGTGTTTTAAAACTTCACGGAGAAGTGCTCATAGGGGACAAGGCTCTGCGATATTTTTTGGAAGGCAAACCACACATAGACCTCGCCAAAGAGTGGAACAGCCGATACAATCTTCCCTTTGTTTTTGCCCTTCTTTGTTACCGTAAGGATGCAAGCACCTACAAAAAAATCCAAAACAACTTTTTGAAACAAAAAGTAAAAATCCCACAGTATATTCTTCGACAAGCTTCCAAGAGAACACAAATACCCGAAAAAGAGATTCTCAAATATTTAGAGCGCATCTCTTACCGTTTTGATGCAAAAGCAAAACTCGGTTTGAAAAAATTTTATCAAACCGCGCAATAAGAACTTTTCTATGCTAAAATTATCTTATGAATAAATTAGCATTAATAGTATTACTTTTTATTTGTATTTATGCCGATGAGCCCATATCTCCTATTCCCCTAAAAAATAATATCAATACGGAAAAAGCCAAGCTAGGTCAGCTCCTTTTTTGTGATCCTATTCTCTCACAAGACAACTCTACGGCATGTGTAAGTTGTCATGATATTTACGGCGGCGGAGCAGATTCAAGAGCAGTCTCTATCGGTTTTGCAGGGAGGGAGGGAAATATACACGCTCCGAGTGTTTTGAATGCAAAATACAACTTCAAACAATTCTGGAACGGCAGAGCAGAAAACCTTCTCGAACAGGCAAATGAACCTATTAACAATCCCCTAGAACACGCCATGAATTTTCACTCTATAGAGCAAAGAATGAATGCCTCCCCGATGTATAAAGAAAAGTTTCAAAAAGTGTATCATGTTTCATTTATTTCGTATAGACTTGTTTTGGATGCGATAGTAGAATTTGAAAACACTCTCACGACTCCCAATGCCAAATTTGATAAATTTTTGCGTCATGAAATAAAACTCGACAAAGAGGAAGAAGAGGGGTACATTTTATTTAAACAATACGGCTGTATCACCTGCCACAACGGGGTGAATATCGGCGGCAACTCTTTTCAAAAAATGGGAACATTTTTGGAGTATACATCCAAAAAAGAGTACCCCGACAGATCTAAAGTCACACACGACAAAAACCACAAAAACGTCTTTAAAGTACCCACGCTTAGAAACATCACCTTAAGCGCTCCCTATTTTCATGACGCAAGCAAACAAACTCTCAAAGAAGCAATCATAGCTATGTCCGAACATAATTTAGGCATCAAGCTTTCAGATCAAGAGATAGAAAAAATCATTGCGTTTTTACATACGCTAGAGGGTGAAAGACCCTATATTTTGGATATAAAATGAATCTTGTGCGTCTTTTGAGGTTAATAATGGTTCTTGGTGCAGTCTCTTGCATCTCTATCGTTTATTTTTATATACTTCAAAGAAATTTTTCCAAAAATCATAGAGAATTTAAAATCGCGCTCAACAGCTTACAAGACAATCACCAAGAGTTAAACTACCTCATTTTACAGAATTCTATCTCTGTTTACAGTAATCAAGACCAAATTGCCAAAGATACAAACAATTTATTAGTAGATTATGAGACTTTGAGTCAGTCACATATTTTGAATAGCTCAAAGTATAAAAAAATTCAAAAAGATTTACTCATCTTAAAAGAGCAACTCAAAAATAATAGCCAAAACGTAGAAGAGTTCCTCATGCTCAGTGCCGGAATTAAAAACTCCCTGCTTTTTTTGACACGGCATGTGGAAAACGGCATCGCTCTCAAACACAATGGGCAAAACATCTTTTTTAGTGCCGGTAAAATTTTAAAACATTTCAATGATGCAATACGGATGCAGGATTTGGATTACCTCAAAAATGGCAACTTTTTACTGCCTACAGATACGACAAACCAAAAAATAAAAGATTATGCCACCAGCTTCAACGCTCATTCTTCGTTTCTAATGAAAAAATATCCTGAATTTATCCAAATAACAAAACAAGTATTAAGTAGCAATATTGACGCATCAATAAATAAGATAAGAACCTCTTTTTTCACGATTTCACGTAACGACTTTGCTGCACTGGATATGTTTGCACTGATACTTTTTACCGTATTTTCCTCCTCTTTGCTAGGAACAATCTTTTTGCTTTTTTTATATATCAAAGAAAACAAAAAGCTTCTTGAGACGAAAGAATCGCTCGAACATTCACTCTCTTATGACCTTTTAACAAATCTGTACAATAGAAGAATGCTTGAAAAAAAACTCAAATCAAGCATTGCGCCTCATCTTTTATTGCTAGATATCGACGAATTCAAGCATATTAACGATATTTACGGAAACGCAATCGGAAATCTTCTCCTTCAAAAGATGGCAAGATTTATTCAAGTCAAACTCTCAGACATTCCCGATATAAGCCTCTACCGTTTGAGCGCCGATGAATTCGGTGTTTTGTTTGACGATACGCAAGAGGTTGTAGTACTCTCTATAGCCCATATGCTTGAAAAAGAGATTGCCAAACATACATTTACTATTGATGATTTAGAACTCAATGTTTTAGTCAGTATATCAAGCAATAACGTAAGTCCGATTCTGGAAAATGCAGACCTAGCGCTCAAGCTCCTCAAAAAAGATTACACCAAAAGAGTTTTAGCCTACCAAGAGAATCTCAATCTCAAAAAGAGTGCCCAAGAAAATTTTGAAACCGTTGCCCTTATCAGAGATGCCCTTGCAGAGGATAGAATCATTCCCTACTTTCAGCCTATCATTAATTTAAAAACATCGAAAATCGAAAAATATGAGGCTTTAGTTCGTTTGCAAATGAAAAACGGCACTATATTATCGCCGTTTAGATTTTTGGAAGTTTCCAAAAAAACCCCTTATTATCGCGAAATAACAAAGGTGATAATAGAAAAAACCCTTGCTACGCTCAAAGAGTATCCCTCTTTGCGTTTTTCTATCAATATCTCTATGATTGATATTTTAGATGAAGAGATTGTAAAAATATTCCTAAGTCATTTGAGAGAAAATATGCCCGATTCTTCCCGTTTAGACATAGAACTCTTAGAATCGGAAAACATACAAAATATCGAAAAAGTAAAACACTTTATCGGGGAAGTGAAAAAATTCGGTTCTCAAATATTACTGGATGATTTTGGTTCAGGATATTCCAATTTTGCCTATTTTTCAGATTTGGATATCGATATGATTAAGATTGACGGCTCTATCATCAGCGAAATAACGACAAGTGAGCGAAAACTTCATATGCTCAAAAGTATTTACCAATTTTCCAAGGGGATGCATATGATAAATATTGCAGAATTTGTGGAGACTAGAGAGATGGCACTTCTACTCAAAGAGGTCGGCGTGAAATATGCCCAAGGGTATTATTTCAGCCAGCCTCTGGCAAAACCGCTTGATTATACGGATGTTTCTATTTGATTCTTGTCGCTAATTCTTTTTTATACGCTTCTATATCAAAGTTTTTCATCTCGGATGAGCCGCTCTCAATCGCTGCCTGAGCCACGGCGGCGGAAACTTCAACAACTAGTCTTTTATCAAAAGGTTTTGGAATGATATAATCTTTGCCGAAAACTATCTCTTTGCCATAAAGCACATGAAGATACTCCGGCACCTCTTTTCTTGCAAGCTCTGCCAAAGCCGTTGCCGCGGCTACTTTCATCTCTGTGTTGATTTTTTTTGCACGTACATCCATCGCACCTCTAAAGATAAAAGGAAAGCCCAAAACATTATTCACTTGATTGTCAAAATCGCTCCTTCCCGTTGCAGAAATAGCGTCGGGTCTTGCCTTTTTTACATCTTCGGGAAAAATTTCGGGAGTCGGATTTGCCAAAGTAAAAATAATAGGATTTTCCGCCATGCGCTTGATATCTTCTACGCAAAACGACCCCGGACGAGAAAGTCCCACGGCAACATCCGCACCCTCAAAAACATCTGAATGACTCATATATTTTTCGGCACTAAACTCTTTTTTGAAATCATTCAAGTCATCTCTCTCATTATGCACGACTCCTTTGGAATCAATCATGTAAATTGTCTCCACGCCCATATGTTTATACAGTCTTGCGCATGAAATAGCTGCGGCTCCGGCTCCTATGACGACAATTTTTAATTGCTCTAATTTTTTGTTTGTTATTTTACAGGCATTGATAATCGCTGCGGCAGAGATAACGGCTGTGCCGTGCTGGTCGTCGTGCATTACGGGAATATCCAGCTCTTCTACCAATCTTCTTTCTATCTCAAAACATTCGGGAGCTTTAATATCTTCGAGATTGATTCCGCCAAAAGTTGGAGCAATGGCAGCTACTACGTTGCAAAATCTATCTACGTCTTTTGTATCGACTTCAATATCAAAGCTGTCAAGTCCCGAAAAAGCTTTAAATAAAACACCTTTTCCTTCCATTACGGGTTTTGAGGCAAGAGCACCGATATCTCCTAAACCTAAAACGGCAGTTCCGTTGGAGATTACCGCCACCAAATTTCCTTTTGAAGTATAGCGATAAGCATCATCAGGATTTTTTTCTATTGCCAAACACGGAACGGCAACTCCCGGCGTATACGCAAGACTCAAATCTTTTTGCGTAGCCACCGGCTTGGTTGTTTCAACGGAAATTTTTCCGGCATGTGGAAACTCATGGTAATCAAGCGCTTCTTGGTCAGTAGCTGATTTTATAGACATTGGATTCATCCTCTCGTATTTTTTAAAAGTATATCTTTATTTCAATGATAACTTTGCTTCAAACGCTACAAAGTACTCACCCTTTGAATCAGCCAAAAAGCAGAAATGGTGCCTCAGGAAGAAAAATCTTTTCATAATATTTTTTGTATGAAGCTCTCAAGTGTAGCATAGACAAATTATATTAATGTTATAATAATTTTCAAATACGACTTGGGAGAAAAAAATGGTTTTAGTTACTGGTGGAGCGGGATATATCGGGTCGCATACCTGCATAGAACTTATAAAAGCGGGGTATGAGGTTCTTGTTTTTGATAATTTTTCTAACTCTTCCAAAGAGAGCATCGCAAGAGTTGAGAAAATTATCGATCAAAAAATTCTCCTAGAAGAGGGAGACATCCGAAATAAAGCCGATTTGCAAAGGATTTTTAGCAAATACACGATTGAATCCGTTATCCATTTTGCCGGCTTAAAAGCAGTCGGTGAGTCCGTGGATGAACCGCTAAAATATTACGACAATAATGTTCACGGAACCTTGGTACTTTGTGACGTAATGAAAGAGTTCGGATGCAAAAAAATCGTCTTTAGCTCCTCTGCTACTGTGTATGGCGACCCTCACATTACCCCAATCAGAGAAGATTTTCCTCTCTCCGCCACCAATCCCTACGGAAGAAGCAAACTTTTTATAGAGGAGATTTTACGAGATATTTTTGTATCCGACCATGCTTGGAAAATAGTTCTTTTACGCTATTTCAACCCCGTCGGCGCACATGAATCGGGTCTCATCGGAGAAGACCCAAACGGGATACCGAATAATCTGATGCCCTTTATTGCGCAAACCGCAGTAGGCAAAAGGGAATATCTCAGTGTGTTCGGCGATGATTACGAAACACATGACGGAACGGGAGTAAGAGATTATATCCATGTGCTAGACCTCGCCTACGGGCATCTCAAAGCCTTGCAAAAAATTGATGATATCCACGTACTTACAGTCAATTTGGGTACGGGAAACGGCTATTCTGTTTTGGATATGGTAAAGGCTTTTGAAAAAGCCTCAGGCAAAAAAGTGCCCTACAAAATTGCACCCCGCCGCACGGGTGATATTGCAAAATGTTTTGCAGACCCAAGCTATGCAGAGAGAATCCTAGACTGGAAAGCCCAAAGAGGGATAAAGCAAATGTGTGAAGACAGCTGGCGTTGGCAGTCCAACAATCCTAACGGATACCAAAAGATTGACTAAATCAGTGAAGAAGGCGGTATGTCAAGTTTCACCACGTTGTACCATTCCATTCAAAGCAATAGCATAAAACT
>DZBD01000085.1 GCA_022729795.1 Sulfuricurvum sp. | reverse complement strand
TAGGCTTTTGTACAAAAGGGGAATCAGTCGATGGGGGTTTGGAGCTGTTGGAGCTGTTGAGTCCAAGTCTTATTTCAAGAGCCGTTATTCGAGCATCCATTTTTAATAGAATCTCTACAACCGCTTCTTTTCCAAGGTCATATATCGCTTCAGCTTCTTCACGTTTCATGCTCAACAAAAAGCAATTTTAGTTCCATTTTTGGTGGGTAGGTGAGTGGTTACCAATATTTAAAAAAACATTCAATGCTATTTTAATACCTTCAATTATCTCTTCCTCATTGCTTGGGTACTCGTGAGTTAAAAGATTTCTTAAATTTCTATATTCTATCCATTTAGAAGATTTTTCTATAAATTCAAATTTTTCTAAAGAGTCCAAAATATCTAACATTGTCATATTGTCTTTATAATTTCCTATAAGTTTTAAAAACTCTTTAAAAAATTTATCACCAATCAAATCTTGAATTTTAATAAATCTGAAAATAAAGGTATCTATACTTTTTATTTTTTCAAAATCCTTAAAAACTTCAACATCTAAATTATCCTCAAAGGATTTTATTTCACAAAATGCACTGTTTGCTCGTTTGAGATGGAGTTCAATTGCAGCTATCGTTTCGCTTATCACAATAATATCCCGTTATTTTGAGCCGTATCAAAAATACTTCGATGTTTGGATGATGGAGTTTGAACAATCAAATCAATTTTTCTATCACCTATCAAATATTGCAAGGAAGTAATAAAGTTTATTTTATCTTGGAGTGTGTACTCTGATTTTGTTTGAATAAAAAGGTCAATATCGCCACCTTTTTTAAGCATGTCAACTCTGCTTCCAAAAAGCCATATAGGAGAATCTCCATAAACTAACTTAGTTGTTTTTTTAATAGCAGTTTGAATCTCAGGAGACAACCTCATAGAATTTTTCCTCAACATTTCAATTCCTTGATAAAATATTAGAGTTTATTTATTCAAAAAAGCAGATATCTTTTCTGCTACAAAGTATTTGGAAGTTTCAGGAAGGATAATTTGTGCGGCTTTTTTTGTGTCCGTGTTAAATACCAAGGGACCGATAAAGTTGATGATAGAATCTTCTATCGGAGTTTGAATTAGGACAATATTTAAAATAAGCAGATTGGATTTTTCGTCTATAGAAAGTAATTCCTGTGTCGCTTGCGGAACTTCAAAATCATATTCTCTGAGTACAAAAGGATCAATGAGGGTAAAAGATATATGCTCATAATCCACGGCACGCATCGTCATGAAAATATCATCTATTTTTTGTAATTCTACTTGTTTTACATCTTGGAAGCCCAAAAGGGGTACGCATATATCAAATTTCATTCAAAACCTTTATGGAAATATTTTTTATTGTATCACTTTTAAGCATAAAATGTACCTACTTTAAAGAGATATATAACTCTTTTAGATAGAATAGCAATCCATTTACATGAAGGAATATTATCGATGAAAATTCAAACACACTTTATTTTAGCAACGATATCCGTTTTTATATTTTTAAGCGGTTGTTCTAAAACCCCGGAAGATTACAATAAGCCGGCTGTTTATTGGTATGCAAAAATTATAGAGTCCGTTTCTAACGGAAGCCTGGAAAAAGCAGACAATTATTATAGTTCACTCCAAGGTGAACATATAGGTTCTCCTCTCTTGCCTGATGCAACTATGATTTTGGCAATTGCTCATATGCACTACGAAGAGTATCTCTTGAGTGAACATTTTTTAAATGAATATATAAAAAGATATGCAAATCCAAACGAGCGGGAGTTTGCCGAGTTTTTGAAAATTAAGGCAAAATACATGGCACTTCCGCTTCCAAGACGCGATCAGGTTCTTATTGATGAATCAATAGAGGAGTGTGAAAAATTTAAACTCAACTATCCTAATTCTATGTATTATAATATAGTAGATACGATTCTCACCCGCCTTTACATGGCTCAGGTTATTTTAAATGAAAGTATTGCCGACCTTTATGAAAGATTAGACAAACCAAAAGGTGCGAAATATTACAGAGCACTTAAGCCCCAACCATGGATAATATGGAGCGAAATAGACAGAGAAAATACTCCTTGGTATAGAGTTTGGTTTGAAGGCGACGGTACTTCAAGTTGGTACGAATTCTTGATTCCCGATACGCGAAGCGTTGTTTCAAGAAACTCTATTTCAGACGATAACGATACAAAATAAGAAATTTAAACAGGATACATATAATATGAAACTTAGTAATTACGGTGAATTCCCGGCAAACATACCTGTGCTAGCCGAGGATGAACTTTTTTTATATCCCTTTATGATTTCACCTCTTTTTTTAAGCGATGAAAACAATATAAAAGCCGCCACAAAGGCGATAGAAGACAATTCTTTGGTGATTGTCTGTTGTGCAAAGCCATCTCATGAGGGCGAGAGAAATTTCGATGCGCTTTATGATACGGGAGTTGTCGGCTCCATTATGAGAAAAGTGGCACTTCCCGACGGAAGAGTAAAGGTTCTTTTTCAAGGTCTAGCCAGAGCAAAAATGCTTTATGAAGTTGAGAAATCTCCTTTAGTGGCACATGTAGATGTGCTCAATCCCACAAATGTGAATTCACTTAAAATCGATGCTATTTTAGAGATAGTGCGCGAAAAAGTCAGGACACTTGCAAGTGTCAGCAATTATTTTCCACCCGATTTACTTCGAACTATTGAGGAAAATCATGATCATAATCGTATAATCGATTTAATTTGCAGCACTGTTAAGCTTAAAAAAGAGCAGGCTTATAAAATTTTTGTCGAAATAGATACGGAACAAAGATTTTTATATCTTATTGATTATCTTATCGATGAAATAGAAGCAAACAAACTTCAAAAAGAGATTCGCTCCAAAGTGCATACACATATAGAAAAAGTAAATAAAGAATATTTTTTAAAAGAGCAGCTCAAACAGATTCAAAAAGAACTCGGTACGGATACTGCCAGAGAAGATGAGATAGAAGAATACCGCAAAAAATGTGAAGCCAAAAAAGAAAAAATGGGTGAAGATGCATATAAAGAGATAAGTAAACAGATAGAAAGATTATCCAGAATGCACCCTGATTCTTCCGACGCTTCTATGACGCAAACTTATTTAGACTGGGTTTTGGAGATTCCATTTGGAGATGCGTCTAAAAAAGCGCTCAATATATCGGATGTAGAAGTGCAGCTGGATAAAGACCATTTTTCACTTGAAAAGCCAAAAGATAGAATAGTGGAATATTTTGCCGTGAAAGAGCTTATGGAATTACGAGGTATAAGTAATGCTAAAGCTTCGGGAGCAATTTTATGTTTTTCAGGACCTCCGGGTGTAGGGAAAACTTCCCTTGCAAACTCTATTGCCGCAGCACTCAAGCGCCCGCTTGTAAGAATCGCACTCGGCGGACTAGAAGATGTAAACGAACTCAGAGGGCATAGAAGAACTTATGTAGGGGCGATGCCGGGCAGAATCATTCAAGGTTTGATTGACGCAAAAAAGATGAATCCGGTTGTGGTTTTGGATGAGATAGATAAAGTTTCCCGCTCTCAAAGGGGAGATCCTACCGCAGCGCTTTTAGAGATACTTGATCCTGAGCAAAACAAAGAATTCAGAGATTATTATTTGAACTTTAATACTGATTTGAGTAATGTTATTTTTATAGCAACGGCAAATGATGTAGGCAAAATTCCTGCACCGCTTCGGGATAGAATGGAGTTTATTACACTCAGTTCCTACACTCCTCAAGAGAAATTCGAGATTGCTAAGAGATATCTTATCCCTCAAGAACTAAAAAAACACGGTCTTAAAAACTCTGAGCTTAGCATCTCCAAAACTGCGATTAAGGAGCTGATTCATAGCTATACACGTGAAGCAGGGGTGCGTAATCTTCGCCGTAGAATTGCGGATATGTGTAGAAAAATTGCAAAAGAGATACTGCTTCATCCTGAAGTAAATAAAGTTTCTATCAGCTTAAAAAATATTAAAAACTATTTTGACAAAAGTGTTTTTGAGATTGAAAAAACAGACAAAGTACCGGTCATCGGAGTTGTAAACGGATTGGCGTGGACTGCAGTAGGGGGAGATGTTCTTAAAATTGAAAGTATTCGTATCAAGGGGAAGGGAAATTTCCAGCTCACGGGAAGCTTGGGCGATGTAATGAAAGAATCTGCAAGAATTGCAATGAGCGTTGTAAAAACATTGATAGATAAAAACAAGCTCAATATATCGGATGATAATATACCTCTTACTTTTAAAGAGATAGAAGATAAGATTGAAATTGACCCGAGTGAAGTGTATAGAAGATATGACTTGCATATCCATGTTCCCGACGGTGCAACTCCAAAAGATGGTCCTAGTGCCGGTATTGCTATGGTGAGTGTTATTGCATCTATACTTAGTTCTAAGAAAATTCGTTCCGAAATTGCAATGACAGGTGAGGTTTCTTTGAGCGGAGATGTTCTCCCTATCGGCGGGTTGAGAGAAAAACTTATCGCTGCACATAAAGCCGGTATGACAAAAGTACTTATTCCTGCAAAAAACTATGAAAGAGATTTGGAAGATATACCTCAAGAGGTCAAAGATGCTATTGAAATTGTTGCCGTAAGTAGAGTGGAAGAGGTTCTAAAACAGATTCTTGTGTAGATTTACTTGGCATGTGGAAATTCCACATGCCAAGCTTATGGAGTAAACTAGGATATTTTCTTAGACTTTATGAAATAAATTACTTTAGATAAATCAAAATGGGCATGACAAATTACGTATTTGCTGTATACAAGAAAAAAATTAGGATTTATTTGTGTGGGAAATAATCTTATATGTAGTTATGGTGCGCCCGACATGATTCGAACATGTGACCGCTGGTACCGCAAACCAGTGCTCTATCCAGCTGAGCTACGAGCGCACACCATCTCTTCTTGAGAGGGTGAAATTATAGCAGCTTTAGCTTATAAAATAATAAAAGTACTGCTATTTTTCTAATTTATTTAAAATTTCTTTTACTTTTTGTTCTTGTAAAAAGAGTTCATGATTTTTTCTGACATAGGCTTGAAGTAAAATTTTTACATCATTATTGCCTTCAATATTAAAATCTTTTGACATTTGCTGCTCTAAAAATGAAGCAAAAACACCCTCGACATCCACATCAAAACGGCGACCGCCTACATTCAGTCCTAGTCTTTTATGCATGATTTATTGACCCAGAATACTTTCTATTTTATTCACTATTTCTTCAATTTCTAAATCTTTCATAATGTTCTGATTTGTTAAATTTTCTATCTCTAAGTCTTTTATTGCTTTTTCAGCTTTCAAACCCATCAATTCTACACGAATAAGTTCGTTTTCCTCACGAACCGAATGAAACTGCTGCAACAGTTGTGTTATTTTGCCGTTTAATCTCTCTAAAGTTGTTTGATTTTCCATAATGATTACCCTTGTTATTATATATGTACAATTCTATCACAAAAAACATAATCGGCAAGCAAAAGCACACAGAATCAGTTGGAGTGTAAATATGAGAGAATCTCCGTAGATGAAGCTCTTAATTGTACTTGTGTCGAGCGTTTTTGAATCTGGTAATCATACATCGGGTCATAATATTCTTTTAAAAGATAAATAATCCACTCTTTATGCGCATCGGCAGAGCCGCTTTTTATCTGTTGGAATAAGGCATTATCAAAAAGAGTATAGAGTTGTTGATACCGTTGCATGCCAAGCCTTTTTTTTATTCTGTCCATTGCCCCTAATATGCTATTCTTCCACTCTTTTAAGCCATCTTCGTATCTTGCATTTTCATACACTTTTTGTGCTTCTAGAACATATTCGTTAAACGTAATATCAACTCTTTCTTGCAATGGAGTTTCAAGGATGATCAGCGGTGCATCTGCGAGATAGTCGGCAAAAGTTTTTGGGATATAAACTCCTCCAATCCGCTTGCCTTCATCTTCAAAAACAAGAGATGGAAATCCTTTGTCGAGTTTTTGAGTGAGATCATAAGCGAGGGCATTTTCAAAATTGATTTGTGAAGGTTGTGGCGTAATTTGTCTGCCAAAAGAGGAGCCCCTGTGATTTGCAAGTCCCTCGAAATCAATCGAATTTGGAAAATTTTTCAGGAGAATAGTTTTGCCAGAACCGGTACGTCCTCCAAGAATGAGAGGTTTGAAATGCCGAGGAGCTTCTTCTATTGCATTTAATAGATAATTTCTAAAGGCTTTATAGCCGCCTTTGAGGCGTGTTATTTCATGTCCTGATTGGCTAATCCACTCTTGTGATATTCTTGAACGTTGCCCGCCTCTGAAACAAAAAAGTTTGGCATGTGGATTTGCGGCAATGTAATCTTGCCATGCCTGTATACGTTCCTCTTTTTGCTTGCCCGACACAAGTCTAAATCCTAACTTTACAGCTTCCTCATTCCCGTAATTCTTATAACATATCCCTATTTCATGCCTTTCTTTATCATTGATAAGCGGCAGATTTACGGCATGTGGAAAAGAACCTTTTTCAAATTCTATAGGAGCACGAACGTCAATAAGCGGCGTAGAATGTAAAACAATAGATTTAAAATCATTGCTTAAAAGACACTCTGACATCTAGATGACCTCTATGAGGTGTTCACCTTTTTGCTTTGTTTCTCCAATGGCTTCAAGTGTTAAACCTGCATTCTGAGCCACTTCATAAAATGAATCTAAGCCATTTTTCTTTACAATCACAAGAAGCCCGCCGGAGGTTTGTGCATCACATAAAATTTCACGTTGTTGCTGTGTCATTTGGTTTATTTTTTCTCCATAACTCAAAAAGTTTTTACGCGCTCCACCGGGAATACATCCGAGTTTTCTGTATTTTTCTACGTTTGGTAGAAGTGGAACTTTATCAAACCAGATTGTCGCCCCGATTTTACTTCCTTCGCATATTTCACTTAAATGACCAAGAAGTCCAAATCCTGTAACATCCGTCATAGTTACAACGCTCTCAAGAAGAGCAAATTCAGCACCTACTTTATTGAGAGTAGTCATTGCCTCTATTGCCGGTTCGATATCTCCTTCTTCGATTTTTTTCTGTTTTTGTGCTGTTGTAAGAATTCCTATACCTAAAGCTTTTGTGAGAAAAATAAGACAATCTTTTTGTGCTGCCGTGTTTTGCATAAGGTTTTTATTTTTTACTATCCCTGTTACTGCAAGTCCGAAAATAGGTTCCGGTGAGTCTATGGAATGTCCACCCGCCAAAGGGATGCCGGCATCTTCACAAACGGCTCTTCCCCCGTCTATTACATGGCGTGCAATATCTGCAGAAAGCTTGTCTATAGGCCAACCGAAGATAGAAATAGCCATCAGAGGACGTCCTCCCATAGCATAAATGTCACTTATTGCATTGGTGGCCGCAATTTTCCCAAAGACAAAAGGATCATCGACGATAGGCATAAAAAAATCTGTTGTCGAAAGCACCGAAGTCCCGTCTCCTAAATCATACGCCGCTGCATCATCTTTGTTCTCGTTTCCTACCAAAAGTTTTGGATAGGGTATATTTTCCCTTGTGCTTTGAAGAATTTCATCAAGCAACATGGGAGAAATTTTACATCCGCAACCAGCCCCATGACTATACTCTGTAAGTTTAACCTGCTGCATTTTTTCCCTTTGTTTTTAATTTATTATAGTTGATAAGTAATTCCACATGCCATAAAAGCAACGCTATTACTATCTTATAGTTGAATTATAGCCGATTAAAATTTACTTGAAGATTTACAAGATTGGGAATCTTCTTGTATTAATTTGTTTTTTCAGTTACAATGCCGCCAATGAAAGATGATTAGAATTTCATCTTTGGCTTGTTTTATATTGAGAACCTACCGTTTACAGTACAATGCTCCCAATGATAGTTTCATATTAGATTTTCAACCACTATACAAAGTATGGTGTAATAACATTAAGGATATACAATGGCAGCATTAGTTAACGGAACAGTAAAATGGTTCAACAGTGAAAAAGGTTTCGGATTTATAGAACAAGAAAATGGCGGTAAAGATGTATTTGTACACTTTCGTCAAATCAACAACACTGGATATGGTCGTGTTTCATTGAACGAAGGTCAAAGAGTTACTTTCGAAATCGGTGAAGGCGAAAAAGGTCCTCAAGCAGAAAACGTTACTCCTCTGTAGTTTTTTCTAAAATAAGCGGAGTCTATCCGCTTATTACACTTTTATATTCCCCCTAAAACATATCTCATTGAGCCCCATCTAAATACTTCTTTTATTAAATTTTGCATAAATAGAATTTTCAAGAATTTCATCGATAAAATTTAAGTATTATTCCATCGTTAATATAAGAAAACTACGTGAAAAATAAGGAAAAAAATGATAAAAAAAATAGTATCAATTATCGCAAGTGTAAGTATTGTCGTAGTGTTTTGGTATCTGCTTGGAGAATTTTTAGTTTTAAAAGATAATACAAATTCTATTTCAAAACTGCAATGTGTTTCGTATGCTCCTTTTTCTAAAGACCAAGCCCCACGTGATTTTGATGATGGGATGGTGATTACAGAAGATGCCGTAAGAAAAGATTTAGCCATGCTTTCAAAATATACGGATTGTATTAGGACATATTCTACCGTCGGGCTTGAAATGATTCCAAAAATAGCAAGAGAAAATGGTTTGAAGATGTTGATGGGTGGATGGGTTAGTAGTGATAAACTTTCAACAGAACTGGAATTAAATACATTAATTAAACTTGCAAAAGAAAATGAAGATGTTGTAAAAGCAGTAATTGTAGGAAATGAAGTTTTGCTTCGAGGGGATACTACGGACAGTGTTTTGTCTGCATATATTAAAGATGTGAAAAAAGCACTTCCAAATACACAAGTGACATATGCAGATGTTTGGGAGTTTTGGCTTAAATATCCAAAGGTGCGAGAAGCAACAGATTTTGTAACAATCCATATTTTGCCGTATTGGGAAGATAATCCTATGGATGTTTCTAGTGCAATAGCTCATGTAGTGAAGGTTAGAGAAGAGGTTGAAGGCATATTACAAGATAAAAATATTTTAATTGGAGAAACCGGTTGGCCATCCGAGGGAAGAATGCGAGAAGACGCACTTCCTAGTAAAATCAATCAAGCAATTTTTATTAGAGAGTTTGTAAAAATAGCAGAGCAAAAAAACTGGAAATATAATATTATAGAAGCTTTTGATCAGCCGTGGAAGAGACTAAACGAAGGCGCGGTAGGCGGTTTTTGGGGATTGTTTGATAAAGACAGAGTGGACAAACATGTATTTAGCGGGGACGTTTCCAATTTTCCAAACAATAACTTTTTGGCATCTATCTCTATTTTTCTCGTTTTATTATTTTCTATTTTATTGAAAGATGCAAAAAATGGCAATAAAGAAATTGTATATTTTAGTGGAATTAACACTGTTTTTGCAGTTTTATTCGCACTGCAAATAGAACAGTATAATATTACAGTTAGAACATATAGCGAGTTTTTGTGGGCAGCTGTTGTTGTAATAACGAATCTGCTTATTTATTACTTTTTACTGTTTTATATAGCTCAAAATAGGAAGCCTCAAATACTAAGCATTCGAACAATTATCAAGAAAAAATTAGTTAGTTTCGATGCTACTCTTATGCTTTTATTTTATATCTCTTTTATTCTTCTTTTAATCTCAAGTATTAATTTAGCTTTTGATGGCAGATATCGAAATTTTGAGGTGTATATTTATCTTATCTCTATTATTTCAATAATTTGGCTATATAAAGGAATGTTTAAAGATATGGATTTTGGGAAGTTTGAAAAGGCAACTACCTTAGTTTTAGCATTTTCTTCTTTTCTTCTTTTTATAAATGAAAGTTATCTTAACATTTTTGCAGATGTTTGGATTCTTATCTCCTTGGGCTTTGTATATATAACACTAAAGGGAAGTCAAAAAATACAATACAAATCACTATGTACACTTGGACTGTACATACTTAGTTTCTTTGTCTTCTTTGCACTTATTAGATTTGGTTTTATGTCCAATAGTTATTTTTTAACACTTTGCAATACATCTATAGATTCTTTTATTTGTATGGTTCGAACTTATCTCGGTGAAGTAATTTATATTCAAATATTTGGTGCTATAGCGATTGTCATGGCAGTAGTTGCATTATTTGCAAATAAAAAATCAATTTCTCTTGTAGCGCTTTTTTTTAGTGTAGGGGCTCTTTTACTATTTAATGCTAATCTTGGATCTTTTGCTTTTGTGCTGTCAATCTTTATGTTAACAAAGATTGAAGATAAAAGTGAAATGAATAATAATAGCTGATAAGAAATAAGCACTTTTAAATAAATTAAAAAGAAAAACTCAAAAACACTTGACATTGA
>DZBD01000008.1:13983-35445 GCA_022729795.1 Sulfuricurvum sp. | reverse complement strand
AATAAACAATTTGGTACAATATCTTTCATGATATATATAACAGTTGCACTCAAACCCGAAGCGCAGGCTTTTGTGGACAAATACAAACTTCAAAGAGCTAAACTCAAAAACTATTCCCTCTATTATGATGCAAATATGACACTCATTATTTCGGGTATAGGAGTACAAAATGCAATGGATGCCACCCAAACTCTTATCGATATGTACGACATAGATGAGAGCGATATTTTTCTCAATATCGGAATTTGTGCAGCAAACAACAACTATAGAATTGGAGAACTTTTGGACATTGGCTCTATCGTCTATAAAAACCAAACATATATTCTAAATTCTAAGCAAACAATCACCTGCCTCGACCATGAGGCCTCTGAAAATATTTATGCCATTGTAGATATGGAATCTTTTGGTTTTTATGAAGCGGTAATCCATTCTCCTGCCATAAAAAATATCTTTATATTCAAAGTAGTGAGCGACCGCTTTGAGCCTCACAAAGTCACCAAAGAAGGGACAAAATCACTCCTTTTTCATGCTTTAGATACACTCGACACTAAACTCTTTATAAAGGCTTCCCATTGCGATTAATACTTCTTTTTTTGCTTCTTTTGTCTGTACTTCATGCAGAAAAATATGATGAAAATACCCTGAAAAAAATGATAGGAAGAATGCTTGTTCTAGGTTTTGAAGATGAAAACATCACGCAAGAGAGTGAAATTACCAAGCAAATTCAAAAATATGAACTCGGCGGAGTGATTCTCTTTGACCGCTTTTACAATGAAAGAGAAAAAGTAAAAAATATACGCTCACCCAAACAACTCCAAGCGTTAACGAAGCAACTCCAAGCTTTTTCCAAAAAGAGGCTTTTTATTTGCATCGACCAAGAGGGCGGAAGGGTGGCACGGCTCAAACCCTCTTACGGGTTTGAGGAAATTCCCTCTGCAGAGAAGATTTCCCACATGCCGGTTCCACATGCCAAGAGTATCTACGAAAATATGGCACATATGCTACGACAAAACGGCATCAACTGTGATTTCGGGCCTGTAGTTGATTTGGCTCTCAACCCCAAAAATAGCGTCATTGTAGGGCTTGAGCGCTCTTATGGAAGTTCAAGCCAAGAGGTTAGTAATTATGCAAAGATTTTTGTAAAAGCGCTTGAGAGTCAAAATATACAGCCTGTTCTCAAGCACTTTCCCGGTCACGGCTCCTCTTTGGGAGATTCCCATTTGGGTTTTGTAGATGTCACAAAAACATGGAGCCAAAAAGAGCTTGAGCCCTACCAAGAACTGATAGATTCGGGGGATGCTTCGATGATAATGACCGCCCATGTTTTTAACGCCAATCTCGATGCAAAATACCCCGCAACTCTCTCTTATAATGTTAACACCAAACTTCTTCGCCAAAAAATGGGCTATAAAGGGCTTATCGTGAGCGATGATTTGCAAATGGCGGCAATAGCCGAGCACTACACTTTGGAGGAGACAGTTAGATTGGCGATTAACTCCGGCATAGATATTCTTCTTTTTGGAAACCAGCTTCGCCGTAATGATGCCAAAGAGATTATCGACACCATCTATAAAGAGATTCAAAACGGGAAAATTTCTCTTTCAAACATTGTAGAATCCAATAAGCGGATTGCACTGCTTCATACCAAACGCCGCATTATCCAAAAGCCTATCGATTTTCCGCAAGAGCGGATTCAAATGAGCAAAGAGTATATCCGAACTCATTACGGATTGGATGTAAAAGATATCACAATAAAGCCGAAAATGATTGTCCTCCACTGGACCGCCGTGATGGATTTGAATAGCTCTTTTATGAGACTCAAACCGCAGATGCTTTTTAGCGACCGCAAAGATATTGCAGATGCCGGTGCGCTGAATGTCTCGGCACATTTTTTAGTAGCTAGAGACGGAACTATCTATCAACTTATGCCGGATAATCTTATGGCACGTCATGTTATAGGGCTCAATTATTCTAGTATCGGGGTGGAAAACGTAGGGGGAAAAGATAATATAAAAGAGGATTTAACCCCCGCACAAGTGGAGGCAAATATAGCTTTAGTGCGTTACCTCAAAACAAAATATCCGAGTATAGATTACCTCATCGGTCACCATGAATATCTTAAGATGCAAACAAATCCTCTTTGGCTGGAAAAAGACAAAAATTACCGTACGCCCAAAAACGATCCTGGGAATAATTTTATGCAAGCGGTACGGAAAGATTTAACAGATTTACAATTCAAGGAGCTCTAATGCACAGCGCTTTTTCATCTCTTGACTGGATAGTTTTTGCAGGCTATTTTTTGCTTCTCGGGCTCTCTTCTTATTATCTTGGACGCGCGAAAATCACCTCTTCGCGGGAGTATTTTGTGGGCTCTAACACCATGCCTGTCTATGCCGTGGCGCTCTCCGTTTTGGCAACTTCCCAGTCTGCTGCAACCTTTTTGGGTGTTCCCGAATACTCCTACGCCAATGACTTTACTTTTATAGGATTTTATTTCTCCGGCTTGCTTGGAGTCCTTTTTGTTGCCTATGTTTTAGTGCCGAAATTTTATGAGATGCGTGCTGTTACGGTCTATGAGCTTCTGGAAAAAAGATACAGCGAGAGCGCAAAAAGGCAAGCCGGCATTATGTTTTTGCTTGGACGTATTTTAGCAAGCGGAGCAAGGCTTTATATAGGAGCCTTGGCAATTTCAATGATACTTTTTGGAGATATTCTCTTTTGGCATGTGGCTTTTTCTATCATTGTTTTGATGCTTGGAGCCTTGGCATATACCTACTTCGGCGGTGTGAGGTCTATTATTTTCAGTGATGTCATCCAAGCAATAACTTATGTCGGAGCAGGAGTTGCGGTGATGGTTTTTCTTTACTACTCCCTTGAAAATACAAACATTATCGAGACCTTGCAGAGCCATAATAAACTCAACTTTTACGACACTTCGCTAGATGGAAAATTTAATATTATCGGGCTTTTAAGCGGCTGGCTCCTTCTCAATATCGCTGCTTTTGGACTTGATCAAGATATGACGCAAAGAGTGCTCAGTTGCAAAAATAAAAATGAAGCCGCAAAGTCACTTATCTTAGCAATGCTTATCACCATTCCCGTTGTTCTCATTTTTTTAGCCATCGGTGCTTTACTCTACCTTTTTTACCTCCAAAGTGAGGTCACGCAAAGTTTTGAGGGTGAAAAAATCACTATCTTTATGTATTATATTTTAAACGAGATGCCCGAAGGTCTGCGCGGTTTTGTAACAGTGGGGGCAATTGCCGCCGCTCTTTCAAGTGCAAACTCCGTTTTGGGTGCAATGGCATCGGTAGCGGTAGAAGATATCTACAAACCTTGGAGACTCAAGCAAGGAAAATGTGATGAATCTCACTTTGTTAAAGCCTCACGCTACGGAGTTTTGTTTTTTGCACTTATACTTTCGCTCATGGCGGTGTTAAGCTATTTTTGGCAAAGACACAGTGACCTCTCTCTTATCGGCTTTGCCCTTGGAGTGATGGCATTTGCCTATACGGGGCTTTTGGGAGTGTATTTTTCAGCAATTTTTACAAAGCGTGGCAATGCCCAAAGAGTTCCTTATGCCTTGGCATGTGGATTTATAAGCGTCCTTGCCTTACAGCCTTACACTTTTGGGATTGAGATTGGTTTTTCATGGCAAATGATTATCGGAACTACTGCCTCATTTTTGGTGATGCAATCAGGCGAAGGTAATCCAACACTTCTAAAAACAGATGAACTTGGCGGAAGCGATGGCTTGCCTTCGCTCTCTTGCAAAGAGGAGTAAAAATGTCAGAACTGTATATCGGCGTAATGAGCGGAACGAGTCTTGATGGAATCGATATTGCTCTTTGTGAAATAAATAGCGTAAAATGTGTGTGTATCCATTCTGCCGAATTTCCCTTTGAACCAAAGCTCAAAGAGGATGTTTTGCGCGCTATAAATTCCCCCGTCACTCTCTCATTTATAGGAGAACTCGATACCCGCCTAGGGGAACTTTTTGCCCAAGCGATACTCTCTTTTATCCAAGACAACCAGATAGACGCACAAAAGATACGTGCCATCGGCCTGCACGGTCAAACCCTTTGGCATCAGCCCAATGGCGACTTTCCTTTTTCTATGCAACTCGGAAATCCCAATGTTGTTAGCGTCCAAACCGCCCTTGCCGTCGTAGCGGATTTTAGAGGTAAAGATATTGCTCTAGGGGGTCAAGGCGCACCCTTTGCTCCCGCTTTTCATAAAGAGATATTCGGCGCACTCGGGCGTAAAACCGCTGTAGTAAACATAGGGGGAATGGCAAATATCACTTTTTTAAACGATGCACTCAGCGGCTACGATACGGGTCCGGGAAATGTGTTGATGGATTATTGGATATCCCAAACCAAAAACCTCCCCTACGACAAAGAGGGAATATTTGCGGCATGTGGAAGGGTAAATGAGGCATTGCTTCAAAGTTTTTTGAGTGACGACTACTTTCATAAAATACCTCCAAAAAGTACAGGAAGAGAATATTTCAATCCCACATGGCTCTCAAGCCACATGCCGATTTTTCAAACTCTACAAGAGGAAGATATCCAAAGAACACTCTTGGAACTCACCGCACAAACTATTACCGATGCCCTCCAAAACAGTTCTGTAGAGCTGCTCATCGTTTGCGGCGGCGGGGCGAAAAACAGCTTTTTGATGCAAAGGCTTCACGAGCTGGCACAGATAGAAGTCACAACAAGCGATACCTATGGAGTAAGCGGCGATTTTATGGAAGCAATGGCTTTTGCATGGCTGGCATACAAAAGAATCCACCTTGAAAAAGTAGAACTTAGCTCTGTAACTGGGGCAAAAGAAGATGCTATTTTAGGCGCGCTTTACCTCTAATATTCACCCAAATATTTAGAAAGAGTATCCCAACGGCTTGCACTGGGATTTTCAGTAAAATAGATATACTCAAAATGTTCATCGACTGCTTTTTGCACCGTTTGCACCATTGCCGTATCGTTCATATCGTATATCATCATCGCCAATGAGGTGTTCCCCTCAGGGGTGTTCCAGTCTGTGACACGGGTAAATTTATCATAGGTGTGCTCATAACTCACAATGATATCGGCAATTGCGGATGTAATAAAAGTGCGGTCTGTTTTTGTGCCGGGATTGAGAACAACAAAATTCAAATCATCCCCTCTGGCATACTCCGATAAGATTCTATAGTACTCCAAATCCAAAGCATTTGTGCTAGTCTCATCAAAAAATATTCCGCTCACACCTTCTTCTTTGTAAATAGTGCTCCAAGCTTCTATATCGGCCTCTACTTCATAAATATCCCTTTTTGCGTAACCCGTATAAACATACCCTATCACTTTAATATCTGCAGCAATCAAATCTCTAATTCCCTGAACATAATGGGCATCTGCCACACTAAACACTCCATTATTGGGATTGACTATCACGATAATCTCTATCTCTTGATTTGTTTGTTTAAAGTCTATAAGTCTTCTCCAATCGATGGATGTATCGCTAGGATAAATATAAAGGGGGATAAGCAGTTTCAAGCCTGTCTCTTGAAGATAGGGAGCGAGGTACATCCCTTTATCTTCAAGCCTAGTTGTAGTATTTTCATCCTTCACATAGTGATCAACGGATGAAGAGCCGCAGCCACCCAAAAAAATCATAGCACTGAGTATTAAAAAAGAAAAAATATATTGCATGGAATTGTCGCAGCCTTTTTTTAAGTGTCTCATTTTAGCAAAAAAGATATACTTTCAGGGTTACAAAATGAATTCCTTAGAAAGCTTAAATACATGAATACAATACAATCTTGGCTACAAACAACGCCGTTTAAAAATTATGCACTGCAAATCGCTTCGGCTGATGCTAGTTTTAGAAAATATTACAGACTCTCATTTGAGGGGAAGACTTTTTTGCTGATGGATTCCTCTTTAGAAAAAACATCTCTCAAACCATTTATCGATGTAACAAAAAAGCTTTTAGATGCAGGGGTAAATGCTCCTAATATTTTAGAGCAAAACCTTGAAGAGGGTTTTTTGATACTTAAAGATTTCGGCAATATCCATTATTTGAATGTGCTCACGCTTGAGAATTATCAAACCCTTTACTCGAATGCAATCGAGACGATTTTGGCGATGCAAGTAGCAAACACTTCGGGACTTCCTTTGTATGACAAAGCTTTTTTACTTTTTGAGATGAATCTAATGGAGGAGTGGTACTTGGAAAAATTCCTCCGTCTCACACTCACGCACTCACAAAAAGAGCTTCTCCAAACAACCTTAGATACTATTTCACTTGAGGTTCTTTCTCAGCCTCAGGGTGTTTTTGTCCACCGCGATTTTCATTCACGCAATATTATGCTCACCCCTGAAAATGCCATCGGGGTTATTGATTATCAGGATGCGATGAACGGGGCGGTTACTTATGATTTGGTTTCTCTTTTAAAAGATTGTTATATTACGTACGAAAGAGAAGAGATTGAGCAATTAGCTTTGGAATTTCGTGATAAAAAAGCTTTGCAAATTGACGATGCAGCATTTTTAAAATGGTTCGATTTTATGGGTTTGCAAAGACACATTAAGGTGCTGGGAGTATTTTCAAGACTCTTTTTGCGTGATGGCAAGGACGGCTATCTCAAAGATATTCCCCTCACTCTGAAATACGTTTTAGATACGGCAAGCAGATACGAAGAAACCAAAGAATTCGGACAATTTTTAAAAAGCGTACAGCCTCAATGAAAGCGATGATTTTAGCAGCAGGGCGCGGAGAGAGGATGCGTCCGCTCACAGACCACATGCCAAAACCCCTTTTGGAAGTCCGTGGCAAGCCGCTCTTAGTCTGGCATATGCAAAAACTCTCGGCATGTGGAATTAAAGAGATTATTATCAACATCGCACACCTCGGGTATAAAATACCGGAGCTTCTCGGCGATGGTTCTTTATGGGATGTGCATATCACCTACTCCGATGAGCAGCAAGAGGGGGCTTTAGAGAGCGGCGGCGGGATTATCAAAGCCCTTCCCCTTTTGGGAGATGAGACTTTTTTGGTGGTCAACGGAGATGTTTTTTGCGATTACGACTTTGAGAGCGATTTTGATTTAGGAGACGACTTGGCACACCTTATTCTAGTTCCCAATCCCAACCATAATCCTCATGGAGATTTTGGGATAATAAACTCCCGTTTACTCGCTGATGCAGAGGAAAAATACACTTTCTCAGGGATAGGATACTACAGCCACAAGCTCTTTGAAGGGCTCTCTATCGAAAAACAAGCCCTTGCTCCAATTCTTCGAAAAGCTATCGCAAAAGATAAAATCGGCGGTACACTCTGGGAAAAAATATGGCACGATATAGGCACGCCCGAACGTCTGCGAGAGATTAATCTGCAGATGTGATTTTTAAGAGATAGTTGCTCTTAATG
This sequence comes from Sulfuricurvum sp., assembly GCA_022729795.1. Taxonomy (GTDB): domain Bacteria; phylum Campylobacterota; class Campylobacteria; order Campylobacterales; family Sulfurimonadaceae; genus Sulfurimonas. The sequence goes on along the minus strand of DZBD01000008.1, from coordinate 28,029 downwards.
TATGTGAGTTCTGCGATGCAATGACAATACAATTTTCCATGGCATTTGCAGATTCAATGCAGAGCATTCCCAAATATGCATCCTCACTCATTGCACTCATTCTTGCACATTTTTCTATCCACGGGTTCCAGACAACGGCGGAAGAGGAACCTTCATTTTTTATCCGTATGGTGCGAAAATTATCCAAAAGCAAAATCTCATCGCTGACATTTTGATACACTCTGTCCACCTCTTTGTCGAAAATAACATCGCCTTCTTGGTGAAGATGCTTGGATGTCAAGGCATCAAAATAGGGCTTTTTATCCAAACCTTGCACCGCTACATTTGTAATATCGGAAATATTAAAATAGCTATGCAATGCCTGTGTAATCTCAAACGGCTTTTCATCAAGGTTTGTTGTGATTAGCTCCATGACAAGAGTGTCGGAGATAATAATATTAAATATAAGCTCAAAACGGTAAGGCCACAAAGAGAAGGTTTCAGATGAGTCACTCAATTTCAAGCTGATATGCGTCGTATTTTTATCCCTATCTTCACTATTTTGCAACTCCCACACAAGCGTTCTAGCAAAACCGTGCTGCGGAAGATTTGAGTTTCTCTTATTCATCCCAAACCAAGGCCAGCAGATAGGAACTCCCCCTCGAATAGATTTATCGTGTTCGAAATCACTCATATCACTCAGCCAAAGAATCGGCTCTTCTTCTTGACGGACATAATGAAAAATATGCGCTCCCTGCAGAGCAATATTTGCACATGCCATATCGTTTTTCACCTCTATATATTGAAATCCGTTTGCCATCTCTTTAATCGTTATCATTTGTTCTCCATGATTTGATTTTATGCCATTTGAACGCATACATAAATATGAAAATATAGCAGACTATCCCTGCCAAATAGCTGAGTTGCATATCTCCGCTACTCTGTGCTATTTTGCCAAAAACCAGCGGGAGAATTGCTCCGCCGGCAATAGCCATGATGAGTAGCGCACTTCCCTGCGCCGTATATTTGCCAAGACCCTCAAGTGCCAAAGGCCAGATTGTAGGCCACACAAGTGCATTGGCAAAACCCAAAAGTGCTACAAAGGTAACAGTATCGGGAAGTGTCGCAATGCCGCTCCATCCCCACAAAAACTCAGAAATACCCCGTGTCTCACCGGAGCCAAAAGCAACGCCAAACAAAAAAACAATTCCCAAAAGTGCAGAGCCTGCAAGTGCACTTTTTTGGGAAAGAAACTTAGGAATAAAAAGAACACCCGCCAAATAACCAAAAACCATAAAAACCATAGTGTATGAAGTAAGAGTCGTGGCATTTTCAAGTCCGAATTTCTGCCCGTAAAGACCGATCGTATCCCCTGCAATCACCTCTATCCCGACATAAAAAAAAAGTGCCGCCACTCCTAAAACAAGCTGAGGAAAGGCAAAGATATTTTGTTTTTCTTTGAAGTGTTTTTCTTTAGAAAAGTCCAGCTCGGGAAGCGAAGAAAACTTCACAAGCACGATGAGTCCGCAAAGAATAAAAGCCATCACAAGATAAGGGACAATAAGTTTTAAAGCAAGCTCTGCACTTTGTGCTTGCGAAAGGGTATCGGTTGGAGCGGTGATATCAGAGAGTATGAGTGCCGTAAATAACAAGGGAGCCAAAACACCTGCACTTTTGTTTATGAGCCCCATGATACTTATACGCATTGCGGCACTCTCTATAGGACCGATAAATACGACATAAGGGTTCGAGGCGGTTTGTAAAATCGTAAGCCCCGTACCTAAGGTAAAAAGTGCCGCCAAAAAAAGTGGAAATGCTGCGCTTAGTGCTGCGGGGATAAAAAGCAGGCTCCCGACAACCATCACCGCTAAACCTAGTGCCATGGCATTTTTATACCCTGTTTTTTCAAGCAAATACGCCATTGGAAGAGCCATCACCGTGTAGGCAATGTAAAAAGCAAAACTTACAAAAAGTGCCTCAAACGTATCTAAATGACAGATAACTTTCAAAAAAGGGATGAGAGAACCGTTGAGCCAAGTGACAAAGCCGAAGATAAAAAACAGTATCCCTATAATAATCATAGGGAAAAAACTTGTTTTATTGCTCAAACCTGTATCCTTCAAGATATTTTGCAACTCCGTCCTCATCGTTTGTGTGAGGAAGAACAATTGTGGCATGTGCTTTGAGTGCATCTTGGGCATTTGCTACGGCTACGGCAGTTCTTGCAAGTTGAAACATCCCCAAATCGTTAAGGTTATCACCAAAAACAGTCAGTTTGGACAAATCAAAATTACTATATTCACTCACGGTTTGGATACCGTGTGATTTATCGGCATGTGGATGTAAGAGGGTCAAAAAGTAGCACCCTACATACACTTCAGGGGCAAGAATAAATTTCAAACTCTCCCCGTATATCTTTTTGAGATGGATCTCCAAAGCTCTAAGCAACTGTTCTTCCCCCATATAAACAAGCTTAAAATTCTCTTCCATCGCCCGTATATTTTTGCACTCTTTGAGATTATCATCATTTGAATAGCGGGTGAGAACCTCTTTTTGATGGATATTACAGATATCCGAATGCAAAAAAACTTCACTCAGATTTTTATCTCCAAGTGCAAGGACAAAAGGGTAAATCCCAAATTTACCTCCCTCGTGAATAACCCCGTCCGCTATCTCTTTGCTAATAAATTTGGTGTCGATAATTTTTTTCTGCGTTGTGGCTATCAAAGCACCGTCAAGCAAAATCATCGGAGCAGAGATATGGATATTTTTTAAAAACTGTTGCGTCTTTTTATAGGTTCTGGCAGTTGCCACGCTCATAACAGAGTAGGAAGCCTCAGCATTCCAAATCTTTTGGGTGTATGCACTGATAGATAAATCGGTGCGTAAAAATGTATGGTCAAGGTCTGTAATAAATATATTTTTCATTTTGAAAGTATAGCTAAAGTATAATTCTTGCGCAGTAATAAATAAGGCAAAAGTATGAGAACAGCGGTAATCACAGGTGCTAGCAGCGGTATCGGCAAAGAGATAAGCAAAAGAGTTTTAGCTCTCGGATATAGGATAATCGGCATCAGCAGAAGTGTCTCGCAAGAGGACTTTACGGATACAAATTTTACACCTTTAAGAGCAGATTTATCCAACGAGTCGGCAACACTCTTGGCATGTGGAATTTTGCAAAAAGAAGATATCCATATTCTCATCCATTGCGCAGGTTTTGGCAGGTTTGAACCCCACGAAGAACTCAGCCCCAAAACAATCACCGATATGGTTTTTCTCAATCTTACAGCCCCTATGCTTCTTACAAATGCTCTGCTTCGTACGCTCAAACAAAACGAAGGTTATCTGATAAATATCAACTCCATAGAAGCGATACGAGCCAGCAAATTTGCCGGAGTTTACAGTGCTACAAAAGCCGGACTCAAAGCCTTTGGCGATGCGCTTTTTGAAGAAACGAGAAAAAGCGGACTGAGCATCACGAATATCAATCCCGATATGACTCAAAGCCCTTTTTATGAAAAACTTCGATTTGAGACAAGTCAAAAAGAGGATGAAAAACTCTTAGCTTCAGACATAGCCGATGCTGTTGCACATATTCTTTCTATGCGAAAAGGGGCAGTCGTGAGCGACTATACTATCAGAAGTTTGAAATTCGGGATTGCTAAAAAGCGGTAAAATTGAACATATTTTATCCCTCTATGCTATAATCGCGCACCGAAAATCTTCGTGTTTAAAATATTTCTTCAAGGGATACAGTGAAAGTAAAACAGTATTCGATTAAAGTGTTTGAGATAAATATAGAATCTCAAAGTTCATTTTTAGCCTTCATGGACAAAAACATCATTATGTTAAGACACTATCTGATTTATCTCAAAGGGGAGATAACTCCTGCAATACAAGAGTATCTCGATACAAATGACGTAACTTATACAACGCATCTCAACCTGCGGGGCAACAAAGAGCAACAAGAACTTATCCTCAAGCAGAGTGATTTGAAAATCATAGATGAGATTGTCAGAAGCGGTCAGGACATAAGAGTAGAGAGTGATTTGCTTGTCTTAAATAGGGTAAATAGCGGTGCAAAAATCTATGTGGAGGGGAATCTTATCATCACGGGCATTGTGGATGGAATGCTCTTTTGCAATGGAGATTTTATGCTTGTGCATACATCGCCAAAAGCGATGATAGTTTTTAACGGTGTGGAAATTGACGGTAGTTTACTACAAAATAAATTTAATAAAATAATATTTAACGGTGATGAAATTCTTGTCTCACCTATAGAAAAGGAACCTAAATGGGCGTAGTATTTGCAGTAATAAGCGGTAAGGGCGGTGTTGGAAAAACAACAACAACTGCGAATCTTGGTCTAGGAATCGCTCAAGAGGGGAAAAAAGTCGTACTTGTGGATTTTGATTTGGGACAAAGAAATCTTGATTTGATTCTTGGTCTTGAAAATCGTGTCATCTACGATATGGTTCATGTTATGGATGATGAAGCGGGACTCAAACAGGCACTCATTAAAAGCAAACATGCCGATAATCTTTTTCTTTTGGCAGCCTCACAAACAAAAGACAAAACAGCACTCGTCCAAGAGAAGGTAAAAAAACTCATCGCAACGCTCAAAGAGGAGTTTGATTATGTCATTCTTGATGCCCCTGCGGGAATTGAGAGCGGGTTTGAGCATACGATTATGTTTGCAGATGCAACCATTGTCGTAGTCAATCCGGAGGTATCTTCTATCCGTGATGCCGACAAAGCTATCGGGATAGTAGATGCAAAGTGTGAAAGAGCCAAAGAGAACAAAAAAGTACAAAAGTACCTCATTATCAACCGTATCAATCCTGCCATGGTTACAAGCGGGGAGATGCTTATGAGCGGAGATATTTTGGATATTTTGTCCATAGACTTACTCGGTAAAATCCCTGAGGACAAGGCAATCGTGGAAGCTTCCAATACGGGAAAACCTATCATTTTAAATGAAAAATCACAAGCAGGTGCTGCCTATAAGCGTATTTCTAAACGTCTTTGCGGTATAGACGTAGACTTTGAAGATGTTGAAACATTCAATACACCCTCTTTGATGGGCAAAATTAAAAGTTTGTTCCAATGAGTTTTTTTTCTTTATTTAACAAAAAAGAAACAAGTGCAGGTGTAGCCAAAGAGAGGCTGCGTATAGCAATCAGCTCAGACAGAAACAACACGGCATATCCGTTTATGACAGAGATGAAAGCCGATATTATTGCTGTAGTAGCAAAATATATTCAAGCCCAAAGTGTTCATATTACTAAAGAGAGCGACGGAGATGTGGATACGCTCGGGATTGAGATTATCATCCCAAAAGAGTTATGATTTAATATCTAAAGTCCTCAAACTTTGGGGTTGCGTGGAGTTTAAAAAAGAGATATTTGTTTTAATCCGAATCATAGAGTTTGAAGCCTCATCTTTTAAACTATGAAGCAACACGGATGCCTCTTGAAGCAGATACATTGCTTCTACAATCTCTTTTGGGTCGCTAAAAAGAGGCATATCCGCCAAAAGAACATCTAAGGCATCCGTATTTTTTTCTACTAGGGCTATCTTAAACTTAGTGTGCCACATTCGTTGTCTCTCTCCATGCATCCAAGAGACCCTTAAAAACATTACTTACCTCATCCATTTTCTCTGTACTGTTATTGATATTTGCTTGCGTAAGTAGGTGTATTTCATAATTATAAAGCCCCTGCAAATACTCGGAAATCGGTCCCTGAGACATATCGATAATATTAATAAGCTCTGTAATAATTGCGATAGAACGGTTCGTCCAATATACTTTTTTTTGCATATCGCCGTCTTTTATAGCTTTTTTTGCCTGAGCATTAAAGCGCAGAATCCCCTCGTACATCACTTCTATAAGTTTTGCTGGTGATTCAACACCTACATTATTTTGAGCATAAATATTATGAGCCGTGTTACCGTACATTGTGGAATCCTTTTTGCTGTTATCGTTTAAATTATTCATGTTTGTATATCGGCACTCCATCAAGATTTCTTGAATCAAAATGTAAAAATACAAATTCAACACTTCATTTAAAATGACGATATAGTATTAACAATGCAAAAAGGATTTATCATGTCAACAATCAATTCACTTGGAATCGGCTCCGGGGTACTTACAGCTGACATTCTCGACAAACTTCGTGTGGCAGACGATGCAGCTATAATCAAACCTTTAGAAGATAAACTTGCCTTATCAACGCAAAAAGAAGAAGCTTACACCTTACTTTCTTCATTTATGAACACTTTTAAAACAAGTGTATCGACATTAGGGGGTGACAGCCTTTATTTGGCTCGTACGGTTAGCGGCAATACGGATGCCGTAACGGTAAGGGCTGAAGGCGGTTCCGATGTGCAATCTTTTAATATAACCAATGTAAGTAAAGCGGAAAAAGATGTTTGGAATGCACTTGCCCAAACCAACAAAACCGTAGCTATGCCGGGGCTGGGAGAGGGAACACTCACAATCAACATCGGTGCAGTGAATGGAGTGGGCGGAACAGATTATGAGATAGCTTATACCGCTACAAGCACTTTGGATGATATAAAAACTTCACTCAATGATATTGCCGGCGAAAAGATGACGGCTTCTGTTTTACAAGTCGGAGAGGGGCAATACCAGCTGATGGTAACAGGTGACAGTACAAATCAAGCAATCACTTTTAGTGACTCAAACGATGACTCTGACCCCGATGCCCTTTCTTTGTCCACGACACTCGGCTTTAACGATTCTGCCAACAATATTCAAAAAGCTAAAGCCGCTACGTTTAACTACAACGGTGTGTCTATTACACGCTCAAGCAATGATATAAGCGACCTCATCAACGGGGTAACCATCACACTCAATCAAAACCAGACAGCCGAACAATCGGCAAACATCAAGATTGCCCAAAATGATATCTCAGTAACTTCTGAAATGGAGATGTTTGTCACTAACTTTAATACACTCTCTTCTAACCTCAAAGATATGACTACCACAGACCAAACGAAAGGGGTTGCAGGAATCTTTAGCGGTGAAAGTTTTATAAAATCGATTTCAAGAGATATTACTAAAATACTTACAGACGTAGATTCCAATGGAAATTCTCTAATGAATTACGGCATAGATATTGACAGGTACGGCGTGATGACTCTTGATTCTGCTGTATTTAGTGAAAAATTTATTGCAGATCCAAATGCTTTAGAACTTTTATTTAGCGGGGATAGCGAAACGGACGGCACCTTTACAAAACTTAATACTAAAATGGCAGACTACACGGGCTTTGGTAAACTTATGAGTAATTTTTCAGATCAAATAGGAACGACCAAGGAGTCACTTATTTCTCAATATGATAAACAAAAAGCATCTCTTGATACACGCTACGAAACAATGACAAAGAAATTTACCGCTTATGATGCGATGATAAGTAGGATGAACTCGCAATTTTCATCCCTGCAGATGATGATAGATGCACAGGCAAACACAAGTTCAAACTAAAAATCCGTGAGTGAAAATTATTCATAATTAAACATTATAGTTGGTACTTCATTTGCTTATAGAACAAAGATGGGACTCAGGATATATCATGCTTAATGGAAAAAATATACTCATCACAGGCGGAACAATTTGCCGATTAGAGAACCGAATATGACAAGATTTTGGATAACCCTTCAAGACGGTGTGGACTTTGTACTTAAAAACTTTGCAAGGATGCAAGGGGGAGAGATATACGTTCCAAAAATTCCATCCATGAAAATGATAGAGCTTGCAAAAGCCCTTGCACCGCATCTTCCACAAGAGATTATCGGCATTCGTCCCAGAGAAAAGCTCCACGAGATTATGTGCCCGCTTGACGATTCTCACCTCACTTTGGAGTATCAAGACCATTTTGTCATAAAACCAAGCTCTCCTATTGATTACATATAGCTATTAAAACTGCGGACAATCAAGACGATATGTTTAAAAGATTCTCAAAATAAACACTATTTTTTAGTCAAAAAAGGTGAACAAAACATTGGAATTATAGATTTTACAAAAATAGATAAAGAAAAAAACGAATGTGAATTTGGACTTTATGCAAACCCATTTGAAAAAATTGCAGGAGTCGGAAGCCTTCTTATGAAGAGTGGAGTAGCTTATGCATTTGACTTTTTAAAAATTAAAAAATTAAAACTTGAAGTCTTTGAGGAAAATCTTAGAGCTCAAAGTTTGTATAAGAAATATGGTTTTAAAGAAGTTAGCAAGAAGTCTGTTGATGAGCGAAAAGTGATTTGTATGGAACTTGTGAAAGATGTGGTAAAATAAATAAAATATACATTTTAGGAGTGCAAAATGACTATGCGTATAAGTATAAAAGAAGAATATATGTCGGAGTTTGAAAAATTTGTAAAATCTTTACCAAGCGATGCGATAGAGATAAAAAACACTCTCGATGAAGAGATCAGAAGAAGATCACAAGAGTATCGAAGCGGCAATATGAAAACTACTCCTTTTATGGAAGGTATGGACGAAATAAGAGAGAGTTTAGTATCAAGACTTTAATTGTTGAAAAATCGGATAGATTTAAGAGTGAAATAAAAATTATTGTTGAATTTATAGCGCTAGATAGCGTCAATAGAGCATTACATTTTTATGATGAAATAATCTTAAAAATACAAAATATTTCCAATAATCCTTATGCTTATCGAAAAAGAGAGAATGATGAAAATGTTCGAGAACTCATTTTTAAAGGCTATTCAATACCTTTTGAGATAGATAAGAAAAAGAACAAAATAATAATTTTAGGTATTTTCAATCAAAATATATAGGAGTAGGCAGTAAATGAAAATAGGTAATTTTGATTTAGAAAAAGAGGGCACTTTTATCATAGCCGAGCTGAGTGCAAACCATGGCGGTGCAATATCTATTGCTAAAGAGAGTATCAAAGCAGCCAAAGAAATGGGTGCTAATGCGGTCAAACTCCAGACGTACAATAGCCTCGTTTGAGATTACGGATTATGAGCTCATACGATACACGGCTTCAAAAATGAAACCGATGATCATCTCTACGGGAATAGCCACCATAGAAGAGATTCACGATGCCGTCGAGATTTGTAGAACTGAGGGAAATAACGAAATAATTCTTCTCAAATGCACTTCAGCCTACCCTGCTCCGCTTGAAGATGCCAACCTCAAAACCATACCGAATTTGGCAGAGACTTTTGGAGTGATAAGCGGGTTTTCAGACCATACACTTGGAAGTACGGCGCCGATTGCAGCCGTCGCACTCGGTGCAAAAGTGATAGAAAAACATTTTATACTCAATAAAGCTATAGGCGGAGCAGACGCCGAATTTTCTATGGACAAGCAAGAATTTGCCGCAATGATTCAAGCGATACGGCATGTGGAAAAACTCTTAGGCAGAGTTGATTACAAGATGACCCCGCAAAAACAAAAAAGCAGACAATTTTCAAGAAGCCTTTATGTTGCTCAAGATATAAAAAAAGGGGAAGTTTTTACAGAGGAAAATATAAGAAGCGTGCGACCCAGATATGGCTTGCACCCGAAATTTTTAAAAGATATTTTAGGTAAAAAAGCCTCTAAAGAAATCTCTTTTACAACTGCCCTTGCGTGGGAACATATTGTATAAATTTTTAAAGTTCAATACAAAAATCCAAACAGCCAAAGCGGAATTTTATTGCCGCTGCCTATTTCCAAATCATCTGAGACTATAAAGCTATTTGGCAAGTCTTGTATTTGTTTGTATTTTTTACTTTTACCGCCTATCTCAAATGTGTATGTGTCATCTACAAAAAAATCACCTTTTTTAGCGCCCACAAGAGAGTGTTCTACTCTGAGCATACTTGCAAAAAAGGTTTCTCTGATGGTTCCTATCTCGAACTCATGGCAATAGGCGTAGTGTAGATTTGTATTGCTCAAGTAAATTTTTTCGGGCTTAGTGAAGATGCTGTCTCCTTTTGTTTTTGCTCTCATGACATGCAATACTTTGGCTTTATGGAGATACTCTAAAAATCTATAAAGCCCTTTATAGTTCTCCTTCATATCCATTTTAACAAGCAGTTCTTGTATGTTTGGAGTAAAGGGAAGCGACTGACAAACAAGTCTTACAAGCTTTTTAAGATTGACGACATTGCTGTATTCTATGGGAAATACAGAGGGAATATCTATCTCAATAACGGTGTTAATGGTCTCATGAAGCCGTAAAAGATAACTCTCCTTATCTTCAAAATAAAACGGATAGTAGCCGCTTTGAATGTACTCTTTATAAGAAAGCCTTAGGTTAAATTTGTCTAACAAATCGTATGCGATGTTTACATGGTCTGAGAGTATTTGTTCTAGCGAAAAAGCGCTAAGTTTGACATCGTTGTTGAGTTCAATGAACTCACGAAAAGACAAGCCCTCAAAATGGTACACAATCGCACGTCTGCTCAAATCGGCTTTTGCGTTATCTATTTGCAAAGCACTTGAGCCGCTAAATATCACTTTGAGGTCTAAAATATCGTAAATCTTTTTAAGCTCTAGTTCAAAATTTTGGTATTTGTGTATCTCATCGATGATGAGCACTTTTCCATCTTCTTTTGCAAAAATCTCCGCCACCTCAAAAAGAGAAGGGATAGTAATAGCGTCCGCACTGATATAAAGTTTTTGACTAAAAGGCAAATCAAGTTCTTTAAGGTACTGCACCAAAAAAGTGGTTTTCCCCACACCTCTCGCACCCACTATACCGATGAGTTTTGGCTTTAAGTTTATCTTATAGTAAAAATATCTTTTGTATGTAAAGTTATGTTTTGAGAAAATTTTTCTTTGAAAGTCTCTGATTTCATCTAGCATTTTTTGTCCTTTTGATACTAGATTGTATCATAATTGGATTCTCAAGTCCAATTATTAGTTGTATTTCTGGTTTTTTATAACAAATAAAATCTTTTCCTTGGCATAATGGGAGTGCATAACCCTCTGAATTTACGCTCTTTCCCACTCAAACACAGAGATATTTTTCTCTTTCGTATCGAAATGTATGCCGATGAGATAAATCTCTTTGTTTTGGCTCATATATTTTGCAGCGTATCCATTGGCTTTGATTTGCTCTAGTGCATTATCTTTGCCGTCTACTTTAAACTCTAGTATATAAATGGCTTCATCCATTTTTATAGTTAAGTCGATTCTTCCCTTGTTTGTTACATCCTCTCCTATTATGTCGAGTCCTAAACTTTGCAGATAAACATAGATGACACTTGCGTAAAAGCCTTCATGCTCTTGCATGGTGTTTTTTGTGAAGTTGTTGTAGGGGATGGAGGCGAAGATGCTCTTTAGAGTTTCTTTAAAAAGATCAAGTTGCTTATGTTTGAGTGCTTTATAGACCTCTTTTTTTACAGGTGTTTTATCATGAAGAAGCTTTGCTATGATGTATTGTGATAGCGATAGCTTTACCTCTTTGTTTGGGATTTTGAGAAGATACTCTATTGTCCCTATGTCTTCATCGATTTCTACCGTATCAATTGTCAAATACCCCGCTTGATAAAGGATGACTTCAAGGTCGAGGTTTTCTATATCGAAACTATTGAGGAGTTTTTTATCAACTCGTAAATTTGTAAGGCTTGGTAGAAAGTAGTTATTTTTTTCAATCAACTTCATGAGAAATGTCGGTGTTCCACTCTCAAACCAATAGTTGTCATAGAGGTGTTTTTTTGCAATAAACTGCAATATATCAAAAGGGTTATACATATCACTTCCCAAAAAGTTATAGCCGTTGTACCAACACTTGAGCTTTTGCATATCTACACCCTCTAAATATGGCTTAAAGGTAGTTTCTATATCGTTTTGGCTATAACCGCAAACATCTCCATAAGACTCATCTAGTGAAATATCTACTATGTTATTGAGCCCGCTAAAGATAGAAGTTTTGGTAAATTTGCTCACTCCCGTTAAAAAAGCAAACCGTAAAAATTCATCACTTCCTTTGATGACGCTGTAGAAGTTTACAAGTCCGTCTCGTATCTCTTTTGCAATCTCCGGTTTGTCTATGTTGTCAAGGATGGGCTTGTCGTATTCGTCTATGAGGATGACAACTTTTTGGTTGTATTTTTTGTGAGCTTCTCTGATGAGGGTATCAAAGCATCTTCTGTCGTATATATTGCTATGGCACTTTACTCCTAGTTGCTCTTCGTTGTCTTCGAGTATTTCTTCCCATCTCTTTTCAAGATCTGCCCTGTTCTCAATCTTTCCTTTAGCAAAGTTCACATGGATAACAGGATAACTCACACTCCAATCCCACTTCTCTTCTATGGCTAAACCGCTAAAGTACTCTTTTTTTGCTTCAAAAATATTTCTAAGAGTATCTAAAAAGAGGCTCTTTCCAAATCTTCTTGGGCGAGAAAGAAAGATGTATTTGTAGTTTTCTATCATCTCAAATGCTATAGCTGTTTTATCTATATAAACATAATCCTCACCTCTTACTTCACTAAATGTCTGTATGCCGATTGGGAGTTTTTTGAGTTGCATGGTTTACCTTTTAAAAAGTGTTTTTGCTTTTTTATTATACTTAAAATTGGGACTTTTTGGCACTCTTGTGTAGGACAGTATGAGTAAAGGTCGAGGAGCTTAAACATCCTTAATACAAGAAGCCCATAAGCCAGAGCGGAATTTTATTGTTAAACCCTACTTCTATAGTATCTGCAATAACATACCCCTTTTGACCTTCTAGCTGACTATCGTCTTTAGAAGCACCGCCAACTTCAAATACTAAAGTATCATTCACAATAAAGTCGCCCTTATCATGATAGTGTACTTGATGGTTTAAGCCTACTTGAGAGACAAAAAAACTCTCTCGCATTGCACCGATATCAGAGTTTGCACAAAGCACCGTAAAAAGGTTTGGATTATCAAGCAAGAGTTTATCAGGACGATTAACTGCTCTCATCCCTATGCCGCCTCTTAAGATATGTATTAAACTTCCTGCATCCATTCGCTCTAAATATTTTTGAAGTGTCGGCCAAGAAGCTCCTACGGCTGCACTTAGTTTTGAGACATTGACTTCATAGGGTTTTGAACTACAAAGTATATAGATGATTTTTTTGAGTTTATCCAGTTTTGAGGGGTCGATGTTGTAGATGCCGCAAAGGTCAGAATCTATTGTCACATTGATAACTTCCAAAAGCTTCGAGGGATAGCCTATGAGCGATTCGGCAAAGAAAGGATAACATCCGTATTCGCAATAGTTATGAAACTGTTCCAGCGGTCTTATTTGTTTCATAATAGATGCTGCTATGTCTTCATGATGTAATAAGATTTCATTCAAAGCAAAACTTTTAAATGTTTTTTTGGTTTCTAGTTCGCAAAACTCTCTTAAAGAGAGTACGCCAAGAGTATGGATAACTGCTCTACGAGAAAGATCACCGCCTCCGTGTTCTATTTGAAGTGCGGATGAGCCGCTAAATACAACTTGTAAATCAAACACATCATATATTGCTTTGAGTTCGTTAGAAAAATTCGGCGATTTATGAATCTCATCAATGATAAGAAGTTTTCCACCTCTGGCATAAAAATTTTCAGCCACTTCATACAATCTTACTCCACTCATTGCAGGATGATCGCAACTGAGGTATAAAATTTTCGAAGACGGTAAATCCATACTTTTGGCATACTGCAAAAGTATGGTACTTTTTCCCGTACCGCGAGATCCTTTTATACCAATAAGTTTTGAACTAAAATCAATTTTTGAGTAGAGATATCTCCTATACACAGGAATTTCACGAGCGAGTATTTGAATTGATATTTTTTGAAGTGTCGCTAAATTCATTTAAGTACCCTTTTGAATTGTATTTTATAATTATAGTAACTTTATTATAAAATACACTTTAGACAAAAGCAAGGAAGAAATTTTTCTCAAAAAATGTGTTAAAATCCTCTATAAAATTTTATAAAAAGGGCGCGATAATGAATAATTTATTTGCTCAAGAGACTGTGAAAGAACTTCAAGAATTGAAATATCTACATCTTATTTCGGAAGCGATGGCTCTGCCTTCGCTAAAGAGAAGTCCTAAAAATAGCAGTTTGCA